>JAAFJS010000214.1 GCA_013298985.1 Cytophagales bacterium
CGGAAGGACTGAACAACCTCATTAGAAGTGTAAGAAGAACCGCTTTTGGTATGCCTAATTTTGAAAATCTGAGATGGAGGTGTTTAGCCATTTCTAATTGATTCCACAAAAATTGTCAGACAACCATAAAGGTAAAGAAAATTAAAAATTAAATTTTTTCTATGCAACCAACCATTCACGCCACCACCGTACTCGGTGTAATTCACAATGGCGACATCGTAATAGGTGCTGACGGACAGGCTACTATGGGCGCAACTGTCGCCAAAAGCAATGTTCGCAAAATCAGAAAACTCATGGACGGCAAGGTCGTTGCGGGCTTTGCTGGCTCGACGGCTGACGCTTTTAGCCTCTTAGAACGCTTCGAGGAAAAGTTAAATTCGTATGGTGGGAACTTGCGCCGCGCCGCCATCGAGCTTGCCAAAGAGTGGCGTACTGACCGCTTTCTCAGGCATTTAGAGGCTATGATTATCGTAGCAAATGCAAGCGAAATGCTCATCATTTCTGGTTCGGGAGATGTGTTAGAGCCTGACAAACAGGTGGCTTCCATTGGCTCTGGCTCCATGTACGCGCAGTCAGCAGCTCTGGCACTGAAGGCGCACGCTTCGCACCTGACTGCGGAGGAAATTGTTCGCGAATCGCTGACTATTGCCGCAGACATTTGCATTTATACCAATCACAATTTTATCATTGAAAAAGTATAATGTACCTCGTTTTTTGGACAGCAAATTAAGCGGAGTGCCGCCCAAATGCGATAGTCAAGGGCTTACCTATTCACCTTAGTTTTATACTAAAATCGTCCAAACTTTGGGGTACACCATAGTTTCTTAAAGTAAGTGTCCAAAATAAGAAACTATAACCCAATCAAAACGGATTGTGTTCTTCCTCCGTTTGTTTCTTTCGCTTGGCGCGTGGGTGATGTTCTTGGATAATTTGTCGCAAATATTCGCGGTCTAAGTGCGTATAAATGCCTGTGGTGATGATGGATTCATGCCCCAGCATCTCTTGGACGGCACGCAAATCTGCGCCGCCTTCTATCAGGTGCGTCGCAAACGAATGACGAAAAGTATGCGGACTTACACTTTTCTGCACGCCTGCATTTTCTGCTGCCTCTTTGACAATATTAAAAATGGTCATGCGCGTGTACGCACTGCCGCGCTTATTGAGAAATACAAAATTTTCCTGCCCAGCTTTGGGCGCAATATGGCAGCGAATCTGCTCCACATAAATTTTGAGGTATTTCCCTGCATCACCGCCAAGTGGCACTAAGCGTTCCTTGCTCCCCTTCCCAAAAATCTTCAGAAAACCCACCTCAAAATATACATCAGTCAGTCGTAATCCTATTAACTCACTGACTCTCAGCCCCGAACTATACAGCGTTTCTATCATGGTACGATTCCTCATGCCTTCTTCAGTTGATAAGTCAATCGCATTGAGCATCTTTTCTATCTCCCAAAAATCCAGCACATCAGGCAATACCTGCTTGAGTTGGGGTCTGACAATGTGGTCAGTAGGATTGCTGTCTATGAGGTTTTCCTCTTCCAAAAACTTATAAAATGACCGAATCCCTGCCAAAATGCGTGCTTGCGAATTATTAGCCACATTAAATCCATGCAGGTACTTCACAAACTGCCCTAAGTGGTCAGGAGTAACACACACAGGTTCAAAGATTTGTGCCTGCATACTGGCGAACTGATACAACTTATTGATGTCCCTGATATATGCCTCAATAGAGTTTTCGGACATTGCTTTTTCCAAACGCAAATAGTTTTCGAACTGTCTGATATAACGCAACCAGTTTTGGTCTGCCTGCCTACGTTGATTTTCGTTTTCCGTCATTGATATACTTTAAAGCACCTACTAAGTAATTAAACAAAGAAACGTTTATAAAAGTTGAATTACTTAATCAAAACAGAGAAAGAGAATCTGTTAAAAATCACCTATTCTTATTTCCTCTCAAAAATCAATACGCCAAAACTCTGGTCATCAGCTACAAGCTGATTCATTAGCTCGTATTGCGTAGGTTTTTCTGAAAAATATTCATACATCAGGCTTTCTGGGCGCATTTTAGGGCGATATGAGTAGTGTGAATCCCAAATTATCAAACTTCCTTTGGGCGCATCTTTTAAGAATTTTTCCTCGATTGCCTTTGGTTTTGACTTAAAATCATAAGGCGTTTTGCCCAAAAAATAATAAAACATTTCGTGATGGACAAATAACTGCGGCGGTTCACCTTTGGCTGATACATGATTTTCGTACCAACGCGCCAGCAATTTACAGGTTTTGTCTTCATCAGATAGCTTGAAGGGGCGTACAGTTAGCAATACAAAAACGACTGCAATCGCGCTCAATCCAATCAAATCTTGGCTGGGCTTCAAAGGCAGAAACATCAGAAAGACACCTGCCATTACGCCAAGCAAAGGAATCCAATCTCTTTGTTTTTCATCAAAAATTACAAAATTGTGTGGGTGCGTCATAAAAATGGCAACTAAAAGCGTAAATAGGCAAACTAAAATCAGGATAGGTTTTTTATACTGACTCTCTTTGAATTTCTCCACTTGCAAAGTCCCCAAAATAGCCACCAAAGGTGAAATAATGAGTAAATAACGCAGATTCCCACCCGTAGCTGGTCCCAGTTTTAATGTTTGTGAGTTAAAAATGCAATTCATCAAAAAATAAAGTACGCTAACCACCAAAATAAAATTTGCCTTATCCCTGATGGCATCACCAAATTTCATCTTGTTTTTCAAGTTTTCAATTCTTTCAAAAGTCCAAGTACATAAATAAGCCACCCAAAGTGTAACGCCAATGCTACCAAAAATGGTAATGGACATCTTGAAATAATGCAAAAAACCTTTGCGCGGGTACTGCCCCGAAATCTGTTCGCTTGTTCCAAAAATCTGAGTGAACAAATAAAATGGGTCGCCTGTGAGTGCCATGCCCCATACCTGCTGAATCAAGGGGAAAACGCCAAGCAAAACTGCGGAGAGAAACTGCCGATTTACTGCCAAATAAATGAAATAAAGTCCTAAAATTGGGTAAAATTCTTGGCGAATAAATGCAATATAACTTGCTATCAGAGAGGCTATTACAAATTTGTTTTTCAAATGAAAATACAAAGAAATGCAAAGTAATAAAGCTGTAATCAATTCCGAATAATTGCGAAAAGCAAGGTTTATCCAAAGCGGCTGGGTGGCGGTGAGGATAAAAGCCAGTATTGCAATTTTGCTATCTAATAATTGGGCTATTTTGTAGGCAAAAAAGCAGGCGAAAGCAGAAACCAAGCAGTTGATAAACATCACAAAATCAGCACCTAACAGAGAAGGCAACGCGTACAATATTTTGTAGCCAGGCTTTGCCCAGTTGCTCAGAATAGAGTTGGGATTATGCCAAAATCCTTTCATAGAAACAAAATGAGCCGCTTCGTCTTGCTGATAAAAACCATTTGCATTGCGTGAATAGAGAAAATACAGCGCAGCCAGCCCAAGTGTAATTCCAAGTAACTGATTGTTCGTAAGCGTATTAAAAATATTTTTTTCAGTATTTTTAAGCTCGCTTGCTGGCGGCGTAGTTTTTATAGTTGGATTAACTTGGGGTATTTTTTTCTTAGCCATAAACAAATTTTTATTTTTTATTTTTTTATTTCCCAAAAAACTGATTAATGAGGTTCATAAATTTGGACTCAGCCTCATTGAGTTTGCGGTCGCGGTCTTGGTCTTTGTAGTCCAGTTTTTTCAAGTAATTTTCTACTTCTCGTTTTGCCAAAAGCATACTCATATCGTTTAGTATCTCGCGTCTATGCTCAATCACTGGCGAAATTATCTCTTTGGAAATCTCATAAAGGGCTACCTCACTCAGTACAACCACCGTAGCAGTGCGTTTTTGACCAGTAAGCAATGCCATTTCGCCAAAAATATCACCACTTTTGAGTTCTGCTACTTTGAGTTTGGTGCCGTCATCTTGGTCAATCAGCACTTCCAGCGCGCCTTCGGCAACATAAAAAAGTGAAGAACCCTCATCACCCTGCTTCACTATCTGCTCAGGCGGTCCGTAGATACCCTTCTTTGTATTGGCTATGAGCGCAGTAAGTTCGCGTTCGGTCAGCGCAGTAAAAATACCTTTATTTTTCAAAATAGCCACGTGCTTGGTAATTTCCTCGTCCGATTTGTCGTCTGCCACCTTCAAATGAGAAATTATTTTGGTGGAAGGGTCTAAATCCCAATCAATTCCCTCGCGATAAAAAGCGTACCAGACAGTAGAAAGCACCTCATTAGATACCTTTAAATCAGTAAGTTCGGTCGTATGTACTTGCAAAATATACCTAATTCCATCTTTTTCGTATTTATCTACAAAAACCTGCGGTTTGGGTTCTTTTAAGATAAAAAAAGATTGGTTTGCCGCCAACAAAAGCAAATCTTTGACGCGCTGAGGCGAGTGTTCATACGATTGTAACACATTGATTTCCAGTAGCCTCTGCTGTTTGGGGCGAGAAAAGTTGGTAACTATTGAATTGGCGACTACGTGATTAGGAAAAACAAGGTGATTGCTCGTAGGCGTGAGTAACGTAACTGTGCGCCAATCCATATTAATTACCTGCCCCTTATGACCCTCAATCGCAATAAAATCTCCTTTTTTGATGTTCTCGTGCAGGCTCAGGGAAAGCCCCGAAAATATGGTTGCCAAAGAATTGCGTGCGGACAAACCCAAAATAAAAATAAGTACGCTGGACGTAGCCACTACGCCAGTGGCAGGTTTGCCAAAGACAAAATGAATAATTAAAATCAGTGCCAACGAATAAATAATCGCATCAAAAATATTGCGAATCAGCGAAGGTACCATGCTTTGCTTGTTTTTGGCAAAAATTCCTTCCCAAATGACGAGATGAATGATTTGATTAAAAAAATATGCCAAAGAGAGCCACCAAGCAATGCCAACACCATATTTTACTAACTCAATGTGTACGTGGGTAAACTTTTCTGTGATGCCCAAAATATAACTTTCACTGATATAAAGCAAGGTAAATGCGATAATAGCAATCACACCACGTGCTATTTTGCGCTTGCGTTCTTGCAGGGGTAGGAAATGACTTAACTTAAAAACAAGCCAAATAACCACAATGTCAATGAGGTAGCAAATGGTAATGAGCAGATAGTCGCTATAATCAAATGTGTTCATTATCAGACGATTAATGTTAATTGATAAAATTTAGACATTGGTAAAATTTGAAGGGAGTTTCACTAAGGAATAAGCAAATTTGAGAAATAAAATTCACTTTTCAAATTTATTCGTAACTTTACAAAAAAAACTACACGTGTTCGCTTATTTCCGATATTTGATTTTAATCGTATTTGCCTGTCTTGGAGTAGCTCATTATCAGCTACTTGCCAAATCTCCCGTAGTAAAGGCGCAAACTACAGTCTATTCTTTGGAAACTGCTTGGTCTATTTATGACAATCAGTTGCAAACTTATATTCCTTTCTTACCTACCTTGCATACAGGCGAAAAACAACTGTATCTATCCATCAATGAACAGAAATACAAGGATTTTTATATTAGCATTTTTGGCAAAAAAGATATTTATTTGTTCATAAACAATAACTTAGCCTATCATTTTCAGGACTCAACTTGGCTACACCTGCGCGTAGATAGCCTCCAAAAGCTGACCCAAGGCGCGCCCCTGCTCATTACCTACCTGTCGCAGACTACAATTAAAAAAACGCCTATTGCTGAAATTACTTGGCAGAAAAACCAGAGAAGCATCAATGCTCCAAACCAAAGCGACATCAATCAAATACCAAGTAATGCTCAAAATAATACACCAATTTTAGTGAAAACCAAATCAAAAGAACAAAAAGAGTATAAAAACTTTTTATTGCTGGCAACTTTGGGTATTCTGGCAGTCATGGCAGTATTCTCGACCACCAGCAAGCCTGTTTTTTCTTTTTCATTTCTTTATACTGCCTTTTCTGATTTTTTGAAAGGGAAAAACCAAATAAAACGGCTCTCTACGCCCTCTTTTGCCTTTTTCTTGACTTATTACGGACTTATTTTGGCTTTTGTCATTATGTTTTTAAGTACTTACTCCAACAAAATTTCCTACCATTTCTTCTTCAACGAACCCACCACACTGGGCGGGCGAGTCGAAGTTTTCCTGTTACTTACCCTTCTGATGATTGCTTTTGTCGCCCTCAAATACTTGCTTATTTGGGGTTTAGGCTCACTTTATAACGACAGGCAGCTAATTAACCTGCATTTCCAAGAGTACATGAGTTTATCACAAATTTTTTGTGTGATTTTGATTTCTGTAACCTTACTTGCCAACTCAGTATCAACCACCGTTTCTCAAACCACGATTGATGCTTTGGTCTATTTCTTTGCTTTTTGCATGATACTCCAATCAATTTTGATGAGTTACAGAATAAATAATACGGTAACACACCAAAAATTATATTTATTTTCTTACCTTTGCGCCTCAGAATACATACCCTTATTTTTATCTGCAAAACTTTTGATGAGTTAGTTTGGCATTAAATTAGGATTTTATTAATATAGAAATAGCATAGAATTGAATATGGCAGATGAGAAATTGACTAAAAACAGGTTGAAAGAAGTCAAATCTATTTTGATTTCTCAGCCCCAACCTGACGGTAGCGAAAAATCTCCTTACCACGAATTGGCTATGAAGTATGGTGTAAAGGTAGATTTTCGTCCTTTTATCCAAGTCGATGCACTTGGGGCAAAAGATTTTCGCAAACAAAAAATAAATATCCTTGACCATACTGCTGTGGTGTTTACCAGCAAGAATGCAATTGATTTCTATTTTAAACTTTGCGATGAAATGAAAATAGAAATGCCGCCAGATATGAAGTATTTTTGCATTACCGAGCAGCAAGCCAACTACTTGCAAAAGTATATCGTCATTCGCAAACGCAAAATTTTTTCAGGCAAACGCACTGCTACTGATTTGATTGATATTATCAAAAAACACAAAACTGAAAAGTTTTTGTATCCCTGCTCTGAAATTAGGCGCGACGAAATCCCTAATTATATGGAGAAAAATAACATCAAATATTCTGAAGCTGTTATCTACAAAACCGTAGCCAGCAACCTCACGGACTTAAAAGTAACAGATTACGACTTGATTGGCTTTTTTAGCCCATCAGGTGTTCATTCGCTTTTTACCAATTTCCCTGATTTCATGCAAGGAGATATTCGAGTTGCCGCCTTCGGACCTACTACCGCCAAAGCTGTAACTGAACACAACTTGATTTTGGACATTCAAGCACCCCAGCCCAATGCGCCCTCGATGACGGGAGCTATCGAGCTATATATCAAAGAGGCAAATAAAAGTGAGTAAAACGGGAAATTTGGAAAATATAAATCATAATCCTATTAAAATGCCATTCTTCAAGAAATGGCATTTTTTATTGGCTCTTGCTGGGGTTGCCAGCCTCCAACAGTACACAACCTACTGCCACATTGGGATAACTTTTGATTCACCCCACTATACTACCGCCGCGCAAAGTTTTGCTGAAAATCGTATTTTTTTAGACCCAAATGGCAATACATATACCAACTGGACTCCTCTTTTTCCTATTTTGCTTTCCGCTTTCCCACAAAACGTTGCGGTCTGGGCAAAATATATGCACTTATTTACTGCACTTGGTTCTACTATTTTGCTATTGTTGATGATAGACAAACTAATTGATAATCAGATACTAAAATGGATATTTGCTGGCACAATCATATTTGGTGCGCCTCTTTTGCTGGTGCATAGTTTTTTGTGGTCTGAAAGTGTTTTCATCTTTTTATTCTGCCAACTGCTGTATTTTTTGCTTCATTACATAGAAAAACCAACCCATAAAAGTCTGATAATAATGGCATTGCTTAGTAATTTACTTTATTTACAGCGCAATGCAGGACTTTTCTTTATTGTAGGCATTGGTATTTTTATTTTTTTTAATGCTTTTTTCACCTCAAAATCAATAAAATACGCACTGAAAAAAAGTTTGTATTACTTTGTGCCGTCCATACTCAGCTTTGTGTTTTGGCAAATCCGCAATTATTTTTTTGTGGTCAATCTATCTGATTTTAAGGATAACGTATTCGTGGTCAGTGGATTAGAAAGCCTTTTGTATATGCTTGACATTATCAGCTTATGGCTTCTTCCTAATGTATTGCCCTTGGTTTTGCGCTTATTTCTAATGGGCATATTAGCAGGTATTATTATTTTTTTAGTTTTTAAAGCGCAGAAAAACAATGCTTTACAGTATAATAATCAATTTCGTTTTTTGATTGCCTTAGCTTTGGGTTTTGGTATATATCTGATTTTTATGCTCATTTTGCGAATGAATGTAGAAGAAGAAAACGAACGTTATCTTGCGCCTCTGTACCCTCTTTTTTTTCTCATTTTTTTTATATTGATAGATAATTTTATAAAAAATAAAAAGCCAATTTACAAGACTATTTGCCTGATTGTCTTAGCTTTGTGGCTCGTGTACCCGATAACGCGCACGCTTAAAAACGCACAACTTTGGCACACGAACCAATGCAAAGTTTCAAAAAAATCAAATTAAGCTATGCCGTCTTTTGATATTGTAAACAAAATAGACCATCAAACCCTTGATAATGCGGTTAATACGTCAAAAAAAGAAATTTTGACGAGGTTTGACTTCAAAGGTTCTAAGACAGAGATTGACTTAGACAAAAAAGAATTGGTAGTACGAATTACCACCGAAAACGACCTAAGAATGAAGTCGGTGGTCAAGGTGATTATAGAACGCATGATAAAGCAAGGTTTAGATGCGAAATCTTTGGATTTAAGCAAAGAAGAATACCCTTCTGGCGCAGTATGGAAGAAAGAAATTCCTGTCAAAGAAGGCTTGGACAAGGAAATAGCGAAGAAAATAGTGAAGGAAATCAAGGACTTAGACCTCAAAGTGCAGGCGGCTATCATGGACGACCAGCTACGGATTACAGCTAAGAAAATAGATGATTTGCAAAAAGTGATAGCTCTTTGCCGTCAAAAACAAGATGCTTGGGGCGTGCCTTTGCAGTTTGTGAATATGAAAAGCTGATAGGTTATCTGTGAAAAGTACCAAACAAACTCCATAATTTCATTTGGATAACGCCCAAGAAAGCCTCTTTGAAAATTTTGGTGGACATTTTGGAAACACCTTTGGTGCGGTCTTGGAAAATGATAGGAACTTCGGTTATCTTGAAACGATATTTCCAAGTCATAAATTTCATTTCTATCTGGAAAGCATAACCAACAAATTTTATTTTGTCTAAGTTTATCGTTTTCAATACGATAGCCCTGTAACATTTGAAGCCAGCCGTCGTATCCATGATGTGCATACCCGTAATCTGGCGGACGTACCAACTCGCAAAATAGGACATTAAAACCCTACCAATAGGCCAGTTAATGACCGTAACTCCATTGCTATACCGCGAACCTACTGCCAAATCATAATCATCTTTCTTACATGAAAGGTACAACTTTACCAAATCAACGGGGCGGTGCGAAAAGTCTGCATCCATTTCGCAAATGTATTCGTAACCCCTTGCCAAGGCTATTTTGAAGCCATGAATATAGGCAGTCCCCAAGCCCAGCTTGCCCTGCCTTTGCTCTAAACTGATTCTCTCAGAAAATTCTTCTTGTAATTCCTTCACTTTTGCGGCAGTCCCATCAGGAGAGCCATCATCTACAATCATTATATCAAATAACTCGTTCCCATCTGCTTCTTTCTGAGCCAATACCTCCCTAATGATTGCCTCGATATTCTCGATTTCGTTGTAAGTTGGAATGATGACAATGCAGTCTTTCACTTTTTTACTATTTGATTTTCAATTATTTAAAAAAATTATGTATTGGTCATTAGACAAAAACCATACAATTATTTGGTTGTCTGACAATTTTTGTGGAGTC
Source organism: Cytophagales bacterium (assembly GCA_013298985.1). GTDB lineage: Bacteria > Bacteroidota > Bacteroidia > Cytophagales > Thermoflexibacteraceae > Thermoflexibacter. Next base: position 9,926 of record JAAFJS010000214.1, read on the forward strand.
GGATAAAAGCCCTATCTTTGTGCATGGAAAACTTGAGCGTTTATGAGGTTCTTCTGAACCTACCATCGTTGCAAATATCGTCAGTAGTTTTGGAAAAAACA
>JAAFJS010000215.1 GCA_013298985.1 Cytophagales bacterium
TCGCGCAAGGATTTCAGCAGAATATGAAGGAATGTCAGGGTTCAAAACCAACGGTCGCCAGCCCGCAGGAGGCTACATTCCACGCTTCCGCAACGTATTCAAGCAAGAAACAGACTTCCTCAGAGGCTATGCCGCAGGATTTGGCGCGTATAGATGGACTTACCAAGACCAAAACGGACTGGGCGAAGAGTTGAAGAAAAACTTATTAAATCCTAAGCTAAGTGGCTGGCACATAGGCTCGCACATGATGGGCGAAACTATCCCCAAAGAAAGCAATTTCGTGGCTCTGGACAAGGACAACAAAGACCCTTTTGGGCTACCTCAATTAAAAATCTCCGTAGGCTATGACGACAATGACGAAAAAATGGTCAAAGATTATTTTGAGCAGTTTACCGAAATGTTCACCAAAGCAGGTTTCACCAATATCAAAACCTCAGATTCTAAGCAGGCACCAGGGCTGGACATTCACGAAATGGGCGGCGTACGCATGGGCAAAGACCCCAAAACTTCGCTTCTGAACGAGTGGAATCAACTCCACGCGTGTAAAAATGTGTTTGTAACGGACGGAGCCTGCATGACCTCCACCTCTACACAGAATCCTTCGCTGACCTATATGGCTCTGACCGCAAGGGCGGCAAACTATGCAGTAGAGCAGCTAAAAAGCAAGAAATTGTAAAATAAGAACGATTTTCAAGCAAATTATTGCTTGAAAATCGTTTTGTGTATATCATTTCTTGTTATTGTAGTAACTTGTTCTTTTTTATAACAATTTGTGCCTAAAACTTGCAAATGTAATAGAAGGTTTATATATTTGTTCATAAACTTTCAAAAACGCACACGCACACGCACACGCACACGCACACGCACACGCACACGCACACGCACAAATTCATAAAATAAAGAGTTTGCGCGTTCTATTTCTCATGGCACTGTTTCTGAAAGTGCCTTGCTTGCATTTGTGCGTTAGCCAAAAACTATACGAATATTTACATTTAAAAACTAAAAAAGCACCTAATACCATGCAACTCAAAGGATGGGAATTACTCTCCAAAACAGAACAAAAAATATTCAATGCCATTGCTGATGGAATATTGAGCAATACAGCCCTTGGCGATATGCTCTGCTGTAGCCCGCACACCATCAAGAACCACAAGGAAAATATGAAACGGAAACTTTCTTGCGAGAGTACCATTGCGCTTTTCCATCTGGCAATCCGAAGTAAGCTAAATGAGTGAAAATTAGTAACCTTTTCCTATAAAATTAGTAACTTTTCCTATTTACATTACTTAATTTTCTGCTTTACTTTGTGGCGCACTTTGGTACTTCGCGAAGGTATTATTGTAATCGTTAGTTTTTCGTATTTTCAAACATTTTAAAATCATGAAAAATCATGAAAAGTAAACTTAAGAAAATTGGAATGATTGCGCTGTTTTTTATGGGTGGAGGCATAGGCTTCGTAACCAATGATGTGAGCAATGAGGCAAGTGCTCAAACAAAAAAGACAAAAATTTGCTCTTATTGGAAAGTAAATGGGAGCTCATACAAAAAGTGTGATGGTACAGGTACAGAATGTAATGTAAAAGAAGACTGTAAGTAGATAATAGTTAGAGGAACAGGTACAGTCAAAAAAGCTGTTCCTGTTCTTTATTAATTAAAAAAATTAAGTAAAAACATGCTAATTCCAAAATATGTGAAGTATAAATGTATATCTTCACACTGTCTCTTCGTTGCTATTTTATTTATTGTTTTGGGTGCTTGCGATAATAAGAGAGAGATTAAAACCCAAAAAAAATTTGTAGACAAATGCGAACTCAAACAAGTAGATTCTCTCTTATTTGAACTTGATTCTTCGACTCCATACGGTACTCAATCTATACAACTTGTTTCACACAAAGACTCCTCATATCTTGCGTATCTTAATGAGCAAAATGCAACAATATATTTGTATAATCTTAAATCTCCCAAAAATCCTAAAACTATTAGTTTCCTAACGGAAAAATATAATTTCACAAAAATACATGGTCTGCATATTCATTCGTTAGACTCTATTTTTATCTTAAATGGGTATAGACTATTTTTGTCAGATATGGGTGGTAATATTATTAAAACCTATTCGCTAATAGATAAATCCATCTATCAAACGAGTTCTAATCCTACAATGGGTACATTAGCTCCCGCCAAACTTATAGGAAACACCTTGTATATTAGTGCAATGCCCGATAAAGATTTCTTTAATTCAAATTATTTTGAGGGTAACGAGCTTAAAATCTTATTAAACATAAAAACAGGTCAATTTAAATATACTTTTTCATATCCAAATAGCTATAAAAATGAAGTATGGGGGAATAATTTGGCTTACTTTTTTCATACATACAATGAAGATAAAAATGTATTTGTTTATAGTTTTTCTATTGATGAAAATATTTATTCAACAAATCATAGTAATCTTCTTAATACTTTTTATGCTGGCAGTAAATTTTTCACTGGCTCTAAGCCAATGGAAGGTATCATAACAAAGGACTTTCAAAAACGCTTTGAGTATTATTTAAGACAGCCATCTTATTTTGCTATTTACTATGATAAATATAGAAAATTATACTACAGAATAGCACACCAACCTACTCCAGAGGAAGATATAATTAATCAGAATTATATTAAACACACTTCTATAATTATTTTAGATAATAATTTTACGAAGATTGGAGAAACGTTACTACCCAAGTACGGATATACCGAAACGATGTGCTTCATCACAAAAGAGGGACTTTATATTGCAAAACCAAACAAAGAGAATGAAAATATATTATCCTTTGGATTATTTAAGATTTTTGATAAGCATGAATAAAATCATGTGGTATTACTTGCTTATTATCCTATTATTTTCTTGTCAAAAAGAAGAAGATTTAAAATTGTATTCTCAAAAACTTAAAGTATTCTACAATACTGCAAAAGTTGAGTTAGATTCTCAAGTAACCGCTTGCTTTGTTGTTCAATTAGATGGTGGTTGTAGCGGGTGTGTTGGTACAGCTTTGCGATTTGTCAAAGAAAACTATGATAATCCAAAGGCAAATTTTATAATTAGCAATACAGGTAATAAAATGATTAAATTAAAGTTAGAAGGCGAAAATATTTTTACAAGCAATCAAATAATCAAAGATGGACAACAAAGAGCCGTAAAATGTGGACTTATACATACTTTCCCTACCATATATTATTTAGACAAAGGTACTGTAGTAGAGAAGATAATTCTTAATGCAGAGAATATTGATAGAGAACTTGCTGAATTTAAACTCAAGATAACATATAATATCAAATGAAAGCAAGATTAGCACTTGTTATTATGAATACCCTCGAAAGCCATTACAACCCCACCTTCCGCCTCGCAAAACTGTTACAAAAGCAAGGCGTTAAAGTTACTTATGCTGTCCCCGAACGCTACAAGGCACACATAGAGGCACAAGGATTCGATAGTGTCGAGTTGGGCGGATTTCCTTTTGGCTTGGGCTTCGAAAAAGAGAATAGAGAGTTTGAGAAAAGTACCGACCTTTACTTAGACATGCTGATAGATAAAATCTCCAATCGTATCTACGAGGATAGAAAAGCAAAACTTACCAAGATAGTAGAAGAGTTGCAATCCTCTCTTATCCTGATAGATAGGTGGATAAGTACGGATTTTATCCTTTTGTACCCGCTTATGCAAAAGTACAGCATCAAAGTTGCCTTTATCCAGCCGATGCTATCTACCTACCGCAAGCAGTTTTCTCCGCCTTTGTTCACTCCTCTTTTGCCTGATGACAAAAAAGCAATACAAAAGGCATGGAAAGACTTTGCATGGCAGGGAAAAATAACTAAAATCAAGCAAGCTATCAAATATTTAGGACATCACGACAGCAGGAAAGTAAGGCAGAAATTCAAAGAAAACGGGCTTCCTCCCAAGCATCAAATCCAACAAGACAACCTTTATCACTATACTTTTGCAGGCATACCAGAGTTTATCCTTGCCCCCGAAGAACTGGAATTTCAACCCTCGGAAAAGCGAGCAAATCAGCATTATTTGGGCAGTATGCTCTGCCTTGACCGCAAGCAAACAGATATAGATGAACGCTATGAAACTGTATTACAAGATGTAGCACGCGCACAAAAGCCAATCATCTATTGCGCTTTTGGCACGATGCACGAAAAATATATAGCGCAGATAATTGGTTTTCTGCAAAAATTATTTGCTGTTTTTCAGCAAAATCTCAACTGGCAACTTATCTGCACCGCCAATAAAGGAGTAATGGCGTTTTTCCAACATGAAAACTTGCCTAATAATATTTATCTATTGAGCAAAGTCCCCCAGTTAGACTTATTGCAAAAGGTAGATTTATTTATTCATCATGGCGGCTTAAGCTCAGTTAAAGAAGCACTACACTTCCAAGTACCCACTTTGGTCTATCCTATCACGCCTACTTATGATACCGAAGGCAATGCCGCCCGCATCTTCTACCACCGCTTAGGGCTACGAGGCGAGATAGATGGGGACAGCCCCCAAATGATAGCCAAAAAGATAAATGAACTACTCACCAATCCGCTTTACAAGCAAAATCTACGCACTTTCAAAGAAAAAACAGATGCAAAATACACAGAGGAAAGGGTGTTAAAATTGGTAGAGGAACAGCTAAAAAGCAAGAAATTGTAAAATAAAAATGATTTTGAAGCAATAATTTTGGTTGTCTGACAATTTTTGTGGCATAATGCGCTCCCACCTTTGCACTGCATCAAACTGGCGTGAACTTTCTACAAAATTTGTCAGAGTACCTTTAAAGTGCAAAGAAGATATTTAAAAAATTGGTTTTAAAGGGCAAATTGTTACAACAAATGATTTTAATTTTTAATAAGAATTTGCTGTCCTGCCATTAGTATCCAATGTCCATATTTTTTTATAAGAGTATCTGTAGCCCTGAACTTCCACACACTTATCACCTTACCATCTTGACTTCGGGTATCTTCTCCTATATAGTTCACGATGAATACATTGCCTTGGGCAATAAAATGCCAATCAGAGAGTATGATTTTGGAGGTTTGCCCCTGAGGTAGTGGCTTCAAAAAATTCAGGACTTCTGTTTTGTTTCTTCGAACCCCCTGAAAATCTGTATCTATAAAATCCTCAGCATAAATAGATTCAGCAGATGCTTTATCTCCTGTTTCCCATGCCAACCAGAGGGTTTCTACTGCTTTTTTGACTTCCATTTGGAGAACTTCCTTTGTTAATTGTTCGCTATGACTATGTGATGCACACTTGCGCCATTGGCTATTTTCTTTGATATAAGTATCTGTATATCTTTCTGATACATTATATTCTTTATTTGCATCTCGCCACTTAAACTCCACTACTCCTGTGATGATAGCTGTGTATTTGTAGATTTTGACATTTTGATTGGTGTGGTTTTGAAAAAACGGATGCCAAAATTTTTTCATATCTGTCAGGAACTGCCTTTTGGTGATATTGCTTCCTTCGGGAACAGTCATCATGTAGTTATTTGTCAAAAATGATGAAACTATCGAGGTATCATTATTCACGATTGCATTTGCAATAGCTTTTTCCGTTTTTAAAACTTCATTCTCTTCATTTTTTAACCCCTTTTCCCTTGTAGTTGGATTTTGTGCGAGGGCAGCCAAAGAAGCAAAAATAAGGGTAAATACTATTTTTATTTTTCTCATTTTTTGTTTAATTTGTTTATTACCAAATAGTTATGCTTGTTACTGAAATATATAATCCACAAAAATAAAATTATCTCTTCATTTTCAAAAAAATAAATGTGGGAAACAGACGAATAATTGTTAATTTGATTTTGAACTTATTATATCGTTTATTGTTTTGTATAAAATGGGAATTGAATCGTCTGACGATGCAATGACCACAAAAAGCAAATAACCAACATTACAATTTAATAAATAAAAAAAATGGGAAAAACAGTAGAAGCAACCGATAAAACATTTGACGAAATCATTGGCTCTGGCAAAACCGTATTGGTAGATTTTTGGGCGGAGTGGTGTGGTCCCTGCCGCATGGTAGGTCCTGTAGTAGAGGAACTGGCAAATGATTACGAAGGAAAAGCAGTTGTTGCTAAATTAGATGTGGATAGCAATCCCGAAGTTTCTATGAAATATGGCGTGCGTAGTATTCCTACTTTGCTCTTCTTCAAAGACGGGCAGATAGTTGATAAAATCATTGGTGCTACCACCAAAAATGTATTGGCTAAGAAACTGGAAGCACAATTATAGTTTTATGATGTAAAAAGCAAAACGCTTGGAGTTTTCATACTCCAAGCGGTTTTTTTATTGCCTCAATCAAAATATTCAGTTCCTTCTTTGGTAATGTAGCCGCCTAATTTTCCGATATAAATTCTCGCCAAACCTTTCTGAAAATCAATAATTTGCGTGTATTTGGGCGGGATAGCTTCTATGCCACTTTTGTCCATACAACCCCATTTTGCGCCAACTTTGATGGCAAAAAGCCCTTCCCCCACACTTTTGATGTCATCATACCTAAGTTCGCTTATTTCTTTGCCGTTGGGCGTGAGAAGTCCCCATTTTTTGCCCATCACCATGGCAAAACCAGCTTTAAAAGTTTTGGAAACAGTATATTTGAAAGGAATCACCAGTCGCCCCGTCTTGTCTATGTAGCCCCATTTGTCATTGCTTTTGACTGCCGCCAGCCCTTCGCCAAACTCGGAGGCTTCGTTATAGGCGCATGGGACGACTTCCTTACCTGTTTTGTCGACAAATCCCCACATTCCGCCCAACTGTACGGCAGCTAAACCTTCATTAAAACTGCCCACTTTTTCGTATTTGAGTGCGATAACTTCATTGCCTTGCTTATCTACAAACCCCCATTTTTCATTGTTCATCACCGCCGCCATGCCATCTCGGAAGTCCAGCGCAGATTTATAGAAATATCCACTGCCGATTTCCCTGCCTTGCTTATTAAGGTAGCCCATCTTTCCGCCAAAGTTCACCACCACCAAGCCTTCGCTATACTCACCTACATAATCGTACTGATTTCCAGCAATTTCCAAACCTTGCATATTTACAATTCCCCACTTACCTTTGAGCTGAGAAGTGGCTAATCCTTCCTTAAACTCACCCAATTTGTCATATTTGAGAGGCACTACGGGCTTGCCTTCTTTATTTAAAAAACCTTCTTTCTGGTTTTGACGCACTTTGGCAAGACCATTGCTAAAATAACTTACAGTATCGTAGCGCAGGGAAATCGCCGCAGTGCCTTGTGGGTTGATAAAGCCCCACTTACCATCTAACTTGACAGCGGCGCGTTCTTCGGAAAAAGGATAAGCATCATCATATCCCCAATGCACAATCCACTCTTTTTGTTTGTTTATAAACCCCCATTCTTTACCTTTGCGGCAGGGGAAAAGTTCTTTGGTCAAAGCTGTTTTTTGAGCAAAACTGAGTTGCAACAACAAGCAACTAAATAGGATAGAATAAATTATTTTCATTAGGTTTTTAAAATATCAAATGTTTTTCTTTACATTTAAAAGCAAAATCGTTTATACAAAATATTAGGGGCTATTTATTATGAATACATTATCGCTAAAATCTTCTTTACTAACGACTTTTTTCAGCGTCTTATTTTTTTTAGTATCAGATTTGCGAGCAATCGCACAAGGGGACATCAGTGCTTTTACGGCTACGGGGCGCGGTGTGGCGACCACTTTTACGACTGACTATCAAACCATAGGCATTAATCCTGCCAATTTGGGTTTTCGACGCAGTTTTCGCGACCCAAAAATTACCATCGGCTTTTTAGAGCAAAGTAGCTCTTTCTTTTCGGGCGCGCTCTCGCGTCGCGAACTCATCAAAACGATAGTAAGTCCTGGTGATTTTAATTTTTCCATTGAGGAGAAAAAAAATGCCATTCCCAGATTGGCAAACAAGGCACTCTCCGCTAATATTGACTTTATGATTTTTGGGGTGAGCATCAGCCTGCCCAAGATTGGTGGCTTTGCGTTTAGTATGCGCGACCGAATTCAGTTTTTTACGCGTTTGAACCCCACCGTTACCGAAATTGCCTTTTTAGGACAAAATGCAAGTTATTTTCCTGATTTAGAGCTTTCCAGTGGACGGATTATCCCCAATAATCCTAATCTGGCAGAGAGAGTTCGCGAGCAGGTTACAGGTGGCGGTTACTATAATAACCCCAACAGGGCAAAAAACTACGGCGAAATCTTAGATGGTTCGCGCATCTCGTCCGTTTGGTACAGAGAATATAATTTTAGCTATGGCGCAAAAATCGTCGACCAATACAATCTTTCTGTTCACGCAGGCGTAGGCACGAGGTATATCCAAGGAATCGCTTTGATAGATTTGTTGGCAGAAAACAATCAGTTAGTGCAGGACAATATTTCGCTTTCGCCTACTTTTGGGCTAAACTTTGGGGAAGATGTGAACAAACCGCAGGCTCCCAGTTTCCAAAGTCCACAGCAAGGAGCATCTTTTTCCAAGAAAGCCTTGGGCGCAAAGCCCGTAGGTTCAGGTGTTGGGTTTGACTTTGGGTTGAACTTTGTGATTAAAAGAAACTTTTATTTAGGGGTTGCGCTAAACAACATAGGGTCTATCAACTGGACGGGCAACGCCTACAACCTCAGTGATGGTCAGCTTGTGCAGGCGGAAGGTACAGGTTTGAATTCTTTTAATATTTTTGCAGGGACGCAAAACGAACTGCGCTTTGGTGGCGATAAATCTCTTTTGCAACTTAATGGCATCAATAATATCAAGACTGAGCTACCCAGCACCTTGCGCGTGGGAGGAAGTTATGAGTATTTTCGCACTTTCCACATAGGTTTTGATGTGATTGTCCCTACCAACAATGTGTCAGGCAATCTCAACGAAGTGTGGTACGGCATTGGTGGCGACTGGCGCATCAATCGCTTTTTCAAAGTGTCTATGGGCTTCAATACGGGCGGTAATCAAGGCGGTAAGGTCAATGTCCCGATGGGTATTACCTACAATGCAGGTCGCCGCTTTTACGAAATGGGCATCGCCACACGCGATATTTCCTCTTATTTGGCAAGTAATTTTGCAGGTGGAACAACGATTTCCCTTGCCTTTGGTTTCCTACGGTTCAAGATTTTGTAATTTATTATCTATTTCATTAATTTTATAAATAATTGGTTATCAAAAAATGGTTGTCTGACAATTTTTGTGGCAGACTGAGTTTCTACGAGTTCCCCCCGCTAAAGCGAGGGGTTAGATTAACCCCTCGCTTTAGCGGGGGGAACTTTCCACAAAAATTGTCAGAGTATCCAAAAAATTAAGTCGTTTTTTGAAATTATATTCCGTTTTATGAAATATATTGCCTTATTTTTATTTTTGGTCTGCGCTTTTACTGCCTCTGCCCAAGACAAAGCAGAGGAGCTACAAGGCACAATCCTCAAAAAAGAATGGACAAAGACCACGCAAAGCTACTGTGCGAGCGGGAGTGATTATTATGCCTTAAAAACTGAAAATGAGGAGATTGTCTTAGAAAATAACTCAAAAACACCTAACAAAACGAAGTTTGACAAATGGGTAGGTAAGAAAGTCATTGTCAAAGGAGTAAAGATTGAAAAAGTTATCAAAAATGATAATCCACTTTCTCAAAAACCTATCAGTTTCAGTCCTGACGGTAAGCAGAGCAATGACGATTTTTCCTGCTTGGTATTCAGGGTACGCACAATTAGGCAAAGATAAGAAAATGAGTAACTGCGGTACTTAATAATTAGTTTTTATGTTATTGAACTTCGTGCGGAAACAGCTATTTTTTTCTCTCAGAAGGAGATAGGATGAGGCGATAAAAAAGCACTTTTGCAAGAAGTATATTAAAAAATAGGTTTATAAAAAGTTATAGCGGAAAAATTGGTTTTTCACGTACTTCGTACCGAGAGATAACACGTGAAAAAATGCCCTATCAATGATTCATGTGTTATCACATGAATTACAATGCGCTAAAAGATT
>JAAFJS010000216.1 GCA_013298985.1 Cytophagales bacterium
GTAGGCTTGGCTTTGCAGGGCAGTTTGGCAAACTTTGCAGGCGGCGTTCTGATTCTGATTTTCAAGCCTTTCAAGGTTGGAGATGTGATTACCGTAGGTCCTCACAATGGCGAAGTCAAAGAAATTCAGATTTTTAATACGATTTTGAAAACGGCTGACCACCGCACAATTATTTTGGCAAATGGGGCGGTTTCTAATGGTACGATTACAAATTTTTCTTCTATTGGCTCGTTGGGCTTTGATATTCAGGTGGAACTGAACGGCGCGCTTGACTTTGAAAAGGTAAAAGTGGTGGGCTTAGAAGTGCTGAAATCTGACGAAAGAATCACCAACGCGGGCGTGGGCATTGCCAAGCTGACGGGTGGCATGATGGTTTCTCTCAATGGATTTACCAAACCCGAACATAAGGACGCTGTGGTGGGTAGTCTGAACGAAAAAATCAAGGTAGCTTTTGCCAAAAATGGTTTTGGTGGTCCCGAAGCGCATACTTTTGTGCATAATGTGGTTTAAATTTTTGGGCAAATTTGAGATTTCTGTATCTTTGAGCTATGAATTACAAAATTATCAAAGATGAGGCTTTGCTTGGCGCGTTCATTGACTGGTTGCCTGCGCTCCAGCCCAACGAAACTTATTACGTAACACTGTTTGCGCGAAGCAAGTACAGCACATTCCTCAAAGGAGGAAGCGGCGACAAGGCGCAGTTAAAGCGATTTACCTCGACCAAAGATTTTTTATTGGACAAGATACGGCAACTCGAATGTGAGGTAGGCTCTTATAAGCAAAAGGGCTTACCAGTGCCGCAGGAGGCATTGGCGGTTTACATCAACCCCAATCCGAGAGATATGGAAGTGGCAACCAAAAATTCACTGATAAAATTTGCCGAACTCATCACCAAAAAGTATGATGGCTACAACCCACACCAAGAAGTAATGTCGGAGATTCAGAAGGCGTGTAGCCGCAAAATCTACTTTGATTTGGATTTTGATGGGGTGCAGGTGGACGTTATACTTCCGCAGGTCGAGCAGTTTGTCAATCTGGATTGTGTGAAAGTGCTGAAAACAAGAGGCGGTTTTCACCTGCTTTTGGACTTAAAAAAAATAGATAAAACATTTGAAAAAACTTGGTACAAAAATATTACCGCCCTCGAAGGATGTGATGTCAGGGGCGACAACCTGATGCCAATGGTGGGCTGTACGCAAGGCGAGTTTGTTCCGCATTTTTTGTGAAAAAATAGAATATGAAACTCCTAACAGAGATTGGGAATGAGTTAGAATAGTTGATATACTTTTAAATAGTTCAACAATTCTAAACGTACTTTGTATTTAGCCCCGTTAGGTGGCGACATATTTGTAGAAAATAATAAATTTATTTGGTTTTAAAAGTCCCATAGGGACGTAACTAATTTGCTTACAAATACTTGTATCGTCCCTAAAAGGACTTATTGAAATATAATTTATCCTAATTTTCTACAAAGCTGTCGTGCCTAATGGCACTAAACAACAGAACTCTTGTTTTTGTTGATATACTTTGGAAGATAAAAACTAATCAGACCACTTGCTTGATTTCCTCGCGCAGCCCCAGCAAATACGAAATTTCTGTGGCTGTTCCTTTCCAATAACCTTTTCTGTAATCGTCTTGGAATGAATAGTTTAAAATTTCTTTGTTGATTTCAAAATGCAAAAAAGGAATGAGTTTTTTGAAAAAATCCTTGTTAAACGCATAAACATCTGTGATGGCAACTTCCATCAATTTTTGGGTAAAAAGCAAAGACCATTCCTGATAATCTTCGTTTAGCATAGTTTCAATCACTTCGTCAGCGTCCTCTTTGAGAAGTTTGATAGCATATTTTTCACGTTCGGAGTAGGGAAGCATTGCGATAAGGCGTGCGTCGTTTCCCTGCTCACTATCGAGCAGGATGCGCGCCCACTTTTCTTGTTGGTAATAAATGACTGCCTCGATGACCGCGCCCAAAAATCTTTTTATTTTTTTAGAGTTGCCCATCACTGCTACTAACTCGCTGACTGTCAATCCAAAATGTTTTTCCCATCGCGTAGGCAAAATTGTTTTGACTAATTCCAGCATCTCAACATAGGTATTGCCTTTTTCTGTTTGTTCTGCATTTTCAACTTCGTCTTCTGGTTTTTCTTCTTCGCTTTCTGTTGCCTTGAAAATGATTTCGAGATTTGTATTGATAGAATCTCCTGTTTTTTTCTTAGTTTTTATTGAAAAACAAGCACTTACATTTTCCCACACTTGCTGGCTCATTTCGGATTGGGGGATAGATTTGAGCAGACGCATTGCCTCTGCCTTGACTTTTCCACTGCGGTCGGTAAGTTTGCTTTTGAGAAATTCCTCATCATTGGTTGATAAGTTTTTTTCCATAATCGTCAAGTAATCAAGGCGTTGGGAAGCACTTTCTTCTGTCCAAATTACTTCTAACAGGGCTATTACTTTGGAGGGCTGTGCGTTTCTTAGCCTTTTTAATGCTTTTTTGCGTTCGTCCATTGTTCCATGTAGCCAGTCTTCTTCCAGATTATGGGGCAGGAGGTACTGCCAAGCAGGATTTTGAGCTGCTAACCACCTTCCTCTATTTCCTACAAAGGGTAGTATGAGGTCTTTGCTTTCCAAATTATTTTTTCCAAAACTCAGCATCTCAGGAAGAAGTCTGGGTGAAATGAGTTGTTGTTTTTGGTTTGCACGATATAAATAAAACAAAATGAGGGCAATACGTTTTTCATACAATAGATTTTCCAATACGCTTTGCGCCCTTTCGCCAATGAGTGGCAAATTTTCTGGCGCACATTCATCTCCCTGAAAATCAGCAGGTAAGGAGTTTGCTTTTTTTCCTGCTTTTTCATAATTGATGGTCATTGCCGCCAGTTGCAGTAACTTTGCCTCTGGCTCGGCAGGGAGCGCGTGCGTGAGGGCTTGGATAGATTCGGGTGCGTCATTAAACTCCACTGACTGTTTGTCAGTGCCTAAGAGTGCTGTTTTAATCAAATTATCGAGAAAAGACATAGAAAATTTTGAGTTTTGAAATTGGTTTGGAACGCTAATAATACGCAATTTTTTTACTGAATTGCCTCATAAAACACCTTTTCGGTAACTTCGGAATACTTGATTGCGCTTTTTCGATAGTTTTGGTAGGATTCATATACTTTTTTGCTCATCGGGTCTGTGGCGGCAAGCTGGTCATAAATCTCAAAAGCATAGCGACGCAGCACGTCCAATACATCTTTGGGGAAGCGTTTGAGTATCACTTTTTCTTCGGTCAGGAGTTTTTCCAAGTAAATTGCATTTTTTACCTCAAACTCCGCAAAAATCCAGTTGTGCAGTTTGTGGGTTGCCGCCTCAAAAACGCCTTTGAGGTCATCTGGAAGGCTATTATACGCTTTGGTACTGATGATAGTTTCCAGTGGCGTACCAGGTTCGTGCCAGCCTGGATAGTAATAATATTTGGCAACTTTGTGCAAACCAAGCAGGTAATCATGGTAGGGACCTATCCACTCGGTGGCATCAATAACGCCACGTTCCAGATTGGTGTAAACCTCTGCCCCTGCGACAGTTACGGTAGAGCTACCTGCCTTACTCATCACCTTTCCGCCCAGCCCTGGTATCCGCATGATGAGTCCTTTGAGGTCTGCCACAGAGTTTATTTCCTTGTTAAACCAGCCGCCCATCTGCATTCCTGTACACCCACCCAAGAAAGGAATGAGGTTAAAAGGTGCATACGCCTCTTTCCATAGCTCCATGCCGCCCCCGCGCAGTATCCACGCTTGCATCTGCTGGGCATTCATGCCAAAGGGAACAGAGGCAAAAAACTGGCTGGCAGGCACTTTGCCCGCCCAATAGTAAGGTGCGCCATGTGCAAGCTCTACTGCACCCAAACTTACCGCCTCGAAAGCCTCTAAGGGTGGGACTAACTCACCGCCACCATACACCTGAACCTTGATTCTACCATCAGAAAGCTCGGCTAACCACTTGGCAAACATATCTACGCCCTCGCCCAAGACAGGAAAATGCGGCGACCAGGTAGTTACCATGCGCCAATCAAACTCCGCCTTGCGCGTGGTTTTGTTCTTGTTTTCTTCTTGAGCAGTTTCTTTTTGTTCGCTACAGCCCAATGCCAGCGAAGAGCCTGCGACTGCCAAGCCTGCTTTTTGGAGAAAGTTTCTGCGTTGAATCTTAGCCATGAAATTTAATATTTTGATAAATAGAGGATTTTAGTAAATCGCTTAAAGATAAAAAACAAAGTTGGAATTTATTTTTTTTTAATAAAAATCAAAGCAAAATTAACTCAGGCATTTGGTGCATGGTAACTTTCTTTCCCATCTTTTTTTGTATGATATTGAAGTGATGTTCCTCTTCGGGGCTTACCAAAGAAATCGCTGTGCCAGCAGACTCCGCACGCCCTGTCCTGCCAATACGATGCACGTAGTCTTGGGGCGAGCGCGGCAATTCATAGTTAATCACAAAGGGCAATGCCTGAATATCAATACCTCGTGAGGCTAAATCAGTGGCTACCAACACCCTCAATTTCCCCGTTTTGAACTTCCGCAACACTTCCGTTCTTGCATTTTGACCTTTTTCACTGTGTAGTGCGTCGGCTTGTATGCCATGTTTGTTTAGCTTTTTGGCGACATTATCTGCCTTGCGAATCGAGGAAGTAAACACCAATACTTGCGACATTTGCTCTTGGGTAATGAGATAGCGCAGGAGGGGATTTTTTTTGTCTTCGGGTACTAAATAGGCAGATTGTTGAATTAAATCTATGCTAAGTGTTTCCGTTTTGATTTCAATTTTGATGGGCTGGTGCAAAATCAATTCTGTAACGGTATCAATTTCTTTGTCCAAAGTGGCAGAAAAAAGCAAATTTTGTCTTTGGGTGGGCAGCAGCGCAAACAGCTTGTTCATTTCTTCTTTGAAACCAAGATTTAGCATTTTATCAGCTTCATCTAAGACCAACATCTTGACTTCGGAAAGATAAACGGCATTGGCATCTACCAAATCCAACAGTCGCCCTGTGGTCGCAACCAATATTTCTACGCCCTGCAAAGCCACCATTTGAGGATTGATAGAAACGCCACCAAAAACGGCAAGCGATTTGATTTTTCGCGGAAGGTCTTTCCCCAACGTTTGGAAAACCTCCCCTAC
Organism: Cytophagales bacterium; assembly: GCA_013298985.1. Taxonomy (GTDB): domain Bacteria; phylum Bacteroidota; class Bacteroidia; order Cytophagales; family Thermoflexibacteraceae; genus Thermoflexibacter. Next base: position 5,155 of record JAAFJS010000216.1, read on the forward strand.
CTGCACCGCAAGCTCGCGGGTAGGCACTAAAATTAAGGCTTTGATGTGCCTGTTTTTAGCAGGCGCACCTTTGCTGAGAAGTTCTAAAATGGGCAATACGAAGCTCGCAGTTTTCCCCGAACCTGTCTGAGCAATGCCAAGAATGTCTTTGCCTGCCAGCACAGCAGGAATGACCTGAGCTTGAATAGGATATGGTTCTTTGTAGTGTTGTGCCGCCACTGATTTTAACAACGGTTCGGACAAACCCAAAGAGGCAAATGAAGATTTGATTTCTATATGATTCATCAAAAAAAGAATATGAGCAAAGGTACGGATTTAATTGATTTACTTCACAGGCTAAGGTTTTGGTTTTGAACGAAAGTAGTAAAAATTGAAGTGAAAAATGAAAAATGCTTGATTTTCAGTTGTTTTTCTCCCTTTCCTTTTAAAATTCAAAGAAATTGTCGTAATTTTACAAAGCAAATGATACCAAGCATTACAAAAATATTAAAAATAGAAGCATTCAAAGTTCTCGTGATGTGGGATAAAGAAGAGGTGCGTGTCATTGATTTTGCTAAAAGTTTTGATACTTGGAAAAAGGAAAACAATGCGATGCTGTTTCCATTGATGAACAAAGAGATTTTCAAGCACGTAAGCCTCAGCGAAAGTGGTACGCTACAGTGGGAAAATGGTGTGGAAAGGACAAGAGAGAACAGAACCTCTCGAACTCGACCCTTTGGTGCTTTATGAGCAAAGCAAAGCACTTTCCTTTTATAACTTGGTAGAAATGGAAAATGCTTGATTAATTTACAGAAGCTAACAACGCAAAAATCCTTGAACAAAAATCCTTCAATTTCTTTACTTTTTGGCTCTTTTTTTCCTTAATTTTGCTTTAAGAAACATAAAATGCAGCATTGCATTGATGCGATTGTAACAGCGAACCGTTCTAAGTAACTATACAAAAATTAGCTTACGTTATAACTATTACATAAAACATTGATTATCAAATAATTATATTGAAAAATAACTCATAACTCATAATTTCATTTCTATCAAGACACACTCAAGCAAATTAAAACTATGAAACAAATTGCTGTACTTATATTATTATTGTTATCCTTAAACTTATTTGGACAAACTATTTATATACAACGTCATCTTTTTGATAGAAATAGTGGTTATGGTTATAATCCTAAAGGAGGTTTAATACAGGCTACTGATGGTAAGTTATATGGTTTAACTAATCGTACAAAGTTAGGTTCAGGTTCTATTGGAACAATCTTCTGTTTTGACCTTAACACTAAAGTTATCAACAAACTATATGAGTTTGGTGGTTTGTCTAGTAATGGAGCATGGCCTGCAGCACTTAGTTCTAATGCCTTAACTCAAACAAATGGCACAAAATTATATGGCAAGACAGGCTTTGGTAGCTTTACAGGAATTATTTTTAGCTTTGATATTTCTAATAATACTTACAGTGCCTTACATCAATTCCCTAACTCAAATGAAGGTGTAGATACAACTAATGCTTTAACAAAAGGACTTGATGGTAAACTATACGGTACTAATTCATATGGTGGAGGTGGTACTTTTGATGATAGAGGGATAATTTTTAGCTTTAATCCCTTGACAAATGCATATACTAAACTATATAACTTTGATGAAGTAAATGGTAAAAACCCAACAGGCAATTTAGTGCAAGCAACTAATGGCAAGTTTTATGGCACAACGCAAAAAGGTGGAATGAATAATCAAGGGGTAATTTTTAGCTTTGACCCTATTAATAATAGTTATGCTAAATTATATGACTTTGATGGAATTAATGGCTCTTATCCTATGAGTTCTTTCATACAAGCAAATGATGGCAAACTCTACTCTACTACTAATATTGGAGGATTAAATAGTAAAGGGATAATTTTTAGTTTTGACCCTGCTACTAATATTTATACAAAGTTGTATGATTTTAGTGATAATGAAGGAGCAAACCCTGTTAGTGCTTTTATACAAGCTAATGATGGTAAGTTATACAGTATGACTAAAAAAGGAGGATTAAATAATAGAGGAGTTATATATAATTTTGATATTGTAAGTAATATATACACAAAATTATTTGATTTTAGTGGTTCTGATGGTGGTAATCCAACAGGCTCTTTAATACAACTAAGCAATGGAAGGTTTTATGGTTTAACAGAAGGAGGAGGTATGGGAGGTGGTGTTTTATTTGAGTTTTTTATAACACAATTTTACTATGCCCGCACCGACGGCAATGACTCTAATGATGGAAAAACTAACTCTCCTTCTGGTGCAAAAAAAACTATACAAGCTACTATTGATGCAGTTTCAGATGGTGGAGTTATAGTCATTGTAGGAGATGCTTTTTTTGACGAAAATGTAGTTATCAACAAAAACATCACTATCAAAACCATTGGAAATGTGAGTGTTAAAAACATCACTGTAGGAGGTGGTAAAGTAGTAGATTTGCAATCTCCATTAGGAATTACAGGCTTACTCAAATTAGACCAATCCCTTGACCCTACACCTACGGGCTTCATTTCCAATGGCAACCTCACCCTACTTTCCACCGCCACCACTACGGCAATGATAGATAACGCTGGGGGAGAAGTTACAGGCAATGTTACCTATCAGAGATACTTGGGTGATTATAGCTACCGCACTTCCGTTCAGGGGTATTCTTATTTTTCATCTCCTACTTCGGGAACAAAAATCAGCGATTTCAGCGATAATATTCCTGTCGTACTGAATCCCGCCTACGACTTTGTCAGTGCCTATTCAGGAGCTTTTCCTAACTTTTTCCGCTATAACGAAAGCAAAGTGGTATCCTCTCCTGCCAATTTTAATGTCTTTGAAAAAGGCTGGGAATCACCTGCCGCCCTTACCGAAAATTTACAAGTCGGTCGTGGCTATATCCTCAACCTCAATACCAATACGTTGATAGATTTCAAAGGCACACTTAATAATGGGGACATCAATATTCCTATCACCAAAGGAATAGCAAGCAATTCAGGCTGGAACTTGGTGGGCAATCCCTATCCTTCTTCCTTGGATTGGGAAAAAGTATGGGACTTGAACAAGACCAAAGTGAAATCCACCATTTTAAGAAGGATTGCACTTACTCCTTTTGGGGGAACTTGGGCGTACTATACAGCAGGTGTGGGCGGACTCAATGCTCAAAACGGAGGCACACAAAATATTGCAGTAGGGCAGGGCTTCTTTTTAGAAAAAATCAATCAAGGCAATGACAATTTGGTGCTAAACAATGGCATGAGGTCTTACAGTCAAACGCAATTCTTCCGCACCGAAGAAGACCAAGAATCTAAAACACAGGGAGTGGTAAAAGTCAAACTCACCTCTCAAAAATGGTCAGACGAAACGATGATTTATTTCAAAAGAGGCGCAAGTGAAAAGTACGACGAGGGCATGGAAGTTCCCAAAGCGCAGTACAATTCCTCCCCCGCACCTAACCTGTTCACAAGCATAAATGGCAAAAGAGTCGCTTTCAATGCTCAATCCATAGAAAATTTGCCCAAGGAGATTCCCCTGCACTTCATGGCGGCAAGTGGCGGACAACACGAAATTAGCCTAAGTGAACTCAGGAATTTCAAAGAAAACACACCTATTTACTTGGAAGACAAGCGATTGAATGTTACCCACGATTTGAGCCAAAAAGCATACAGCTTTACGGCAAATGCAGGAACTGACACTGCCCGTTTTGTGCTGAAATTTGAGGTTGCTTTTGCCCAACAGATTCCTGATGAAAGCCTGACTATTTATCCTAATCCTGCGGGTAACGAGTTGAAAATCAAGATAGATAGCAAGCTCAGAGGGAAGTTACAGATTCGCCTATTGGATATGCTGGGCAGGGAATTAAAAAGTCAAAGTTTTGAGAAAGTATTTACCCAAGAGGAGTTCAAAATCAATTTGAATGAGGTAAACAAAGGCACATATCTGATTGAAGTACAAGACGATAAAGGCAAGCAAGTGAGGAAAGTAGTGAAGGAGTAAATAAAAGACCTGTCAGTTGTTAAATCCAAAGTGGAACTGCTGACAGGTCTTTTGATATTGCCAATATATTTCTTTGAAAAGTGTTTTTTAAGCCTTAAACTCAGACCACGCGAGCCGCACTGATAAATCTTTGCTCATAATAAGTAGAAAAAGGGTCGTCCTCAATCACCCCTCTAGACGTAGAGGCGTGAATCATGCGCGCTTGCCCTTTTTTGCCACCTTTGACAATCACGCCCACGTGAGAGATGCGCTTAGGGTCTGTGCCTGTGGCAAAAAAGACCAAATCTCCCGCTTGTAAGTCATTCTTGTCCACAGGTTTACCTATTTTGGCTTGGTCGCGTGAGGTGCGCGGGAGGCTCACTCCAATAGACTGATAGGTCATCGAACTCAATCCTGAGCAGTCCATTCCAAACAAGGTAGTACCACCAGTTTGGTATTTGGTATTCAAAAAAGAACGCGCAGCCACTATCAGGTTAGTGATTTTGTTTTCTCTCGAATCAGTAGAAACAACCACATTTTTATTGTCTTTGCCCTTGACAACCAGCTCACTAAAAAACTCGTCAAAAGTCTTTTGATGAACTCGCAAATCAATTTGCGCCTTTTGAATATTGCCTTTGTCGTCGCGCACAAAAGTTACACCTTTGGTGCTACTCCCCGTAATCAGCGCGCCGAAAAAGTCATCAAACGTATCTTGTAAAAGGTTCAAATCAATGACTCCAAACCTAATATTTTGTTTGTCATCGCGGATAAAATCTATTCCTTGCATGGGT
>JAAFJS010000217.1 GCA_013298985.1 Cytophagales bacterium
CCCCCTACCCCCAGTTGCGCTGCGCCTCCAAAGGGGGATATAATACTATTTTCCCCCTTTGGAGGGGGTAGGGGGAGGCGAAGTTAAGCATCACATATTTGAAAGCACCGCCTATTTGAAAAGCTACTAATAAAGTTTACTAAAAAAAAATTGAAGCAGAAAACTTTTTATAAAATTTTCTACTTCAATTTTTCAAAATTAAGCCATTTCCATACCTACCTTTTCCAATAATTTTTTAGTAGCCTTGATGCCATCGTCTTCCGAAAGTTCTTGACCTTCGTACTCAATGCCAATATAGCCTGTGTAGCCTGCATCTTTCACGATTTGGAGCATTTTGCGGAAATCAATGTTCTTTTCGTTTCCTTCTGCATCAAAAACATTTGCTTTTGCGCTGACCCCTTTGGCAAAAGGCATCATTTCGCTTACACCCTTGTAGCGGTCATACTCCTGCTCGCAGCCATCTTCCCATTTGTCGTTTTTGTACTTCATACAGAAATTGCCAAAATCGGGTAATGTGCCACAATTTGGCTTATTTACTGTTTTCATTACATTGGACAGCCACGTGCCATCAGAGGAATAGCTACCATGATTTTCTACAATCACATTCATCTGCATTTTTTCAGCAAATTCCGAAAGTTTGCTCAAACCTTCTATTGCCCCTTTGGAAACTTCTTCAGATTTGCCCTTGCCGTAAGCATTTACGCGGATAGAATGACAGCCCAAAAACTTTGCTGCCTCGACCCACTTGTAGTGATTTTCTATTGCCTTCATGCGTTCTTTGGCATTGGTATCGCCCAAGTAGCCTTCTCCATCAATCATTATCAATACGTTTGTAACGCCCACATCATCAGCACGTTTTTTCAATTCTGTCAAATAAGCATTGTCTTTTGCTTTGTCTTTGAAGAATTGATTTACGTACTCTACTGCCTCGATACCAAAATCGTTTTTGGCTCTGGCAGGAAAATCCAAATTGTCCATTTTTTTCTCTTTGTCAAATAAAGTCTTGTGCAAAGACCACTGCGCCAAAGAGATTTTGAAGAAAGGAGTTTTGGTTACGGCTTCTACCACAGGTTGTGTAGCCAGTGAATCTACTTTTGTTTCTTCTGTGCCGCTTGTATTTTGCCCACTTCCGCAGGCATACAGCATGGAAGGGAGAATGAGTGCAGAACCAGTATAGCCTGCAAATTGCCTAAGAAATATTCGTCTTTCGTTTTTCATTTTTTACTTAGAAATTTTAGTTTGTGATGATTAAACATATTCTAAGCAAATGTATATAATTTTGTTTCAAAACCTATTTTATTTTGTAGAAGTCTTAGCTGATTTTGCGCCAATAATCTTCATCATTTGTAGAAAAACGATAAGCTATCCTTTTAATCATTAAAAGTCAGTAGCAAATTTTGTGTTTCTCTCCTTACAAAAGTAACAGGAACGAAGGTCTTGGTGGGCGCGCCAATGTAATATACTCGCCACTCTGGGTCATATTTTGCCAAGTGTTCCTTGATGCAATAGGCTTTGTCAATCGCGGTATAGCGGCAGTCTTCCCAGTAGAAAAGCTCTACGCGATAGTGCAGTTGCTGTTTGATACCATTGATGCGAACTTCTATTTCTATATCTTGTTTTTCTGCACTATTGGGAATGGGTACTGAAATCTGTGTCATCTGCTTGCGTAATTAAATGGTTAGGAAAACTCTTTATGCTACCTTTACTTTCAAACACAGTACCAATTATAAAAAATTCATTATTAAGTATTTAGCCTTTCCATTATAGAAAAGGTAGCGCGTTTGCGGTCAAAAATGTACGATTTCGCGCAGGTAATTTGCTTTCCTTTATCCTGTTACTTTTCAGTAGGGTAGGGGAGAGCTTAGGGCTGATAAAAACGACTTTTGCAAGCGTATTAATCTTTGACCGCAAAAAACATTTCGTGAATTTCGTTATTTACCTCATTGATAATCGTTTGGAGGCGGTCTATGTATTCGTGCATTCCAAATTTCATAATTTCCTTTGTATTGGTATAATAAAGCTCGGAGTTAAGCATTGCCAATTTTCTCATGGCTGGATTTTTAACAGAACTGTGGTGCGTTTTCAAGATGTTTTTGAGCATGACCTGCGCGCTGGCGGTGCAGTAATAGACCGAACGCGGAAATTGCTTGTCCAAAATCAGAAATTCTATGATTTTTTGGGGAACTAACTGTCCATGTTTACGGCGGTACATCATAAAGGCACTGACCGATTTGAGGACTGCTGACCACTGAATCAGGTCTAAGACAGAACCTACTTCGTCCAAAGAAGGAAGCAAAATAAAATATTTCACGTCAAGCAATCGCGCTGTCTTGTCTGCGCGTTCTATGAATCTACCCAGCCGCCCAAAGTGCCAAGCCTCTGTGTGCGAGATGGTAGAGTCCTCAATTCCAGAAAGTAACTGACTGCCTTGGACGATTTCTTTGAGAAACTCACGCGGATTAGCAATAATGCTTTGCCGATTATCTGCGGTATTGCGAACGCTATGGTAAAAACCGTTGATGTGTTCCCACATTTCTATGGAGATATTCTCGCGGATAGTGCGGGAGTTTTCGCGTGCATTCATCACGCAGGCATAGATAGAATTAGAATTTTCATCATCAAAAGTCAAGAAATTGAAGATGTTTTCTTGCGTAGGCTCGCCATAAATATCCTTATAAAGTTCTTCGTCTGCCGTAGTTGCCACCAAAGGCATCCACTGCATTGCGTCGGGAATATTTGCTGTATCCAATGCCAAATTAGCATTTACACCAATGAATCGCGCATAGTTTTCAGCACGTTCTATATATCTATTTATCCAATAAATGGAATTTGCTACACGACTAAGCATAATTAATGAATTATGAATTATAAATTATGAACCTCAAACTCTCAAACAACCTCAAATTTTTCAGTTTAATAAAGCACCCAAGTATCTTTGCTGCCGCCGCCCTGCGAAGAGTTTACGACTAATGAACCTTTGCGAAGTGCCACGCGAGTAAGCCCACCAGGAGTGATGACAATTTCGTTTCCATACAATATATACGGGCGCAAATCTACGTGCCGCCCTTCAATTTGTGCGCCAGCCAGCGAAGGCACACGCGAAAGCTGAATAGTAGGTTGGGCTATGTAGTTTCGCGGATTGGCTACGATTCTCTTGCGAAAATCCTCATGCTCTTCCCTGCTTGCTTTGGGACCTATGAGCATACCGTAGCCACCAGCCTCGTTCGCCTCCTTGACCACCAAGTCGGCAATGTTGTCCAAGGCATATTGTCTATCAACTTCGTTATCACATAAATAAGTGTCCACATTGGGGATAATAGCTTCCTCGCCCAAATAATATTTAATCAATTTGGGAACGTAAGCATAAATCACTTTGTCATCAGCCACGCCCGTTCCTGGTGCATTGGCAAGGGCAACTCTGCCTTTTTTATAAACCTCAAAAATACCAGGAACACCCAAAAGTGATTTGGGATTGAAGGTTTCGGGGTCAAGAAAAGTATCGTCAATGCGGCGATAAATCACATCTACACGTTTGAGTCCTTTGGTAGTTCGCATATTGACGTAGCCATTTTTAACGACCAAATCTGAGTTTTGGACGAGTTCTACACCCATCTGCAACGCCAAATACGCGTGTTCGAAATAAGCTGAATTGTAAATCCCTGGTGTTAAAACCACAATCGTAGGCGAAGGCTTGTCCGCAATGTATTCGAGCATTTCGCGCAAGCTAATCGTGTAGCCATTGACAGGGCGCACTTGGGTTTCGTCGAGGATTCGAGGGAAAGTTCTTTTGAGTATCTCTCTGTTTTCCAGCATATAAGAAACGCCAGAAGGACAGCGCAAGTTGTCTTCGAGTACGCGCATCACGCCATGCTGGTCGCGAATCAAATCCGTCCCTGTGATGTGGCACCAGATTCCTTTGGGTGGCTCTAAGCCCAAACAAGGTTTCAAAAAACACTTGCTCGATTCTATCAAAGATTTGGGAACGACTCCATCTTTGAATACCTGCTGTTGGTTATAAACATCATGGATAAAAAGGTTTAACGCCTTGATTCTCTGCTTCAAACCTTCGGTGAGTCTATCCCACTCGCGTCCCTCGATGATTCGCGGAATAATGTCCAGTGGCATGATGCGTTCCGTTCCACCTTCGGCATTATAAACGTTAAAAGTAATCCCCAAAGCCATTAATGACCGTTCGGCAGCAAGCTGTTTGTGGGTCAGGTCGTCCATATTGAGGTGCTGAATATGGTTGATGAAAGATTGATACCCTGATTTGAGTTGGTGGTCTGACGTAAACATTTCATCAAAGAAACCTTCGGTGTTGTAGCTATCTAATGTCATATTTATAAAAGGGAAAGTAAAGTGGGCGTTAGAATTATGAAAGAACAAGTTTAAAAGTAAAGAATGATTTTGGGAAAAACAACATTTTAATTAAAAAATAGTCAAAAAAAAAGCCTTTAATTATATTTTTTTCAAAAACAATACACAATTTTATAATTATCAAAATCAATTTGGTGTAGGTTTACCTCATAGACCTGTGTATCTTTGACGATTTTTCCAATCATCACTTGTTTGCTATCATCATTTTGTGAATGAATAGCAACTTTGATTCCTTTTTTAAAATCTAACTTCTTTTTTCCATAATATTTATACAATGCTTCTTTGGCGCACCAGAGCATGGAGAGATTTTCTAAACTATCGTCCACTTGGCTCAGTTCTTCTTCGGAGCAAATTCTGGAAATCACGCGGCTGATTTTGGGGCTAATTCTCTCTATATCAATACCCACAGAAGATGTTTTGGACAAGATTGCTACGGCATATTCTCCACAATGCGAAAAAGAAATATGCCAATCGCCACCTTTGAGGTACGGCTTGCCTTGCGAGTCCTTGTAAATAGTGGCGTTTTCACCTTGGGCGAGTGCCAATACCAACGCCCGCGCACCCAGCCACTCGATTCTTCTTTGTGGGTTGTTGATGCGCGAGAGTTCTTCTTTCTCTATGTTTTCGCCAAGCAAGGTCAGGAGTTCTTCCTCATTTTCTGCCAGTTGCCAAATCCCCCACCAGCAATTTTCATTTACCTTATATTGATTCAACAGAGGCATATAAGTAGTTATGAGTTATTAGTGATGAGTTATAATGGACACAAAAAATTGATAATCAATATATTATATATTTTCAGTTTGAACATAGACTGATATTGCCCAAACACATGGTAAATTTTTAGCGATTAAGGGAACTTTGGAAACTTCGAAAAGTCGGGTTTGCGCTTTTCCAAAAAGGCATTTTTGCCTTCTTTGGCTTCCTCAGAAAGATAATAAAGCAAGGTGGCATTGCCCGCCAATTCCTGAATCCCTGCTTGCCCGTCCAGCTCGGCGTTAAAGGAACTTTTCAACATTCGCAAAGCAATAGGCGATTTTTCCAATATTTTTTTGCACCATGCTACAGTGGTGTCTTCGAGGCTTTCTAAGGGAACTACTTTATTGACTAATCCCATCTGCAAGGCATCTGCTGCATCATAGACATCGCATAAAAACCAGATTTCTCTTGCTTTTTTCTGCCCAACGACTCTCGCCAAGTAAGACGCGCCAAAGCCGCCATCAAAACTGCCCACTTTGGGTCCAGTTTGCCCAAACTTGGCATTTTCAGCCGCTATCGTCAAGTCGCATACCACGTGTAGCACATGACCACCGCCAATCGCCCAGCCCGCCACCATCGCGACCACAGGCTTGGGAATGGAACGGATTAGTTTCTGTAAATCAAGCACATTGAGGCGAGGTACGCCATCACCACCCACGTAGCCACCATGCCCGCGCACACTTTGGTCGCCACCACTGCAAAATGCCTCTGTGCCTTCTCCTGTCAAAATAACCACGCCAATTTGGTCGTCATAGCGGCAGTGCGTCATTGCTTCCAGCATTTCTGTTACGGTCAGGGGTGTAAAAGCATTGCGCTTTTCAGGGCGATTGATGGTGATTTTGCCAATGCCTTCAAAACGTTCGAAACGAATTTCCTTAAATTCTTTGATTTGTTCCCAAGCTATTTTGCTCATTATTAAGATGTTTTGTTTTTTGAGTTTTTTAATAATCTGTATTTCTATTTCTTATTTCTCCACCAGATAAAAAAGCCAGTAATGGTCATTATAATGATAGCTAAACCGCCCAACAAGTAAATTGTTTTAGTCAGCCCGCCGCCGTATCTACCAAAGTGCAGCTCCTCTGCAATATGTTCGAGTTTGTATTCTTCATCTGCTTCTTCGGTGTGAAAAACCTTAGCTATTTCGCCTGTTTGTGTATCTATGTCTATGGTCGTACCAAATTTTCCTAATATTTTGATGCTTTCAGGGCGGTTGCCGCGCAAAGATAGCTTATCGCCTGCGCGCTCAGGAAATCGGATAAACTCGACCTCAAAACCCTCAAATTTGTCTTGTGTTATTTTTTCAGCATTGGTTAATGATAAAGTAGAAAAATCAAATTTTGCACTTTCTTTGGATACTTCTTTTTGTGCTAACATCTGCCCAAGCCCGCGTTCTATTTTCTCAAAATGAAAGAAAATACCTGTTGCACTCATCACGAGCATGAAAAGCAAAGCACTCACACCCAATAGTTTATGTAAATCAGCATTGACTATCTGTGAGTTTTTACCAAAGCGAACGCCAATTTTAAAGACTGAAAAAAGAGATTTTCTGTAATAAATAAAACCTGTAATGACCGAGCCAAGCAAGCAAAGCCCCACCAAGCCCAAGATGACGTGTCCTGTAAAACCCATCAATAATTTTTCATGGAGTTCGAATATTACCCTGATAAAAGCCGAGTTTTTGTCCCTTTCTCCCAAAATTTCTGCGGTATATGGGTTGATATAAACCCACTTCAATTCCTTATTTTGGCGAACTTCTGCTCGAATCGCCATGTCGCTTTCGCCTGCGTAGATTCGGAGATTGAGTAGCTGGTCTTGTGGATATTTTTGGCGCAAACTTGCTAAGATTTCGTCAAGGTTTTTCTGCGTACCTTCTGGCTGCACTTTGACTACAGCAGGGTTCAGGAGGGCATCTATCTCATTTTCAAAAAGAAGAATACAGCCTGTCAAACTCAAAAAAAGGATAAAAAGCCCACCAATTAAGCCTAACCAAGCGTGGTATTGGTACATTTGTTTGTCCGAAAAAATCATATTGGAGTGGTTTGAGAATTAAGAAAATATCAACTATTTAACCTCTTCATAGTCAATATATTCGCCATCAGAAAAATCTTTGCCTTGTTTTTTTTCTGAATTATAAATATTAATATTATTTGTTTTGTCTTGATACTGAGGCTGTGGAGGCTTATTTTGTTCTTTTTGTTTGGCTATTACGTCGCCTACACCTGCAATCACACGTGCGATTTGGTACATTTTGCGCCCAAATCGATAAACCACATAGCCAATTACGCCCACGAAAAGAAGAAGTTTGAATAACATAATCTTGTGTTTTTTCTGACAAAAGTAAACAATTTTTGAAAAATAAATGCTCACAAAATTTAAAATTAATTGACTATTGTTTTCTTTTTTATCAAGCTATTGGTATTCAAGGTAATTCCGAGAGCATTGATGCCACCAGAAAGGTGCTGGATACTGCGCGAATAAGTGAGTTCTATATTTTTGAGTCGGTACATCAGCCCAAAGGAAAAGCCCACTAAGGCGCGACGCGAGGCTACTGCCAACTCCTTTCTTCTCAGGAAGTTATAACCCAAACGAACATTAAAATTTTTGCTAAACATTATCTCTGTCCCCACAATCATACGTCTGCTCACCTTGTCGAAAAGGGAAATAGTGGGCTTGATTTCATTGCCATTGATGTCAAGCAAACCCGTTTGGTTGGGGTCGTTATAAACTACGTCTGCGGCAGGGGCAAGTTGGTGGGCAGTGAATGAAAAACGGATTGGCATTTTTTCGGGGCGAAAGGAGATTCCTAACTGGACATCGAAGGGCATAGAAAACTGTGAAATACTGGTATAATTGCTTGCGGCAAAGCCTAAGTTCTTGATAACCAGCGCAATTTTCAAATCTTTTTTGGGGTGAATAAAGGCACTTGAAATATCTGCTAAGATGCCAAAAGAGGAAAAATTGGCAATGGAAGAGCCTACTAATTTGAGGTTTGCGCCTATGGTAAAGGGTGAAATTCTGTGTGCATAGGAAACGGTTAGCGCGTAATCGCGTGCAGAAAAACTGCCTGTATTATTACCTACCAAGTCAAAACCTTCAAAATTTCCATAGCCAAGATATTGAATACCAGCACGTAAAAACTTATTGGGGGAGAGGTTTTTTTGGAAGGCAAAGGTCGAGTAAGTTGAGCCAGTGTTAAGGGTAAAAAAGTTAAGCTGAGTATGGAGGTTATTGGCAGAATCTACCAAGGCGGGGTTTGCGAAAAACATTCCAACGTCTTTGCTATCTGAAGTCAGGTTGGTGCCGCCCAAGCCCAGCGTGCGCGTATTAGCCGCCAGATTCAAGAAGCTAAAAGTTTGTTTACCACCAAGTTGGGCGGAAACTGCGCCCGACCATAGCATAAAAAACAGGATAAAAAAATAGGACAAACAAAATTTCATGTTTTGAAATTAATTGTGTTTTCAACAATAATTTGAGTTCAAAAATACAAAAAATGATTTAATAAAGTAAAATTATGGTTTTGACCTCAAAAAATGGAAGCCATTACTTTTTCCTATTCAAAATTGCAATGCTCGCAAGAATCAATGCCATGCCCAAAAAATGCCAAATAAGCAAAGTTTCGCCATCATAAACACCCCAAAATATCGCTATAATAGGAATAACGTAAGTATTGGCACTCGCAAAGATAGAACCTGCCAAGTTTATGAGCCGATTAAGAGCTATTTGTGCGATAGCAGTACCGAAAACGCCCAAAGTCAAGACTGCCACAAAGGAACTGGGGTGCTGATTAACGCCTTGCCAAAATGCGTTTAAATCGGTGGTGAGCATATACAAACTTGCCAAGATGCCCGAAAAAGTGATGGCAACAGTCGTAAAATCCAGAGGATTGATGTTGCCAATGTGTCTTTTTACCAAATTGAGGTTGATGCCATAGCTGACCGTAGCCAAAATGACAAATAGGCTGTAAAAATTGAGATTCACTTCTCCATTGGGGTTAATCAAAACCAACACTGCCGTTCCAAAAAGCCCCACTATCAGCCCCGCAATGATTTTCCAACTCATTGCTTGCTGAAAAAACAAATAACCAATCAAGAACGTAAATGAAGGTGTAAGTGCATTGAGAATACCTGCCGTAGAGCTATTGATGCCTTGCTGTGCCGCGCAAAACAGAAAAGAGGGAATGAGTGAGCTAAATAAACCTGATGCCAGCACGAAAGGCAATTTTGCATTAGGAATATTCTTTAAGCTACGAGCCGCAAAAAAAACTAATACGCACAAAGCGGAAATCAGGCGCAGGGAGGCAACCTGCCAAGCACTGAAAACTTCCAATCCTCTTTTCATCAAAATAAAAGAACTTCCCCATACAAGAGATAAAAAAATGAAATAAATCCAAATAAGCCAAGCATTCAGCTTGAGCGGTTGTGCAGTGTTCATGATTTTAAATTCAAAAAATAGCTGCAAAAGTAGGGATTAAAAGTGTAAATTAGGCGGATACACAAAATTTAGTTTATCAATGGTTTTATTCATTCACCTTTTGTGTATTGGTTGGCTCAATTCTTGGCAGTAGCCACAGTTTGGTTTGCCTCCCATCAATGTACCAAAACTTTTCTCCATTGAAAAAACCATCTTCTTCGAGCATAATTCTTACCTCTTTGTTGCTCCATTCAGGAATGGGTACTGCGGCATTGAGTTCGATAGAATAAGCGGTATTTGGGTACATGGGGTAGTCGCCTGCGCCTTTGGTATCACCCTGATTGTCCCACATTCCAATAGTAGGTCCTGCGGCGTGTCCGTGCATACCGATTGGGTGGGTGTAAATCGTGCCATTAATGCCTTCGCTTTTTGCCTGCACAAGCGTA
>JAAFJS010000218.1 GCA_013298985.1 Cytophagales bacterium
ACAAAAAAATCAAAGTTAATAAAAGCACCATCAAGCACTTACTTGGTATTTACAAATACATCTTGCCCTATCGCGGGTTCTTTATGGCGGGCATGGTTTGTTTGGTTTTTTCGAGTGCTATCACTTTGGCTTTTCCATTTTTTACAGGACAGCTTATTGACACTTCGCTTGGCAAGCCCTTAGATGTGGGCATTATCATAGGCGAAGTTTTTGAAATAGAGAGAGAAAAATATGCTTTTTTAGCCCGCGACATCAATATGATAGCCATTGTGCTGATTTTGATTTTGCTTATCCAAAGTGTTTTTTCTTTTTTGCGGGTATTTTTCTTTGCCCGCGTCAGCGAAATGGGCA
This sequence comes from Cytophagales bacterium, assembly GCA_013298985.1. Lineage (GTDB taxonomy): Bacteria > Bacteroidota > Bacteroidia > Cytophagales > Thermoflexibacteraceae > Thermoflexibacter. Next base: position 352 of record JAAFJS010000218.1, read on the forward strand.
TTGCCGATATTCGTAAAGCACTGTACCAGAAGCTGATAACCTTACCCATTTCCTTTTATGATACCCGCAGAACGGGCGAACTAATGAGCCGCCTGACCGCAGATGTTTCCCTGCTCCAAGATACATTTTCCATCACCCTGGCAGAGTTTTTTAGGCAAATCTGCATTTTTGTCATCGGATTGACCATTCTTTTTTGGGAAACGCCCAAACTGACTTTTTTTATGCTGGGTACGATTCCGCTTTTGGTGATTTCAAGTCTTATTTTTGGAAAGTATATCCGCCAAATGTCCAAGAAAACCCAAGACGAATTGGCAAATGCCAATACGATAGTGGAGGAAACCTTGCAAGCCATTCACGTTGTAAAATCTTTTACCAATGAGTTTTTTGAGGCAAGTCGCTATCGCCATACGTTGGACAAAGTGGTCAATACAGCCCTAAAAACAGCTTCTTATCGCGGCGTTTTTGTTTCTTTTGTGATTTTGGCTGTCTTTGGAGGCATTGTAGGCGTGCTTTGGTACGGAACGGGCTTGGTAGAGCAAAAGGAAATCACGATTGGCAATCTGACTTCGTTTGTGGTTTATACCATGTTTATTGGGGCTTCCATTGGTGGCTTGGGCGATATTTATAGTCAGTTGCAAAGGGCGATTGGAGCTTCGGAACGTGTCAAAGATATTTTGGACAAGGAAAGTGAGTTTGACATTATGCTTATGCAGCCAGATATGCGTTTCCAAGGCGATATTACCTTTGAAAATGTACATTTTACCTACCCCACTCGCCAAGACATTGAGGTCATCAAAGGGCTTAACTTGACAATTAAAGCAGGCGAGAAAATAGCCTTTGTAGGGCATAGTGGCGCAGGCAAATCCACTGTGATTCAGTTACTTATGCGTTTTTATTTATTGGACAAAGGCACAATTACCGTAGATGGAAAAAATATTCAGGAATATCCCTTGCTTGCTTACCGCGACAATATCAGCATCGTGCCACAGGAAGTATTGCTTTTTGGGGGAACTATCAAAGAAAATATCTCCTACGGCAAACCTAATGCCACTGAAAAAGAAATCATTGAGGCGGCGCGCAAGGCAAATGCACTCACTTTTATCGAGTCTTTCCCCGAAAAGTTCGAAACGGTGGTAGGCGAAAGAGGTATCAAACTTTCTGGTGGTCAGCGACAAAGAATAGCCATCGCGAGGGCTATCCTCAAAAACCCTACTATCCTGATTCTTGATGAGGCTACCAGCTCCTTAGATGCTGAATCTGAGCAACTTGTGCAGGAAGCATTAGACGAACTGATGAAAGACAGAACCTCTATCATCATTGCTCACCGATTGGCTACTATCCGCAAAGTGGATAGAATTTATGTGATAGAAAGCGGCAAAATTGTAGAAGAAGGTACGCACGAAAAGCTAACTAACATGGAAAGAGGGATTTACAGTAATTTGATTAAACTTCAAATGTTAGAAAATTGAGTGTAAAAAAATGTAATTTCTTTTGCCTCCCATCTGCATTGTGCTAATGCCGTACATTATATTGTTCATTTGCGCGCAGTTTTAACATCTTTTTAAAACATAATCTATTGAATATCAACAACTTGATTTCAATGGTATGTTTATTGGTAAGAGTTAAAACAAAGAAATTTTGATAGAATTAATACAAAATCTGGAATCTGTGAATGTGGAATCTGGAATGTGAAATTTAGAATTTAAAGTGCCTTTGGTAAATGAAACATATATGCAAAAACAGATTTCAAACTTAAAACAATATAAATTAGTTCAACTATTTACCATTGGGCTTCGCTATGTATTTGGAGCTTCTTTTGTTTTTGCAAGTATTTTCAAGATAGAAGGCATAAGATTTACCCCTGAATCAGGTGAAAATGACCCTATTGATTCTCTTAGTCATTTCTTTGAAGCGATGTATCGGGCTGGACTTTACTGGCATTTTATTGGCTGGGGACAGCTAATTGTAGGTTTTCTACTCATGTCGCAACTTTTTAGTACGTTGGGAGCTGTTGCTTTCTTTCCAATGATGCTTAATATTTTTATTATAACTATTTCATTTAACTCTACCAATATTCTGATTATTACTTTCTTGATGTTACTTGGAAACATTTATTTGCTACTGTGGGACTGGAACAAATTAAAATATGTAGTTCTTATTAATCCTCAAAGCTATATTGACGATAATAATGAGTTTTCCAAACATAGAATTTGGACTTATTTGGGGATATTTTTCTTTATCGTTGTCATTTTTATCCGAAAGGTGGTATTAAATGCCCATTAATTTGATAAATAAAAAAATTAGTCATTAACCATTCATAATTAGTCATTAAAACTATGTTCGATATAGACAAATGGTCAGAAATTCTCACGACGATTCGCAAGCATAAAATGCGAACTGCCCTGACTGCTTTTGGAGTATTTTGGGGAATTTTCATGCTTATCGTATTGCTTGGCTCTGGTAAGGGCTTTGAGAATGGTGTAGTGAGTGGTTTTGACATTGCGCGGAACGCCGTTTTTATGTGGTCGCAGCGCACTTCTGAGCCGTACATGGGCTTGAAGCCAGGGCGTTTCATCAAGTTTACCAATGATGACGTGGCGGCAATTCGTGAAAATGTCCCAGAGGTAGATGTGGTAGCCCCGCGCAACGATATGGGCGAGGGAAATGTGGTCAGAGGTATCAAAACAGGTGCTTTTCAGGTTTTTGGTGATTATCCTGACTTTTTTAAGGTAAAGCCAATGACGATGGTAGAAGGACGATTTATCAATGAAATAGACATTGAAGAACGCCGAAAAATAGCAGTGATTGGTACGGAAGTGCAAAAAACGCTTTTCAAAGATGATGAAAACCCGATTGGTGAGTACATCAAAATCAAGGGAATTTCTTTTCGTATTGTAGGGATTTTCAAAACGGCGGGTAGGGGAGAAGACATCAGGCAGGACGCACAGACGATTTTTTTGCCACATACTTCTATGCAACAAGCGTTTAATCAAGGAAATAGGGTTTTTTGGTTTGCATTTACGCCCAAAGCAGGCGTAGAGGCAAAAGTGATTGAGGACAAAATCAAACTTTTGTTGGCGCAACGGCACAAGGTCGCCCCGAATGACTTGAAAGCATTTGGCTCGGCAAACGTGGAAGAAGAATTTAAGCGAGTACAAGGCTTGTTTTTGGGTATTGCAGGATTTAGCTGGTTGGTCAGTATTGGGACGATTATCGCTGGTATTGTGGGAGTTAGCAATATTATGCTCATTATCGTCAAGGAACGCACTAAGGAAATTGGTATCCGCAAGGCACTGGGCGCAACTCCCTTTTCCATCATTAGCCTGATTATCCAAGAATCTGTTGTAATTACCTCATTTGCAGGCTACATTGGCTTGCTCTGTGGCATAGGACTGATGGAAACAATCGGTTTTCTGATGCGAAAATATGAAGTGCAGATGGACTTTTTTGCGCCACCAGAGGTAAATTTGACGGTGGCAGTTTCTGCGGTGATTTTCTTAGTTTTCACAGGCGCGCTCGCGGGCTTAGTCCCTGCGGCAAAGGCGGCGGCGGTAAATCCTGTGGTGGCACTAAAAGATGAATAATACAAAATCTGGAATGTAAAATCTGGAATCTGGAATATAAAATCTGGAATCTGGAATATAAAATCTGGAATCTGGAATATAAAATCTGGAATCTGGAATGTAAAATCTGGAATCTGGAATACAGAATCTGGAATGTAAAATCTGGAATCTGGAATACAGAATCTGGAATCTGGAATACAGAATCTGGAATGAAAAAGATATCAAGTTATTTTACTGAACTTGTTTAGTTGAAGAAGTCATCATATTTTTAGCACACAGATAACACAGATTTTACGGATAAAACACAGATTTTTTTACTTTATTTAGCTTTAACCACACACCTATTTACTTTCGTCTAATTCCTAAATCCCACCTTTCACAGACGACCGCCTCACTATTAATTTGGTTTTCAGCACTTTGGTTTCAGGGACAAATTTTTCTGCATCTCCTTGGATTTGGTCGAGGAGCAACTGCGCCGCCACTTGTCCCATTTCTATGATAGGTTGCGCTACTGTGGTGAGTGAAGGCTCTATCAACGAGGACGCAGGGTCGTCGCTGAAACCCACCAGCGCAATGTCGTCAGGGATTTTGATGCCACGCACTTTCAGGATTTGCATGACCTCGATAGCCGTAGGGTCGTTGATACAAAAAATAGCATCAGGAACTTGCGGAAGGTCGAGCAGGCGCATGAGGGCAACCCTTGCTTGCCCTTTGGAGAGGTCGTAGCTCGTAATGAGTTCATCTTCAATAGGAAAGTTATAAGTTCGGAGTGCGTCTAAATATCCATTGAGGCGGTTTTGGCTGATGAGCAGGTTCTTCGGACCTGCCAAGTGAGCAATGCGTTTGTAACCCGCCAAAATTAGGTGTTCTACTGCCTGAAATGCGCCCTCCCTGTCATTGACGACCACTTTTGATACCTCCAAATCCGCACTCACCCGATTAAACATGACCAAAGGAATCCCCTTGCGCTGAATATTTCTAAGATGCTCTATATCAGTGGTTTCCTTAGATAGCGAAGTAATAATTCCGTCTATTTGTCGCTCCGCTAATGCTTTTACATTTGCGACTTCTGTGAGGTAAGATTCGTTTGACTGGCAAATAAATAAAGTGTAACCTGCCCTGCTCGTAACCTCTTGTGCGCCTGTGATTGCCAAAGAGAAAAAAGGCGCAATCAGCTCAGGGACAACTGCTCCCAAAGAAAAACTCTGATGCTTGACCAAACTAAGGGCAAGTGTATTCTTCTGATAATCTAACTTTTTTGCCAATTCTAACACTCGTTTCTGTGTTTCCTTGCTGATATTGGGGTGTCCCGTCAGCGCACGAGAAACGGTGGATTTAGAAATTCCTAATTCCTTGGCAATATCTATAATAGTAGGTTGATGATTTTTCATATAGAAATATGATTTTTTTAATAATTATTTTTTGAAATTATGTTTTATCAAAAGTAAACTTTAAAATCTAATTTCCCAAAATATAGAAATTTTATTTTAAAATTGGGAACGGTTGTTTTAAAATTGGGAACGTTCCCTATAAAAATTGTCAAAAATTTGCAAAAAAATCTTAAAAAAAGACTTGCTTTTCTAATTCACATCAATAATTTAGATTAAAAATCAAGGAAAAGCCTTTTTGCTTACTTTTTTTGGGAATAAAAAAGCAAAATCGTAAAAGCAAAAAAGATAAGTAAAATTGTATTTATCTAAGATTAAAGAAACCCTATATTATGTATAAAAACTTCGCCTCCCCCCACCCCCCCTCACGAAGGGGAGAAAATACAGGCTGTTTCCCCCCTTTGGAGGCGCAGTGCAACTGGGGGTGAGGGGGAGGAATGTATTATAAATGTAGCTTAACTCTTATTTCACTTTAAATAATATTAATGAATATGAAGTATTTATGGAATGGAAAACAAATTTTGCCTTTACTATTACTGTTATTTTGGGTTTCTCTGCCCGTTGTGTATGCCCAAATCACAGTCAAAGGTAGGGTTACAGGCGCAAATGACAATGCGCCTCTGCCGGGGGTGAATGTCATCATCAAAAGTTCCAATACGGGAACATCTACTGATGCCAATGGCAATTACAGCCTCAAAGTAACTGATGGAAGTGCCGTTTTACTCTTTTCGTATGTGGGCTACGTGAGCCAAGAGATAGCTGTGGGCAACCAAAATACGATTAATATTGCCTTAGTGCTTGACGAAAAGGCACTTGGGGAGATAGTAGTGGTGGGCTACGGTACACAGCGCAAGATAGAAACGACAGGCGCAATTTCTTCGGTCAAAGCTGATGCTATTTTGCAAACACCCGTAGTAAACGTGGCGCAAGGGCTTCAAGCAAGGGTCGCAGGCGTACAAATCACTCAAAACTCTGCCGCACCAGGGGGGAATATCAGCGTGAGGATTCGTGGAACGAACTCTATCAATGGTACTTCCGAGCCGCTTTATGTGATTGACGGAATCCAGATTTCTAATGGTGGTGGTGTCAATGATGTCAGTCCACTTTCTACGATTAATCCAAACGACATAGAATCGGTAGAAGTTCTCAAAGATGCCTCTGCCACAGCGATTTACGGCGCAAGGGCGGCAAATGGCGTGGTCTTGGTTACGACCAAAAGAGGCAAGGCGGGCGTGTCCAATGTAAGTTATGAAAGCTACTACGGCGTACAAAGCATTACCAAGAAAATAAAAATGATGAATGCCGCAGAATTTGGTGCATTGGAAAATGAAGTGTATAGGAATCCGCAACTTTTCCCAAATCCTTCTTCGCTGGGTGAGGGAACGAATTGGCAGGACTTGGTGTATAGAAATGCCGCTATCCAAAATCATCAACTGACTTTTACAGGAGGTTCTGAAAAAACACAACTTTCCGTAGCTGCAAACTATTTTAAGCAAGATGGTATCGTGGTAAATTCGGGCTTAGACCGCTATTCGCTGCGCCTCAACTTAGACCACAGAGTAAGCAAACTATTAAAGCTAAGTACCAGCATACTAACAAGTTATACGATAAACAATAGAATCCAAACAGGCTCAAATAGCATAGACGGTCCCGCTACCACCACCAGTATCATTGGGGCGACTTTGGCTGCTCCTCCACTTTTAACACCTTACAGGCAAGACGGAAGCATTTTGCCTTTTGGCGAGCAGCTAAACGGCAGATACAGAGAAGCTGCCAATCCGATGGGTTTTGCTCAAATTTTGGATAAGCAAATTACTCGCAGGACTTTGGGAAACCTGAACTTGGACTTTGACATTATGAAAGGGCTGACCTATCGTGCCGCCTTCAATGCTGATTTGCAAACAGGTTTGAACGATTTTTACTCGCCAAGGTCTATCGTCAATGCTGCTGACTTGGCAGGTGGCGGCGGTGTCGCAAGCAAAGGCAACACGAACTTTATTGATTTATTGCACGAAAGCATTTTGACTTATTCCACCAGTTTTGCACAAGTCCACAACCTCAAATTTACAGGCGTTTTTGCGACCCAAACCAATAATTTTAATGGGAATAATATCAATGCCCGCAACTTTCCCAATGATGCCACACAAAACGAAGCCGTTCAGTTAGCCGTAGATAGAACAGTATCAAGCAGTAGGAGCAAGCAACGCTTAGATTCTTACATGGGACGTGTCAATTACAGCTACAAAGACAAATATTTCTTGGACTTGACCGCCAGAATAGACGGGTCGAGCAAGTTTGGCGAAAATAACAAATACGGTTTTTTTCCTGCGGTTGCCGCTTCTTGGCGTGTGATTGAGGAAAGTTTTATGAAAAACAGCACTTTTTTCTCTGATTTCAAAATAAGAGCAAGCTACGGTGCTACGGGTAATGCGGGTGCTATCAATCCTTATGGTTCTTTGGCTTTGGTGAGTTCTACGGGTGATTATCAGTTTAACCACTTATACACCACAGGCATTGCGCCCACAGGGATTCCAAACCCAGATTTGCGCTGGGAAAAGTCTGTTCAGGGAAATATCGGACTTGATGTAAGCATTTTAAATGACAGAATTAGCTTAGTCATAGACGTTTATAACAAGATTACCCAAGATATGCTTTTTGTAAAACCGCTTCCCTTTTCTTCGGGGTATAGCACGATTACGGGAAACTATGCAGAGTTACAGAACAGAGGCATAGAGCTTGCGGTCAATGCCAATCTCATCAACAAGGCTGTCAAGTGGGATATTTCTGCCAATATGACCATTAATCGCAACAAACTCAATCGCTTGGACGGAACGACAGATGAGTTTAGGGTCAATAACTTTGGTATCTTGAAAGTAGGTGAGCCTTTGGGCATTTTCAAAACTTATGTCTTTGATGGACTTTACCAAACAGGCGATGCGGTACTTCCTGGGGCTGATAGTCGTGTGGGCGGCACAAAAGTAAAAGACCTCAACGGCGATGGCGTAATTTCTATTGCAGACCAAACCATTACAGGTGATGCCAATCCCAAATACATTTTTGGCTTCACTTCCACTGTCAAATACAAGGGTTTTGACCTAAGCATTTTCATTACAGGCACACAAGGCAACAAAATTTACAACCTCATTCGCTATACTTTTGAGAATCCTTTGGGACAGCGCAATCTCTACCAAGACATGGTGAATCGCTGGTCGCCTACCAATCCAAGCAACGAGTATATCGCTGGTTTCCAAGGTGGAAGGTTGCCTATTTCGGATAGATTTATGGAAGATGCCTCATTTGTAAGGGTCAGGAACGTAACTTTGGGTTATAATATTCCTAAAAATAAGGTTTTGAAAAACGCACGTATCTATCTCAGTGCCAATAACTTGTTTACTTTCACCAAGTACAAAGGTTATGACCCCGAAGTAAATACATTTGGTGGGTCTAATACCCTGATAGGCGTAGATAACTTGGTATATCCAAACTCCAAATCCTTCATTGCAGGAGTTCAGGTAACATTTTAAACCTTTGCCCCTATCTAAATCTTTAAAAACGCCGTTGCGTGGTGTTGAACGCGGTGTGCAACACCCGCAACGCAGCAAGTGTATTTCGCACATTACAGTCCTTGACTGAAAGTCCTGTTAGGAAATTCCATTCTGGGACGTAAGTTTTGTAGAAACAAATAAAAACGGCAAATATAAGTCCCGTTAGAAACGATACAGATAGTTGAAAGCTAATTAGTTACGTCCCTAACGGGACTTGGTAAAATTTAATTTCTCTATTTTCTACAAAGCTATCGTACCTACGGCACTAAAAAACAAGATGATTAAATTTGTTGAATTACTTAATGCTTATTCATTAAAACTTAATAAAAGAAATTATGAAAAAATATATATACATCACGTTGATAATGTTTACTTTATCTGCGTGTAGCAAATTAGAGGAAACACCGTTTTCTGGTATTTTTACCTCCAATTTTTACCGAACAGCTTCTGACGCAGAGGCTGCCTTGACCGCAGTGTATGGTGGCATTGCAGATGTCTATAATGGTCCTGCGCCTTTGATGGTATCAGATTTCAGTGCAGACCAAGTGTATCCACGCCCCGTAGTAGGTCGCAACACCTATACGCTATTCACTTACGACCCTACCTACTCCATTGTCAGGAGTTTCAGTAGAGAAAATGAATCTCCTGTGCAGATTTGGAGATTGGCATACACTGGCATAGAGCGAGCTAACTGGGTGATAGAAAAAGTCCCTTTTACAAATATGGACGTAAAAAGACGTGATGAAATCATAGGAGAAGCGTTGTTTTTGCGTGCTTTTTTTCATTGGTCATTGACCAAAAACTTTGGTGATGTAGTCGTTAAAACCAAGGCAAGCAGCGTTTTAGAAAATGCTACTGTTGCCAAAAGTTCCATGAAAGATGTTTATAAGCAAATCTATGCAGACTTAGACGAAGCAACTGCCAAGCTGCCTTCCTACACCGCAAACACCGTAAAAGGTAGAGCAAGCAAAGAAGTAGCGATGGCACTTCATGCCAAAGCCGCTTTGTATAACGAAGATTGGGCTTTGGCACTCCAAAAAGCACAAGCGGTCATTAGCTCTGGCAGGTACGCACTCATGCCTAACGTGCGTGATGTTTACGAAGTAACCAAAGAAGACCTAGATC
>JAAFJS010000219.1 GCA_013298985.1 Cytophagales bacterium
CGACATTGACCAATGTTTTGCATCAAAAAAATGGAAAATATGGCTTGGCGGCTATCTGCAATGGCGGTGGTGGTGCGTCAGCTATGGTAATTGAGAGAGTGTAGAGGAGAGTAAAAACACCCATTTGTCAGGTGAAATTTGACCTGACGAATGGGCGTTTTTGCAAGAAGTTTAAAGTACGCCTTTGGTGCTTGGTACTTCGTAGTTGCCTGTTTCCTGCTTTACTGCCATGCGAATAGCCTTTGCGAACGCCTTGAAAGTAGCCTCTATTTTGTGGTGTTCGTTTTCCCCACTTATTTTGATATTGAGATTGCAAAGTGCTGTATCTGAGAAGGATTTGAAAAAATGATGAAACATCTCCGTAGGCATATCTCCTACTTTTTCGCGACGAAAATCTGCCTTCCAGACCATGTACGGTCTGCCCGAAAAATCTAAAGCAACCTCTGCCAATGCCTCGTCCATGGGCAGGGCAAAATGTCCATAGCGAAAAATGCCTCGCTTCTCGCCAAGTGCCTTACGAAAAGCCTCGCCAAGAGCCAAAGCTGTATCCTCAATGCTGTGGTGTTCGTCAATATGCAGGTCGCCAGTAGTTTTGATGGTCAAATCGCAGCGCGAATGTTTGGCAATTTGCTCCAAAATATGGTCAAAAAAACCAATGCCTGTTTGTATATCTGCTTTTCCTATTCCGTCCAGACAGAGTTCTATGCTGATTTCTGTTTCATTGGTTTTGCGGTGAACCTTCGCTATGCGACTGCGGTGTTTTTTATCCTCATTGAGTAGGAAATCGCAAATTTCTGCCCAATCGTCTGTGCAAAGAATCGCCCTTTCGTCCGTTTTGCCAATTAAAATGCCTTTTGCGCCCAAATTTTTGGCAAGGGTAACGTCTGTAAATCGGTCGCCAATCGTGAAGGAATTGGTCAAATCATATTTTTCAGTGTCCAAATATTCGGTGAGCATTCCCGTATGTGGCTTACGCGTGAGTGCCTGCTCGCGTTCATACGTCTTGTCAATGTGTACTTTATAAAAATAAATTTCCTCGTTTTCCAGCAAAGTCATCAGCTTGTGGTGGGCAGGCTCGAAGGTAGCTTCAGGGAAAGAAGGCGTACCCAATCCGTCTTGGTTAGTAACCATCACGAGCAAAAAATCAGTTTCTGAGGCTATTTTGTGCAAGGCAGTGATGACCTTGGGCAGCAGTTCCAACTTTTCCAAAGAGTCAATCTGCTCGTCCGCAGGCTCTACGATAAGCGTACCGTCGCGGTCTATGAATAAAATGCGCTTTTTCATTTATCTTACAATAGGATATTGATTGCTATACAATTTCGTCCGTTCAAAAATAACTTTTTTGCCCAAACCTATTTGCAAATATATGTAAAATCAATCAATACAAACAAAGTATGAAAAGCACTAAAATTGACATCAAAATCTATATTTTACTATTTATGCCCAAATAAGAACTCCATACAAGTACTTCAAAACTGACACCTCTTTTCAAAGGCAAAAGCGGCACATTTGTGTATATTTTATTTCGTTTTTTCTACAAAGCGGTCATGCCTAACGGCATTTTCATTCCAGATTTTGTATTTCCTCATTCCAGATTCCAGATTAAAACATTCCAGATTCTCAAAACTTAGTCTGCTCTCAACGCCTCTATCGGTTTGATGTTCGCCGCTTTCAGGGCAGGAATCAGTCCTGCGAGCGCGCCCGCCAATACCAAAATCAGTGTTGCGGAAATCGCCACGTAGGTATCTACCTCTGGGCGAGTGAAATAGGGAAGTTCCGCGCCCGTAACTTCTATCAGATAACGCAAGCTGTCAAGCAAGCCAATACTGGCAAGTAAGCCCAAATAACCTGAAAAAGCAGTGATAAAAATAGACTCTTGTAAAATCAAACTTACAATGCTCCAAGGCGTTGCGCCGAGTGCCTTGCGAACGCCTATTTCCTTCGTGCGTTCCTTGACAATGATGAGCATGATATTGCTAACTCCCACTACTCCAGCGATTAACGTCCCAATGCCCACCACCCATACAAACATCGCAATCCCGTTAAACAAGCCCATAAAGCGTTTGTAGTTTTCCTCATTATTGTTAATCCCGATGGCTTGGCGGTCTTCTGTATCAAACTTATGGTTATTTGCCAGCACCTTCCGCACCGAATTTTCTATTTCTATGGCAGGAATCCCGTCAATGCCGTTCAAAACCATGACTTGCACTTTATTAGGCTGATTGAATACCATTTGGAGGGTCGAGAAAGGAATATAAGCTCTTTCCTCGTTTCTGCCGTTATTTTGGTTAGTAGTAAAAATACCTACGACCTTAAAAAATACGCCTTTCACTTTCACATATTCGCCAATGCCTTCTCCATCTCCGAAAAGCGTTTTCCTGACCTTTTCGCCAATCACCATTACCTTGCGTTTTTCATCAGCATCATTCTGATTTAACATTCTTCCCTTGATAAATTTCTCGCCATTGAGCTTGAAAAACTCCCCCACTGACCCCAATACTTGGTAAGACCCGTTTTTAGTCTTGTAGTTAATGGTATATTCTCCCCAGACGCGGTTTCTTGGCGCAAGCATATTCATTTTATCACCTAAATCGTTGGTTATCAGGGCTAAATCTTGATTGGCAAAATGAATTTCACGCCCAGCCTTTAAGCCTTGGTAAGGCATATTGGTCTTGCCTTCCCAAATCCAAATGCTGTTCATCGCTTCGCCTGCGAACTCCTGCCCCACACCATTTTGCATTCCCCGCCCAGCACCTAAGAGCAAAATCAACATAAAAATTCCCCAAAACACCCCAAAAGCGGTGAGGAAGGTACGTAGTTTATTTTGGCGAATCGTACCAAAAATTTCTTGCCACTTGTCTAAATCGAACATATCTTGAATGACTAATTGTTAATGACTAAGGACTATATCTTGAATGACTAATTGTTAATGACTAAGGACTTTTCTTTCTAATGATTGATTCACATTAGTAATTCGCCATTAGTAATTATATAATTGACTTACTCTTTTTCACCTTTATCAAGTTTTCCTTTGATTGTTTTTTGAATAGAAGTAATAATTTTCAGTATTTCCTCACAATCATTGATTAGAGAAGTTGCTAATCTATCTTCTAAAAGTTCCCCATCTTTCAGTAATCTCAACCAATAATGCGTTTCTCTCGCTTCTTTATATGCAATAGTTATTTTAGCTAAAAAATCTTTCAGCGAATACCCTCCATTTGCCTCTTCTGCATTTGCGCCTATAGACGTTCCACTTTTCAAAACCTGATTGGCTATATTGTAATTTATACCATTGTCAATCAAGTGTTTATGTAACTTCAATATCCTCAATGCAAAAGCATAACTTTTATCTAAAATAACATTGTCTTTCATGATTATTAATGACCGATTAGATTAATGACTAATTAAAAATTACTAATGACATTTGAAAACTTTAAAATCATATCTTTTCTAATACAAATGCTGTAAAATAACTTCTAAAAATAATAATTAGTCATTGAAAATCAATAAATTAATTTTAGTAATTCGTCATTAATCATTAGTAATTAATAATATTCCCATCTTTGAGCCTAATCACTCGTTGGGTTTGATTAGCCACCTCGTTTTCGTGGGTAACGATGATGACGGTGATGCCCTCATGGTTTACCTCTTTAAAAATTTCCATTACTTCTTCTGATGTTTTCGTGTCCAATGCACCCGTTGGCTCATCTGCCAAGATGACTTTGGGCTTGGAAATCAATGCCCTGGCAATCGCCACACGTTGTTTCTGCCCGCCTGACATCTCGTTAGGCGAGTGTTCTGCCCATTCCTTTAGCCCTACCCTGTCCAAGTATTCTAAGGCGATTTTGTTGCGCTCTTTTCTTGGAACTTTCTGATAATAAAGCGGTAAGGCTACATTTTCCATCGCATTTTTGAAGGAAAGTAGGTTGAAAGACTGGAACACAAAACCAAGAAATTGATTGCGATAATATGCCGCCTTGGTCTGTGAAAGGTTCTTCATCGGTGTATGATTTAGCGTATAAGTTCCAGTGTCGTAGTCGTCCAGAATACCCAAAATATTGAGCAAAGTCGACTTGCCTGACCCCGAAGAACCCATGATAGAAACCAACTCCCCTTCCTCAATAGTCATGTCCAAGCCTTTGAGAACGTGCAGTTTATTTGCACCCACTTCGTAATATTTATGTATATTTTGTAGTGTTATCATCTTTATATTAATTGTTTTTGATTGTTGAAGAGTTTTATTGTTCTGTCTTTTTGAAATAAAAATAACAATTTAACTATTCAGTTGGTCAATAAAAATACCAAGCTATGTAAAAACTTGGTTATCAATTACTTGTGTTTTGAAAAAATGTTAAATATGTTCAATAACGCACACTTATCTGTACGAACTTAGTACAAACTGCGCGTTATTAAAAAGATGTAGGAAAGCGAGGAAAGGTTGCTTTGTAGTTTGCGTTTTTTAAGTGTATTATCCATAAAAAAACCTATAAGCACTTTCTCTGTGAGTTTGCTTATAGGTTTTAGAATCTAATCAAGCTATTGTTTTCTTACCAAAATCTTGCATACAAGAAGGCTATCATCACGCAGATAGCGATTGCACCCACATTAAAGACTATATCTGTATGGAAAAGTTTTTTGCTTAATGCTATGCCTTTGGGGTTTTCCACCTTGTTTTCGTACAAACTGATACCTACCATCATCGCGCACAAAGCCAAGAAAATCAGCCCAATCCTATCGATAAACGGCAATAATGGGAAAATAAACTTAAACAAAAGTGAAACAGGCACAGACAAAATAGCTGACCAGAGTGCCGCATTTGCCGTTGTTTTTCTCCAAAAAAGTCCTAACAAAAAGATAGCCACTACCCCAGGACTTACGAAGCCCGTAAATTCTTGGATAAACTGAAAGGCTTGGTCTAAACTACTCAGAAAAGGCGCAACAATCACTGCAATTACCATAGAAACTACGCCAATAATGCGCCCTACCTTGACCAGCCCTGATTCTGTTACGTCTTTTTTGATATATTCTTTGTACAAATCCATAGAAAAAATAGTAGCAATACTATTTATCATCGAACTTAGCGAGGAAACTACTGCCGCTACCAATGCCGCAAACGCGACTCCTTTCAAGCCCACAGGTACGTAAGTCTGTAATAACCAAGGATATGCCTCGTCTGCTTTGGGCAAATTCGGATTGACCACAAAGGCTACAATGCCAGGAATCACCACTATCAAAGGCATAATCAGTTTGAGGAAACCTGCAAAAATAATCCCACGTTGTGCCTCAGAAAGACTTTTGGCGGCTAAGGCGCGTTGCGTAATGTACTGATTACAACCCCAATAGTTTAGGTTCGTTATCCACATACCGCCAATGAGTACGCTAATCCCTGGCAAATCCAAATAGGCATCTTTCTGCCCACCTTTGCCGTCAGGAATCATGGTCTTGCCCTGCTCCAAAATCATGTCAAATTTCTCTGGTGCTTTGGCGAGCAAATCGGACATTCCCGCCAAAAACCCGTCTGGATTGAGGGAGTTCAGTGCCAAATAAGTAGTAATTAGACCACCAAAAACCAAGAAAACTACCTGCACCACGTCTGTCCAAGCCACCGCCATCAGTCCGCCGTAAAGGGAATAAACCAAAGAAAACAAGGCTAATCCAATGATAGCAGTCATCAAATCTACACCCATCACCGTTTTCAGGGTTAATGCGCCCAAGTACAATACAGAGGTTAGATTGACAAAAATATACACCAACAGCCAGTAAACCGCCATCGTAGTACGCACACGCTTGTCATAACGAATTTCTAAGAACTGAGGCATCGAATAAATTTTCTTTTCCAAAAATACAGGAAGGAAAAACTTACCCACCACCAGCAAGGTAATTGCCGCCATCCATTCATAAGTCGCAATGCCCAAGCCAAGCGCATAGCCAGAGCCTGACATACCCACAAACTGCTCCGCAGAGATATTCGAGGCAATAAGTGAGGAGCCTATTGCCCACCAAGGCAGCGTGCTTCCCGCCAAAAAGTAGTCTTTGGAGTCCTTCTCATGTCCTTTTTTGTCGCGAGAAACCCAAAGCCCCACAGATACTATTAATAAGCAGTATCCAATAAAAACCGCAATGTCAATTCCTGAAAATTCCATATTTACTATATTTTAGATTGTTAATTTTTTTAGTTGTTTGTTGTTAATTGCTGGTTGTTGATTGTTTTGTTGTTGATTGATAACTGTTTACTATTCACTGTTTACTGCTCATTGTCAAGTAATTGCCCTGTCCAAGTGCGTGTAGCCACCATCTACATAAATAATTTGCCCAGTAGTGTGCGCCGATTTGCCCGAAATAAGAAACAAAGCCATATAAGCTATCTCTTCCGAAGTCGTCATGCGCTTGCCCAAGGGAATCCGTTTTGTAATCTCATGGAGTTTTTCTGCTGGATTTTCAAAAGTATTGAGCCATTTTTCGTACAGAGGAGTCATCACCTCCGCAGGCGCAATCGCGTTCACGCGAATCTTATAAGGCAATAACTCCACCGCCCACTCGCGCGCAAGCCCCAACTGACCCGCCTTCGAAGCCACATAAGCAGAGGTGCCGCCCTGCCCCGTTACCCCCGTTTTTGAGCTAATATTAATGATGCTACTGTCAGATTCCTGCTTCAACGCGGGCAGCGCATAATGCGCCATCGCGTAATAATGAAAAATATTATTTTGAATAGAATCCATAAACTTCTGCGGACTTCCGCTTTCCAGCCCCACCCCATCATTCAAGCCCGCATTATTCACTAAGGCATTGATTCTGTGATACTTTGCCAGCGTTTGCGCGATAGCCTGCTCACACTGACCAGCCTCGCCCAGTTCCGCCGCAACAGACAGACAATCAAAACCTTGCTGTTTCAGTTCACCTTCTAATGCCCTGCCGCGCTCACCCGACCGCCCCACAATCACAGGAATCGCGCCCTCCTTCGCCGCCTCCCTGACAATCGCCTCACCTATGCCACTGTAACCACCCGTTACAATAATCACCTTGTTTTTTAGTCCTAAATCCATATCTAATATTGTTTTTCAAATTACAAAATTTCTAAAAATAATAGAAGCGCAAGCGTACCCTTCCAGTCCACCTGCGGTCGCCGTCGTTCGGGCTTCGCTTCGCTACGGTGCGGGGCTAAAATCGCCAAATTCCACCGCCCCCCACTTCCCCTGCCGCCAGCGGCTATTTCCCACCACCCCACCTCCGAGCCACCTCTCCAAACCATATTCAAATAATTTCAAACCACCTCAAACCATATTCAAACTCTGTATTCAAATAATAGATTTCTTACTGATTAAAAACGCCGTTAGGTGTTTCATATTGGTAGAAAGTGTTTGATATTCAATGTATTAAGAACTCCGTAGGAGTTCAATCGCAGCGGCGAACCGTCAATATTTAAGCCCTAACGGGCTTGAAAAGCGTAATTATTTAAGTAAGTAAGTGCAATTAATTATTTTCCTATATAACAAGTCATAACTTATTGATTTTCATTGTTTTATAATATTATCTACCAACTACTAAATTCTAACTACTACTTATTTGTCTAATTTCCAAACAATTTTATTTTTCTCTATTCATCAAGTCATTCGTAAAAGCAATCAACGTTTTCTTCTTGTCCTTATCTATTTCCAGCCCACCAAGCAATCCAAACGCTTTTTCAAAATATTCATTCATCTTTTTTTTAGTAACTTGCTGAATATCAAGCACATCATAAATTTTCATTACTGCTTCTACTTTCTGTGTCGCGTCAAAGGTTTCTTTTCCCAGCCAATTTAACAATTCTTTTTGCGTTTCTCCCTGCGCGCGAGCCAGCGCATTGATAAGCAAAAAAGTCTTTTTATTCGCTATAATATCGCCACCGACTTGCTTGCCAAACTTGGCTTGGTCGCTATACACATCAAGTAAATCGTCTTTGAGCTGAAACCCAATCCCAATATTCACCCCAAAATCATACAGCATTTTTGCATTTTCAGCACTTGCCCCACCAATGATAGCCCCAAATTCTAAGCTAAAACCCAATAAAACAGCCGTTTTCAGGCGAATCATGTTCAGATATTCACCTTCACTCACCAAGTTCCGTTTTTCAAAATTCATATCAAACTGCTGCCCTTCGCAAACCTCTGTCGCGCACTGGTGAAATTTCCTCAAAACAAGATGAAAATACGTTTCTTCCACAAAATCAAGCTGTTGGTAAGCACGCACCAGCATCACATCACCCGAAAGCAGGGCAATATTTCTGTCCCACTTTTCATGCACCGTAGGCTTGCCGCGACGAATCGGCGCATTGTCCATAATGTCGTCGTGCATCAGCGTAAAGTTATGAAAAATCTCAACGGCAATGGAAGGCTTCGCATTTTTTTGCCAATCCTCTGAAAATAAATAGTTTCCGAGTAGCACCAGCAAGGGTCTAATCCGCTTGCCACCCAAATCCATCAGGTAGCGAATCGGCGCGTACAATTCAGGCGGCTGCGCGCCCAAGCTCATGCTTTGTATTTCATTTTCAATGGATTGGAGTGCTTGCTGAAAGTCAAAATCTTTATTTTTCACGTGCTTTTATTTTTTGCAAACATAACAAATTTTCAGCATTTCCACTTTTTTTCTTTCTTTTACCAATCAAATTGATGCGCCAGCAACGAAAAATTGCATTAATCGCCTGAAAAACTTGTTTTTTATAGGATAGAAACCTGTATTGATGGAGTTAGCATTATTAAAAGACATTGCTATAAAGTCTTTTGTAATTTTATCAAAAAAATGATAGACTATTCTACCCAAAGCCAAAAAATCAATAATTTGCACCAATATTTATCAAAATCAATCCAATACAAATCACAAAATAGATGCAAACTCCCTCTTTTTTACTGACCAATCCTGCTGTTATCGCGGGCGTATTATTGGCAATCTTGGCATTGGTTTTTTATACCTCTGCCCTTGAAACTCCTTTTTGGAAAAAATTTTATGCGTATGTGCCAGCACTATTGCTTTGCTATTTTTTGCCTTCCTTGCTCAATTCCTTCGAACTAATTGATAATAAGGATACTACATTGTATAAATTTGCCTCACGATATTTATTGCCGACCAGTTTGGTATTGTTTACAGTCAGCCTCGACGTAAAGGAAATTTTGCGCTTAGGCACAAAGGCTTTGGTTGTATTTTTGGCGGGAACGGTGGGCGTAGTGATTGGGGGACCTGTTGCGCTGCTGGTAGTGGGTTCGCTTTTTCCTGACACAGTTGCTGGCACAGGCGATGAGGAAATTTGGAAAGGATTGGCAACTATTGCGGGTAGCTGGATAGGTGGAAGTGCGAATCAGACCGCTTTGAAAGAGGTTTTTCAGCCAAGTCCTACGCTTTTTGCCCAAATGGTAACGGTTGATGTAATTGTAGGCAATTTGTGGACGGCAGTCTTGCTTTTTGGGATTGGGCGCGTGAAGCAAATCGATACATTTTTGAAGGCTGACAGTAGCGACATTGATGCAGTCAGGCAAAAAATAGAAAAATATCGGGCAAGCATCGCGCGTATCCCCACGACCAAAGATGAATTGCTGGTGATTACGGTAGGTTTTGGGGCAACAGCACTCGCCTACGCGGGGGCAGCAGCGGTAATGCCTGTGATGGAAGCAAATCGCGCTTGGCTGACTGCTAATAACCTTTCTTCTATTATTTCAGAGTTTTTTTGGGTAGTAGTTTTAGCAACAACAGTAGGTTTAGCCCTTTCTTTTACCAAAGCGCGGGCTTTGGAAGGCGTGGGTGCTTCGCGCATGGGCAGCATTTTGCTTTACTTTTTAGTCGCTACGATTGGTATGCAAATGAATGTATTAGAGATATTTAGAAACCCTGTTTTGTTCCTGATAGGCATTATTTGGATGTCAATTCATGCCATAGTGATTGTCAGCGTTGCCAAAATAATAAAAGCCCCTTACTTTTTTATTGCGGTAGGCAGTC
>JAAFJS010000022.1 GCA_013298985.1 Cytophagales bacterium
TGGTCTATTTTATTGAACACAAGTACCACAGGTTTGTCTGCTGCACCTATTTCAGCTAAGGTTTTGTGTACAATCTCAATTTGCTCCTCAAAAGCAGGATGCGAAATATCGACTACGTGTAGCAAAATATCTGCCTCTACCACCTCCGAAAGCGTAGATTTGAAAGCCTCAATCAAAGTAGTGGGCAATTTACGAATAAATCCGACAGTATCTGCAAGTAAAAAAGGAATTTGATTAAAAACAATTTTTCTGACTGTCGAATCTACGGTAGCAAACAATTTATTTTCTGCAAAAATATCAGATTTTGCCAACAAATTCATCAGCGTGGATTTACCCACATTGGTATAGCCCACCAAAGCCACGCGCACCATAAGGTCGCGAGATTTGCGCTGGTTCACCGCAATTTTTTCTATGTCTTTGAGTTTTTCCTTCAAGAAAGCAATGCGGTCGCGCACGATACGGCGGTCAGTTTCTATTTCTTTTTCGCCAGGACCGCCACGTGTGCCTTTGCCCCCTTGCTGGCGCGAAAGGTGCGTCCACATACGCGTAAGTCGTGGCAAAACGTATTCATACTGCGCCAGTTCTACCTGCGTAGTTGCCTGTGTAGTGCGGGCGCGCTGCATGAAAATCTGGATAATGAGCAAACTTCTGTCAAGGATTGAGCAAGTCAGTATTTTTTCCAAATTGCGAATCTGCGAACTGGTCAAATCATCATCAAAAATCACCATATCGGGCTTATACTCTTTGACATACGCCACGATTTCGTCCATCTTGCCCTTGCCCACAAAATATCGCCCGTCAGGGTGAACCAATTTTTGCTTGAATTTATAAATCGTCTTTACTCCCGCCGTTTCTGCCAAAAACGCCAACTCATGCAGGTATTCTGCCGCCTGCTCCTCTGTTTGTTTTTGCGTGATTACAGCTACCAACACCGCCGTTTTTTGCTCCTCTTTGGTTTCTATTAATTTGATTTTCATAATACAAATTTATAAAAAAATTAAAGTGTAACAAAATTTTCAATGTATTGGTTTGAAAGTCTAAGCAAAGAAGACTGGTTGAAGGCAATTTTATTGATGTCAAGCGTTCGCACCGTTCATTGATGTTCAAGAATGACGCGTTCTGTGAGTTGGAGTGAGTTCCCACCATTAAAACGGTGGGTTATAGAGTATAATATATTGACTATCAATTTTTTAACACCTCGCTTGCGCCGCAATATGAAGGGTGGGCTTTCCACAAAATTTACCCCCTATTCGAAAACGATTTCATAATAAATTGCTTTGAAGGCATTCCCATCTAAGAGAATTAGATTGCGCGAATTACCAGAAACAATTGCCTTTTCTGTTCTATTCCCTATATGGTCAAGGATATAAGCCTTAAATTTATCTTTTCTATTTATTTTCAGATTTACTCGCACAGGCTCAATCAGAATGGGGGCTTCGCCCACTTTGAGCAAGTTTTTCTTGTCGGCATCATATTCCATGCCTGTATTTTTTGCGCGGGCTATGGTGGTTATCAGCCATCTTTTTGCCCTGTCAAGCCCTTGGTCTTTGTCCAAGCTACTGACCAAAATCACCGCAAATTCATTGGCTGTAGTCAAACTGATTTCGCCCAAGTCAAATTTTTTGTCTTTGGCAAAGCCCACCAAACCCTTTGTTCCTGCGCTATTTATGGTAAAAAAACCTTTGTCCGAATAGTCCCAAAAAAGCTGATTGGTATTAGAGGTTACGGTTTTGTTTTTCCAAAATTTTGATAAATCTGTGGTTTCATTTTCTTTCAAACTATTAGTAAAGGTGAGGCTTACCTTGCCAACAGCCATTGCCTCTAAGGGAAAACTTCCTGCAAAACTTTTGCGGTCATGGTCTTGGATAACTCTTTCATCAAAAAACTGCTTATTTTCTGCTACGGAGGGCAAATGCACCTGTCTATTAACTGCGATTTCGCCTTCTTTGATGTCATTCCGATAAATCATCATAGCAAGGGCAGGGTACAAAGCGAGTTGTGTAGGTGAGCAAGCATTATAAATTCCACCCCAAGGCGGCGTTTGGATAGTAGGCGTAAAGTACGGATAATCAGTGGCAAAGGTGTAAGAAGCGTCCCAGCCCTGCAAACCCATTCCGTAGGCGGCGAGCAGGGGCGCGCTTTCGGCAGTCCACTCGTTGGGGATAAGACTCATCCATTCTGAGATAGCAAAAGGTCTGTCGCTAACTTGCTGTAAACCAGTGCCGTATAGCCCTGAGCCAATTTGGGCAAGCATAGAAGTATTGTCAAATTTACCTGCTTGGAGGTGATGTCCATCGCCTCCGCCAAAGTAGTTGTGCCTATCAATAATCCCTGCTTGGTAATCGGCATATAAATTGTACAAATGCGAGATGCCCGTTCCTGCTTGCCAGCAACTCCCCACTATAGTTCCTTGGTAACCTGTATTTCTAATTGCGGTTACAAACTTATTGTAAAATTTGATTTGTTCATCATATAAAAAAGTAGCTTTGTCTATAATATGCTGTTTTACAGGCTTTTTATTTTTCAAAGCCTGTTCATATTCCCAGCTTAGTAAGCCATGATTGGGGCTTGGATACATATTTTCCTTGCTCAGAAGTTCGCCTTCATTGACTCCTTCCTTATTCCATGCCTTTTCTAAGTTTTCTTGGGAATGGTACTTTTCTAAGAGCCATGCTGAAAATTTTTTGCAAAGTAAGGCGCGATACGTAGGTGTTTGTTTGAGTGTGGCTTCGATGGCTGACCAAAAAATATTGTCTTCGTTTTGCAGTTCGATAAAGCTAAGTGCGGGGTCATTAGCATAGCGCAGTCCTGAAAGCGGATTTTTATGGTTTAACATATTGATAGTGAGTTCAATATTGAGATTTTGGAGGTCTTCGGCAAAGTTTACCAAAGAGGCTGTGGTGGCGTTGAGATGCGACCAAGGAAATTTGGTATCTGCTATTTCTTTGTAGGCGAGCAGGCGCGTGCTATCGCTTGGGCGTACGCGATGCCCATAAATATGCGACCAGCCATAATAAATTCCTGTTTGGCGAAGCTCTTGGGACAAAAAATCAAGGTTTTTCCAATTTTCATCAGTGATAAGCGTGGAGTTTTTGCCATCAGTTGCGTCCCAAGTAAATTTATGGAAACGCGCGGCATTAAATCCGTATTTTGCCAAAAATTTTGCCCAAGTTTTTGCCTGTTCGTTAGGCATGAAGGGTGCGCCTCCTGCAATGTTTGTTCCCCAAAACTTAACGGGCGTACCGTCCTGAAAAACTAAATCTTTGCCCTTCATCTGCACAAAGCCATGCTTGCCCGCAGGGGCATCAAGCCAGTGGCTCAGGTTCAGCGAGTTAGGCTCAAAATAGCCCTTGGGCTGAAAAGCAAACCAATTATCTTGGGCAAAAGTAGCAACATAAAAACAGCAATGAATGCTCAAAAACAATACAATTACTTTTAAAATAGGGTTTTTCATATTCATTTTTTATAATTTTTTTGGCGTAATTTTTATAAAATACTATGCTTGCCTTGTATTCCCACAAGCACCACTAAAGTCTTCAAAAGAATTAATACCGCAATTCTACCTTTTTTGCCTCAGCCCCACTCATCATAAAGTCCACATAAACAGATTGTTCTACTTGCGAAGTAGTAAACTTCTGTGCCTTTCCATTTACCAAAACGGACAATGGCTTTTGTGCAGTAGGAGGCAAAGGTAAATGAAAATTTGTTTTTTCGCCACTTCCTGCTACGGTAAGCAATATCGTCTTTTGTGCTTTTTTGTGGAGGTAAGTATAGGCAACATAACCCTTTGAGGCGGGGTAGCAAATGGTTACGTTGATGGAATCAGACTGGGTTTCGTTCCATCTTGGCGATAGTATTGCTTCCTGGTAGGCGGCTGTTTTGGGTGCGTCTTTGACACCAGCCAAGCCTTCTACCATAGCGGCAACTGCCGTTGCAGAAGCCCAGTTATCGGGGCCGCCATAGGAAGGCATTTTTACAGGTACGTAATGTGGCTTATCTGCCAGCGTTATCCCAAAAACGGTGTAAATACCTTTATTTTCAGGTGCATGAAGGATTATTTTTGTGATTTTTTTAGTAGGTTCGGGATTATTGATAGCAGACCAACTAAGCCCTACACCTTCGCTAACCAAGTTTTTTCCATACCAAGCAATACCTGCGTGGTCGTTTTGGAGTTCTGAGAACCACCAATACGTGAGGTGTTTTTCCGCAACCATGTAGTTAAATTTTTTGCTACCGTCCTCATACACAAAGGAAACGCCACCCACAATATTTTCGGAAGCGGGCTTGGAAGCGGTATGCAAAAAATACAGACAAGCGGCAGTTTCATTGACAGGAATCTCTATGCTTTGGGGCAAGATATGGTCTTTGCCTACTGCTACTACTGCTTTTCTATTGTTTTTTTCGGGGTCTATGACTTCAAACCTGATGCCTGCAAAGGTTTGCTCGCCCACAGGCAACTCGCGCAAATCATCACCTACTCGCCCGCCGAGCATCCAAGTATTGCCTTCCTTTTTTTCGTTTACCCAAAAGTCCATGTTTGCCAATAATTTGAGATTCAAAGGTTTATAAGTAGGCGGTGCGGGCGGCGGAAACATTGCGCCTGTGTAAGCAAAGTAAAGTTTGTGGTCATATTTTTTTCCTAATTCAAAAAGGCGGTTTAGAATGTCTGCGCCATATTTTTCGTAACCGCTTTCAAAAGCCCCGCGCGCCAGCTCGCCCGCGACGTGTCCGCCTACGCCCCCGTTCATGTATTGCCAAATGTCCCCATGCGTGCCAAATCCGCGCTGAAAAGGGGGATAAATCGCATACCACTCTCCTGGCGAGCCTTGCGGTAGGTTATCTTTTAAGTTCAAATACGTTTGTATGATAGCCTTGCTTTGGGCAGGATTTAAAGGGCGATTCAGCGAATAGGCGTTGGATTGGGCGATTTGAGAACGTTCATCTACTCCCAGATTGCGCTTGACCGTAGAATCCTCATCAATAAAATGAGTGTAAAATTTGCCATTCCAAGCCAATTTATCCAAACGTTCCTTAAAAGCCTTACCTCTTTCTCTAAATTGCTGTGCATCAGCCATCTGCCCTACGTGTTCCAGCATTTCTGCCAGTTCGTAGCAGGCGGCAATGTAGCCCGTATTGTCGCCAAAAAAGACCCCAAACTTAGATTTTTCTGGGTGAACAATCATAGAGTTGGTCATACCAATATTGGGCAGGTACTCGTCCTCTACCGCAAAATCCCAAGAATCAATAGTATAAACGCGTTTTAGAAGCTGAAATCGCTTACTAAAACGCGCAGGGTCTTTATAAATATAGTCTAAAGATTTTATTGCCGAAGGAAGTGTTTTTTTGAGCCATTCGCTATTTCCCGAAGATTTCCAACTCATATACACCGTATTGACATAAATATATTCGGGGTGATTTTCAGTGGGTTGGCGCACAAAATACTTATCCCCAATTTTTTTGGTATAGCCTGACCACTTGTCCCGCGTATAAAAATAATCGGCATTTTTCATGTACTGCACAAAGCTATAAATCATGCCGTCTTCGCGCTGTACCTCGCGCATCAGGTCGACAAACTCATGCCCTACACCACTAAAATACTTCATGCCCTTCATGTTGTGGCAGTGGTCTAAAGTCCAGGGAACAAAGAAGTTATAACTTTTTCCGTTCCATTTTATACTTCGCCCATCCCCTTCGTCAAAATTATCCATACCCTTGTAAAACAAATCGAACATTTCCTTGTAATAACCGCCGTCATTAATACTGGTTTTTGCGCTGACCTCAAAAGTAAACAACGGTGTTTTTTTGCCCTTGCTGTCCAGCGTGCTGACTGTATGCTTTCCCAGCGCACCACTTACGCGAAACGGGGTTTCGGTTTTTCCTGTACTTCGGAAATATTCTCGTCCTTTGCTGTCGGTTACGATAAAAGTTTGCTCTTTTGCGCCTACCATGACCAAGTTGTCCAAAGGCTGCGCGTAAGTTACCAAGCGAGCAATTCCAAATTGGTTATCAAACAGTTGAGCCTGCCCTCTGGAAATAGAAAAAACAAGAAAAAATAGAAAAGTGTAATGTGATAAGTTTTTCATTTTCATCATATTTTATTTTCAATAGAAGGAAAATATAGTTTCATCTAACCAAAAATGACCAAGCCTTATCACAAAACAAATTTTTTATCAAAAATCCTTACTCTCTTGTTTTCTCCCCTTTCATCAGCTGGCACGCCTCTACCAATCTGATAAACTCTGCCCTGTATCCTTCGCTGTCCTTACCTTTTGCGCCTTTTGCCATGCTAATTATCTGATTGTAAGCTACATTACCTTTGAACTCAGATTCTCTTAACAATAATCCAAAACCAGCTACTGCGGCAGAAAAACGGAAATTGTCGCTGGTACTTTCCAATTTTTGATTCTTTGCATTCAAAATATGCGTAATCAATTTACTGGTATCCTCTGTTGGTTTTTTGTAGCGAAACTTAATCGTCATCATTTCATCTGTGTTAGAAACATTGGTATTTTGATTATTTTGGTATTTCAAGGCATCTACACTTTTGAGGTATTGAGATTTTACGCCCACAGGCACGATTTCGTAAATGGCTGTTACAGTGTGTCCTGCGCCTAACTCACCTGCGTCTTTTTTGTCATCATTAAAGTCTTCATCTTTGAGCATACGGTTTTCATAACCAATTAAGCGATATGCCTGCACCTTGTTTGGATTAAACTCAATTTGCAACTTTACATCTTTGGCAATCGTGAAAAGAGTAGCACGCATCTCCTTGACAAACACCTTTTTAGCTTCGTTGATATTGTCAATGTAAAAGTAATTGCCGTTTCCATTTTTGGCGATTTCTTCCATACGGTCATCTTTGTAGTTGCCCATACCGAATCCGCACAGTGTCAGGAAGATACCTTCTTTCCTTTTTTCTTCGACCAATCTTACCAATTCGGAAGTAGAGGAAGTTCCTACATTAAAATCACCATCAGTTGCCAAAATAATGCGGTTATTGCCTTCTGCGAGAAAATTCTCTTTTGCCACTTTGTAAGCTAACAAAATTCCTTGACCGCCTGCGGTAGAGCCACCAGCTTCTAAATTGTCTAAGGCATTGATAATCTTGGACTTGTCAGTAGCTGGAGTTGAGGGCAATACCAAGCCTGCCGCACCTGCATACGCCACGATTGCGATTCTGTCTTTGGCACTTAACTCATTGAGTAAGAGTTTCAAAGAAGATTTGAGCAAAGGCAATTTGTTGTTATCAGACATAGAGCCAGAGGCATCAATCAAAAATACCAAATTGCAGGGTGCTAACTTGTCATAATCCAATTTTTTGCCTTGTAGCCCAATGTGAACTAACTGATTTTCAGGATTCCAAGGGCTGGAAGAAACTTCGGTAATGATAGAAAAAGGGTGTTCTCCCGTAGGATTTGGATATTCATAATCAAAATAATTGACAAATTCCTCGATGCGAACAGCATCTTTGTAAGGCATTTGCCCACTTTCTATCATGCGGCGGCTATTGGAATAGGAAGCCTTATCTACGTCAATAGAAAAGGTAGAAAGTGGCGCATTTTTGGGGCTTTGGAACTGATTTTCAACAATTTTGCTGTATTCTTCTGTATTAAAATTTTCTCCGCCCTCGTCTTCTTTACTTATGATGCC
The DNA here is from genome assembly GCA_013298985.1 of Cytophagales bacterium. GTDB lineage: Bacteria > Bacteroidota > Bacteroidia > Cytophagales > Thermoflexibacteraceae > Thermoflexibacter. Next base: position 7,651 of record JAAFJS010000022.1, read on the forward strand.
TTTCTCCTGTTCTTTCATTTTCTTTCTTTCCAATACCCTGCTATCTTTGTTCATATACAAATTATCAGTGCTTCGCAACATTTTTTGCGATTCTCCTGCGGGCGCAGTCAGGCTTGGGCTGACAATGGGCTTGGTGCTGATGTCCATGTCAGCAGGTATAGGTGCTTCTTCTACTGTTTTTTCAGTTGCTACTATTTCAGGCTGATTGACCGTTTGGTTGCCTTTATTTGCTTCTTTGCTTCCTTGGCACGCCCACGCCAGCCAAATGCAAAGCATGACCACCAATAATTTGCTTGAAAATGATTTTAAAGTTTTCATAAATTTTTTATTTTTTGGGTTTAAAACTTTTTTGATTTAAAATTTTGGATTTGTTTGTAAAACCACAAACAAGTATTTATTTGTAAGTATGATGTGGGCAAAAGAGAAATTCCATAAGGGGATTGATTTTTTTTTGATTTTTTTTTCAAGTTTACTTTCCCACTTCCGCACAAAAACGACCGAAAACGGACAATTCTTTTTGAATTATGAATTATAAGTTGTTAATTATGAATAGATTATGATTGGCAAAGTAATTGGAATACAAAATCTGGAATCTTTTAATCTGGAATGAGTAATGAAATACAAAAATGAAATTCCAGATTCCAGATTTTTTAATTTTCAGATTTTAATTCATTTCTAATTTATATAAAACCCATGATAAAGAACTATTTAAAAATTGCTTGGCGAAATATGCTTCGCAATAAGGTGTATTCCTTCATCAATATTGGAGGGCTGGCGGTGGGTATGGCGGTGGCTATGCTCATTGGGCTGTGGATTTATGATGAGTTGAGTTTCGATAAATATCATCAAAACTATGAAAGGATAGCACAGGTAATGCAAAACCAAACCTATAATGGTGAGGTGGGGACAGAAAAGAGTGTTCCACCAATTATTGCAGATGAAATTAGGAATGTTTATGGAAGTGATTTTAAATATGTGGTGCAATCCTCATGGACTGAGAATCGTTTGTTTAAAGTAGGTAATAAAAAATTTATAAAATCTGGTAATTTCTTTGAACCAAAAATTACCGAATTATTATCATTGAAAATGCTGGCAGGTACAAGGAACGGTTTGGTAGACCCGTATTCAATTTTGCTGTCAGAATCAGTAGCCAAAACATATTTTGGGAATACTAACCCAATCAATCAAATAATACGAATTAGCGACCAATTTGACCTGAAAGTTACTGGTATTTATGAAGATTTTCCCGCTAACTCTACGTTTAGGAACATTACTTTTATGTTGCCTTGGGAACTGTATCTCATTCAAAACCCATCTATCAAAACAATGAATAACCCTTGGGATAATAATTTCACCCAATGTTTTGCTCAAATTGCTGATAATGCGGATATGGATAAGGTTTCGGCAAAAATAAAGAATGTAAAATTAGATAAGGTAGAAAAAGAAGATGCTAAATTTAAACCAGAAATGTTTTTACAACCAATGTCAAAGTGGCATTTGTATTCTGATTTTAAAAATGGTCAAAACAATGGTGGGCTTATCGATTATGTATGGCTTTTTGGTATTATTGGAATCTTTGTATTGCTTTTAGCCTGTATCAACTTTATCAATTTGGCAACAGCTCGCTCTGAAAAACGGGCTAAGGAAGTAGGAATTAGAAAAGCGATTGGTTCGGTTCGGTGGCAGTTAATCGTTCAGTTTTTTTCTGAATCATTGGTGGTAGTTAGTTTGTCCTTTGTATTTTCAATACTACTTGTATCATTATTTTTACCATTATTCAATGAATTGACAGATAAAAAAATGACCCTCTTATGGTCAAATTCAGCTTTTTGGCTGTTTGGCATAGGATTTAGCCTCATTACTGGCGTCATTGCTGGTAGCTACCCAGCCTTTTATTTATCATCTTTTGAGCCAGTGAAAGTGTTGAAAGGCACTTTTAAGATTGGGCGTTTTGCCTCTACACCTCGCAAGGTTTTGGTTGTTTTTCAATTTACTGTTTCTGTTACACTTATTATTAGCACGCTTATAGTGTATCATCAGATTCAATTTGCCAAAAATAAACCCGTAGGTTACAATCGAGAAGGTATCGTCAGCACGTTTTTTTCTTCTGGTATTTATAGTCATTTTGAAGCCATTCGAGATGAGTTAATAAACAATCAGGCTATTGAAGAAATGGCGCAGTCTTCAAGCCCTCTAACTGAAATTTGGAGAACAACTTCTGGTTTTGAATGGGAAGGAAAAGACCCAAATTTTGCTGAGGAATTTCCACTTAATACTATTTCTTATGATTATGGCAAAACAATTAGCTGGGAAATTAAAGAAGGCAGAGATTTCTCAAAAGAACTTTCGACAGATTCTATGGCTTTTATTCTCAATGAATCAGCAGTGAAATTTATGGGATTGAAAAATCCTATTGGTAAAACAATAAAATGGAATAATAAGCCATTCACAATTATTGGTGTTGCAAAAGATTTGATTGTAGAGTCTGCCTTTGAACCTGTTAAGCCCACACTTTATAATTTAGCTGGTCAGCAGCAAAATGTGATTATTTTTAAAATGAATCCCATGAAATCCATGAATGAATCTCTGGAAAAAATAGAGAAATGTTTTTTGAAATATAGCCCTGAGATGTTAATCGAGTATAGATTCATAAACCAAGAATATGCTCAAAAATTCGCTACGGAAGAACGCATTGGCAAGTTATCTGCTGTTTTCGCTGGATTAGCAATATTGATTTCCTGTTTGGGTATTTTTGGTTTAGCAAGTTTTGTAGCAGAGCAACGCACCAAAGAAATCGGCGTTCGCAAGGTCTTGGGTGCAAGCGTGCCGCAGTTGTGGGCTTTGCTGTCCAAAGATTTCGTTTTCTTGGTGATTATTTCTTTTGTAGTTGCCAGCCCAATTGCCTATTATTTTATGAATGAGTGGCTACAAAAATATACCTATCGGACCGAAATTTCTTGGTGGGTATTTGCGCTTTCAGGCGTAGGCGCGCTGGCGATTACCTTGCTCACCGTAAGCTGGCAGAGCATCAAAGCGGCGGTGGCGAATCCTGTTACCTCACTTCGTTCGGAATGAGGAAATACATAATCTGGAATGTAGAATCTGGAATGAAGAATGAAATACAAAAATGAAATTCCAGATTCCAGATTTTTTAATTTTCAGATTTTAATTCATTCCAGATTCCAGATTTTTAATTTTCAGATTTAATAATTTATATAAAACCATGTTAAAAAACTACTTTAAAATTACCTTCCGAAACTTATTTAAAAACAAAGCTTACCTGTCCATCAACCTCTTGGGCTTGACGCTGGGCGTAGCTTGTGCGTTGCTTATCTTTGTAGTGATTCGCTACCAAAACAGTTTTGATAATTTCCATACCAAAGCAGATAGGCTTTATCGGGTCTATTCGTATGAAAATAAGGCAGATAAGGACAGCTACAATGGCGGAAGCTCGCTGGTGCTTCCGACTGCGCTCCGAACGGATTTCTCTGATTTAGAAGGGATTACCCAAGTTTATGCTGATGGGAGTAACATGGTATTTGCTATCCAAGAAGACGGCAAGGCTGAAACTACAAAGTACATGGAGTATCGATTTGCCTTTGTAGAGCCTGAGTTTTTTGCCATGTTTACCTATCCTCTGCTGATTGGGGAAGCAAAATCTGCCATGAAAGAGCCAAATTCAGTGATTTTGACGGAAAAAATAGCTAAAAAATATTTTGGAAACAATGAAAAAGCCATCGGGAAAATCATTCGCTGGGACAACAAATTAGACCTCAAAGTTACGGGCATCGCCAAAGATGTGCCTAAAAATACAGATATACGATTTGAGATTTTTATTTCTTATGCTTCTCTCCATCAATTTGTTGATAAAGAGGAATTTATCACTTGGGGTAGCATTTCAAGTGCGTATGAAACTTTCGTATTATTACCCGAAAAATACACCCAAGCGCAGGTAGAGGCGCGTATGCCCGCGTTCAGGGAAAAATACATCACCAAAAATGACCAAACGCGCAACTATGCCCTCCAGCCTTTGAAGGAAATGCACTTTGACGAGAGATTAGGGAATTTCAATGGCAGTGCGGTTTCCCTGCAAATGCTGTGGGCGTTAGGACTTATTAGTATATTTTTGATTATTACAGCTTGTATCAATTTCATCAATTTGGCTACGGCGCAGGCGGTCAAGCGAAGCAAGGAAGTGGGGATTCGCAAGGTCTTGGGTAGCAGCAGAGTAGCCCTGATTCAGCAGTTTTTGGGTGAAACATTTTTTATTACCACCATTGCAGTTTTATTGGCTATGGTTTGTGCCGAATACCTTTTGCCCTACGTCAATGATTTATTGGGTATGGAAATAGAAAAACATTTTCTTTGGAATAAGGAAACAGGATTTTTCTTGATAGGTTTGACCTTTGTAGTAACCTTATTATCAGGTTTTTATCCTGCTTTGGTGCTTTCGGGCTTCAATCCTGTCTTGGCTATCAAAAACTCTATTACCTCTAATCACGCGGGCGGCATGAGCCTTCGCAGGGGCTTAGTCATCGCGCAGTTTGCTATTTCGCAAGTCCTTGTAACTTCTACTTTGATAGCTGTTCAGCAAATGGATTATTTCCAAAGCAAAGATGTAGGTTTTAACAAAAAAGGTGTAGTGGTCTTGACCTTGCCCAAAAACGATTCCTTACGATTCAACACCTTAAAAGCTGAATTACAGCGCATTACAGAAATAGAAAAAATAAGTTTTGCCATGACTTCGCCCGCCTCAGGCAATAATGCCATCACCAATGTAGGCTTAACGGGCAAGGACTCCAAAGATGACGTAGATGCGAACATGAAGCGCGTAGATGCAGATTATTTGGAAGTATATGGGCTAAAACTGGCGGCTGGGAGAAATATGATGCCCACTGATACGCTGAACGAAGTCCTTATTAATGAAACACTTGCGAGGCGACTGGGCTTCAAAACCCCAGAGGAAGCATTGGGAAAAACGCTAAGGCGAGGCAAATCGCCCAAACCCATCGTGGGCGTACTCAAAGACTTCCATGTCAATTCTTTGCACCGAGGCATTGACCCTGTGTATATGGGCGCGGGTATCCACCGCTACGAAACCGCAGGCGTAAAGTTTTCCACCAAAAATACCAAAGAAATGATGGGCAAAATAGAGAAACTTTGGTCAAGTGTTTTTCCTGAGTATGTATTTGAGTATGAGTTTCTTGATGAAAGTTTGGCTCGTTTTTATCAAGGGGAAAAACAGCTTTCTAACCTTTTCAAAATTTTTGCTTTTATTGCTATTTTTATTGGTTGTATTGGTCTGTACGGCTTGGTTTCTTTCATGGCAACCCAAAAAAACAAGGAAATTGGTATCCGCAAGGTCATGGGCGCGAGCGTGGGGCAGATTGTTTATTTGTTCTCCAAAGAATTTGCAAAACTGTTACTTGTCGCTTTTGTGATTGCCTCACCTATCATTTATTATGTGATGAGTGGCTGGCTGGCAGACTTTGAGTATCGAGTAAATATTGGCTGGCAAGTTTTTGTTATTTCTATTGTTTCCTCTGCCCTTATTGCTTGCTTTACAGTGGGTTATAAATCTTTGCGGGCGGCATTGGCAAATCCTGTGAAGTCGCTGCGGTCGGAATGATTTTTATGGGTTCAAGACTTACGCTTGAACCAGTGGGAGAAAATTTTTTACCAAAACTTCCACCATTTATCTTTGATAATGGGGGGAGGAATGTAATTACCATGAATGGTTTTTACATATTCCTCATTTTCTGTAAAAATAGTTACCTCTATACTTGAGTCTTTTTCTACAATGCTTTGTGCTTCCTCTTCTGCATTTGTAAGGTCAAAAGTGATTATATAAGGTAGGGCAGTATTGCCCTCATATCGACCATCAAAAAGTAATTTGCCATCTGTATGTAAAATTTGCCCTGTTGAGCATTTAGTTTGTAATAATAAATATTTCATTGCTTTACTTTCTCAATATTTAAATCTGCGCTGTTGTCTGTGTCCCCACAGACAACCTAAGAGCTACATTCAGAACTATTTTTAAAAACGTTTTCTGAAAATTTGGTCAAATGGAATTTCAATGTCTATGATGGGGTCTTTGATGATTCCTTCGGAAAAAGTTAGTTTTTTGCCATCAGGGGTACGAATGGTTATCGTTTGAAGCAATGGCACAACAATCCAAACTGATTTAACGCCCGCAGGAAAGTAAATGTTATTGATTTTATCCGTAATGTCAGTCATCGCTTGTTTGGGTGAAAGCACCTCAACCGCAATAATAGGAGGCTCAGTAATTGAAATAATATCAGTATCCCAGTCTTCGGGTAGATTTGGGTAAATGGAAACATCAGGCTTGACAGGTTTTCCATTAAGTTTCATTTCTAATTCTGGCAAAATATCATAAATATCATCATAGCGTTCGAGGTACGAGCCTATTCGCTGAATAGTTCTTGAATGATTAAGGGACATAATATCTTCTGTTTGGAATTCTTCTATTTCTAAGATGTCTTGCATAATTGAATTTGTTTTTTACAAATATACAAAGAATAAAAACAGATGCTAAGGAATTATTTAAAAATTACCTTTGACCTCGCCTACCCCCACCAACGCCTCATAGACCAACTCTAATGCTGCATCAGTGATTATGTAAGGAGGCACCAGATACAGCACATTGCCCAAAGGTCTAAGCAAAATATCTTGGTCTAAAAAATGATAATAGAGGGCATTTCGCGCTTCGTGGAAATAGGAATTTTCGCCACTTTGGGTAATTTCCATTGCCAGAATCGTTCCTAATTGTCTGATATTATGAAATTTAGGATTAGATTGATGCTGGGCAAGGAACTGCGCGTGCTTTTGGGCTATTCGTTCTCTATTTTCCTGACAATCAGCATGAAGCAACAAGTCCAAACTCGCATTGGCGGCGGCGCAGGTTAGCGGATTGGCAGTGTAGGAATGTCCATGAAAAAAAGTTTTCATGAGGTCTTCTGATTGGTAGGCGGCTTGGATTTGCTGGGTACAAGTCGTAACGCCCAAGGGCAGAAACCCGCCTGTAATTCCTTTGGAAAGACAAATAATATCGGGTTGGGCAGTCAAATAATCAGAAGCAAACAGCTTTCCTGTGCGCCCAAAGCCCGTAAAAACCTCGTCAGCAATGCAAATTACGCCATTTTCTTGTGCCAGCTTGATAGCCTTGCTTAACCACTCGGCAGCGTACATTCTCATTCCGCTTGCTCCCTGCACCAACGGCTCAAAAATAAACCCACTTACTTCACCCCCGCGTATAATGTCTGCAAACTGACTGAATACAATATCTTCGTTGGATTGTGTAGGCAAGGGAATAAACTCCACCTCAAATAGATACGGCTGAAAAGGTGCATTAAAAGGACTTCTATCACCCACCGACATTGCCCCAAAGGTATCTCCATGATACGCGCCCTCAAAAGCAATAATTTTTCTTTTCTTCATGCCCTGATTATGAAAATATTGGAAGGTCATTTTCATAGCTACCTCCGTAGCGGTGCTTCCATTGTCCGAAAAAAACACTTTTGCCTGATTGCTGGGCAGGATTTCTAACAAACGAGTGGCTAACTGGATAGCAGGCTCATGCGTAAATCCTGCAAAAATCACGTGTTCTAATCGTTGGGCTTGCTCGGCGATAGCCCTCGCGATGTGTGGGTGGGCGTGTCCATGTAGATTTACCCACCAAGAAGAAATCGCATCTAAAATCTTTTTTCCTGTGCTGGTGTGTAGATAACAGCCTTGTGCAGAAGTAATTAACAAAGGCTCGCGTAGCCCAAAAAGAGGCGTAAAAGGGTGCCAAATGGAGCTTTGGTCGGCTTTGATAAGGTCTTGCATGAATGAATGAGTATCAATTTGAAAACGAAGATAGTAAAAATATATGCGGAAAGTAAAGAACTCTACAAAGAGTTTTCTAATTTTGTACGTAAAACAAAGCGTAAAACTCAATATACTATATATTTATGGCTGAACATACCGTTAGTTTGGAAAAAAAAGTGGTTAGAAAAAAGAAAAGTAACAAAATTTACTTCATTCTTGGAGGCATACTGCTCGCACTGGTTGCTTTTGCCTTTGTAGCGCGCAAAGCGGGCTGGGTAGGCGGTGAAAAACCTACCGAAGTAATTTTTATGAAAGTAAAAAAGAGTGAAATCGTAGAAAGAGTAAGTGCATCGGGCAAGGTACAGCCTGTAGTAGAGGTCAAGATTTCCCCCCAAGTGTCAGGAGAGGTCATTGAACTTTTGGTCAATGAAGGCGATTCTGTAAGGGGTAATGTCTTGCTGGCAAAAATCAAACCTGACTTTCTCAAATCTGCCTTAGACCGCACCAGTGCAAACTTAAATACACAACGTTCTCAATTAGAGCAAGTCAAAGCGCGTTTTGAGCAATCCAAAGCCCAATTTATTCGCGCAAAAGCCGATTTTGAGAGGCAAAAGCAACTTTTTGAACAAAAAGTAATTTCCAAAGCTGATTTGGATTTGGCTACGGCAAACTTCGAGGCGGCAAAGGCTGACTTAGAGGCGGCAACCAAAAGTATTGACGCTTCTCGTTTCAGTGTGCAAGGCGCAGAGGCTACCGTCAAAGAGGCAAACGAAAACCTTAATTTTACGAGCATTTACTCGCCCATGGGTGGCACGATTTCCAAGCTGGGCATCGAGAAAGGTGAGCGCGTGGTAGGCACAGCGCAAATGGCGGGTACAGAAATGATGAGGATTGCGGATTTGAGCAAAATGGAAGTACGTGTAGATGTGAACGAAAACGACATTGTGCGTGTAGCTTCGGGCGATACGGCAATTATAGAAGTAGACGCGTATCCTGAAAAAAAGTTTAGAGGAGTAGTTACGCTGATTGGCAATAGTGCCAAGCAAGAGGTAGGTGCTTCTTCTGATGCGATTACAGAATTCGAAGTCCGAATCTTGATGCTAAGTGAATCCTACAAAGAATTAGTAAGCCCACAAAGAAAATATCCTTTCCGCCCTGGCATGACCGCAAACGTAGAAATTATTACAGAACGCAAGGGTGGCATCATTGCTGTACCGCTTGCCGCCGTAACCACGCGCATACCAGAACAAGCCAAAGAAGGGGAGAAACCAGCAGGCGGGAACCCCAATCAGACAGTTACCACACAAGAAAAACCAAAATCTTCTATCAAAGAGCAACCCAAAGAAGTGGTTTTTGTCCATAACAACGGAGTCGTCAAGATGGTGGAAGTCAAAACAGGCATTAGCGATTTTGATAATATCGAGATTCTTTCAGGGCTAAAAGATGGAGATGAAATTATCTCAGGTCCCTTTTTTGCAGTTTCTAAAAAACTAAAAGATGGCGAAAAAGTAGTGAAAATGAAAGAGGGCAAAGACAAGCCTAATGACGCAAAACCTGAATAAATAGACTGATAATTAATAGTTTAGCATCAATGCAAATATACCAAGGGCTTGAAAATATACCACAACTGCCCTACACAATAGTTACAAGTGGTACTTTTGATGGGGTGCATATTGGGCATCAGAAAATATTGAACCGCTTACAAGAAATCACACTTTCAGCACGAAACCAAGAAAGTACACAGGCTGAAAGTGTGGTTATTACCTATCACCCGCACCCGCGTTTGGTACTTTTCCCTAACCAAACGGACTTGCATCTCCTCTCTACCTTAGAGGAGAAAATCGACTTGATGGAAAGATTTAAAATAGACCATTTTTTGATTATTCCCTTCAATACCGAATTTGCTCAGACAAGTTCGGAGGATTTTATTCAAAAAATATTAATTCAAAAACTAAATACCAAAAAATTGGTGATTGGTTATGACCATCGGTTTGGTAAAAATCGCGAGGGAAGTTTCGAATACCTGCACGCACACCAGCACTTATATCCATTTGGCATCGAGGAAATTTCAAGACAAGACATTGATAATGTCGGAATTAGTAGCACCAAGATTCGCCACGCCCTTGATGATGGCAAGGTAGAAATCGCCAACGAATACTTGGGGCATAGCTATACGCTGACAGGCAAAGTGGTCAGGGGTAACCAAATAGGCAGAACCATAGACTATCCTACTGCCAATCTGGAAGTAAGCGACAAGCACAAACTCATTCCTGCTGATGGAATTTATGCAGTCAGGGTAATTCATCACAAATTGATTTTCAATGGTATGCTGTATATAGGTACGCGCACTACGCTGGGGGAAGACTTGCTCCGTACGATTGAAGTCAATATTTTTGATTTTGATGAAGATATTTATGACCAACATCTCACCCTCGAACTGATTGCTTCCTTGCGTAAAGAAATGAAATTTAATGACATAGAAGCAATGAAGGAACAACTGGCAATAGATAAAAAAGAAGCCTTAAAGGTATTGGTTTCGTAAATTAACAAGAAGTAAGGATACATACACACAAATTTGAGTTTCCCAAAAATTAATTTTAAATTTGAAATAAAAGTCAGTACACTGGTAAATTTTGTGAAAAGTCCACCCCGCTAAAGCGAGGTGTTATTTTTAACCCACCGTTTTAACGGTGGGAATCAGACTACCACAAAAGTCCAAAGATTTCAAATCACAGTATAAAGACTTTTTTACAGCAAAATAATTGAAAATCAGAGATTTATGAAACAAAAAACCAGCAATAAAGCATTGCAAACAAGGTATTTTCTTTTGTTCTTCATTGTATTGATGAATGCTTGTGATGGCGCGCGCGTATTTGAGGGCTATAAAGACCTCGAAAATAAAAAATGGTCAGCCCGCGAAACGGTCAGTTTTAGCTTTCCCATCTCAGACACTCAGCAGCCCTATAACCTTTACTACAATATTCGAAACACACTTTCCTATCCATATTATAATTTGTATATTACGTATGAACTCTTAGATGCTGGCGGTAAAGTATTGGAAACAAAGATGTTAGATAGTAACCTGATGCACCCACAAACAGGAGAGCCGATGGGAAGTGGTGCAGGAGGAGATTTGTTTGACACACAGTTTCCCTTGCTCACCCGCTATCAATTTGCCAAAATAGGCACTTACCAAATTCGCCTGCGCCAATATATGCGTATGGACGAACTTCCTGAAATCGTAGCAGTGGGTGTAAGGGTAGAAAAAAGTGAGTAGTTACTTGTTTTATTGTTCAGAATTTTCTTGTTTTAAATCAAAACCAATGAAAAAACTTCAATTTGCTTTGTTTCTTTTCTGCTTTGCGTGTGGCAGTAATTACAACGACCCGCAGACACTTTCGGAGTTTCACACCAAGTACGTTTGGAAACCCAATAGCGCACAAACAAAGGCAAGTGATTCCTTAGAGGTCTATATCGACTATTCTTCAGGTATGTACGAGGCGATGTATCATTCCCTAAACACTGTCATCAATGACGTGCTGACCATCGCCAAAGATGAGAAAACTAAGTTTTTCCGCGCAGGAGCTACCTCGCCCTATCAGGTTGATATTGAGGCAAGTGAGCATATTCCCTCTACTACTACCAACTACAAAGAAAACCGTTCTGTGCTGGACGAACCCATCAGGCGAATCGTCAAAGGCAATAAACAAGGCGTTTTCATCACTGATTTTGAGTTTGTTCCCACAGGTCAAAAAGTTTTTGAAGCAGCAATGCCTGATGGCAAACGCGTCAAAACTTGGATTAATCCTGACGCATGGGCTACCAATCTTTTTGAGGATTGGCTCAGAAAAGGCAATCAGATTGATATTTTTGCGTGTGAGTTTCGTAAATCACCACAGCAATTTTTGTATGTATTAGTTTTTACACCACAAGGTATGCTGGGTAAGGATAACGCCCTGATAACGAGGCTCAAACAATTAGATAGCCGACTTTCTGATAACTTTTATCACTTCAATTTTTTTAGTTTGAAAAACACCAAAGCGATTACCAAAGACTATGATGCCAACTTTGGCGGGCTAAATGAAAACCTTGCCGCCTTAGATTTTCTTTACAAACCCGAACGCAATTTTGACTATTACGAAGTGCCACTAAAAGATATAGAAACCTATATTTCCAACGAGGCAAGCGTCAAAGACAAGCGTATTTTGCGAAAAATATTTCTCGAAGGAGATTTACAACAGTTTGAAAATGTAGAGATTAGCTTGAATACACATCGCATTTCTGATGTTTTTGGTCTTTACCAACAAAGCCAAGACCAAGCACCACCAGCCTACGAAAAAGACCTCGAAACAGGCGATTCTACACTGGTTTCGGGACAACAAATGGTTTTTACTTATACCGAAGGCGATGAAGTAAAAGACATTTTTGAGTCTGTTTTTAATAAGGAAAGCAAGGAAATAGGCATCAAAATCAAGCCCGATTTCTATGGCACTGACAACAAAAGTGAGCTTTATCGCATAGATTTATTGCTCAAAAATGCAAATTTCAAGGAAACGCCAGAGATGAAAAGAGTATTGCAATGGACTGATAAACAGGGTTTTACTGTTCCTTCGCTTTACCTGAGCATTACAGAAGCAATGCGTCGCGCAGAGAAAACCGCCAAAGATAAACCACTTTATACCTATTATTTGAAACTGGATTTTTAGGGGAATCATAAGCTGCTTATTTTGCAACAAATAATTTCATACACTTCCTTGTAATTAGGCAGGGATACTCGCGCGCGCTTCACTAAAAAAGTAATTTTTTGATTTCTAACCACGTTCTAATGATTCTTAGACGATTTCTAATCTGTTATTAACGCCGTTTTAATACTCCTTACGTTAATTTGTATATCAAAGTAAAGCTACTTACTACCTCCATGAATATACAAATTATCATAGCTCGTATTATTGCTTTTATAGCCTTGTTTTTTGCTTTCATAGCACCTATCAAAGCCCAAAATGCAGATACACTGCGGTTTTCTCTCTCTGATGTAGAAAGAATTTTTTTAGAAAAAAACTATGCTTTGCTTGCCCAAAAATACAGTATTAGCATGGCGCAGGCGGCTATCACGCAGGCGCGACTACTGCCAAATCCCAATTTTTCGTTTATGGGAAACTTCATCAATCCTAACACAGGTCAGCTACTTCCTTTTGGAAAAGTGAGTGCTGATGATGTAGCAAATCAGGTTTACAACAAAAACCAAGTTGTTTTCCAAGTCCAGCAACTGATTTATTTGGCAAAAAAGCGGAGTAAATTAGTGCGTTTGGCAGAATCCAACAGTCAGTTACAGTCTTTGGCTTTCGAGGACTTGGTTCGCACCCTGCGCTATCAGCTTTACACGACTTATGCTAATCTTTACTTTGATTTTAAGGGCTACGAACTCTTGCAAATTGAGGAAAACAAACAAGAAGATTTGGTCAGGGCATTCCAAGCACTTTTGCCGCAAGGTGGTGTTTCAACCTATGAAGTTACGCGCTTAGAGGCAGAGCTTCAATCGCTGAGGGCAGACATCATCGACCTGAAAAGGCAAATCTCAGATGAACAGGCTACACTGCGGATTTTTCTTTTGCAAAAAGAAAATGCCATCATCAAGCCTACCAATTTTAGCGTGAATAATACTACTCTGCCATCACTAAAATTGGCATTGGATTCCGCCTTAGCAAGTCGCCCTGACCTCAAAATCACTTTTGAGCAGGCAACCAATGCCAACTTGGGCTTGAATTTAGAACGTGCGCGCAGGCTACCCGACCTTACCCTGGGGCTTAACTACGAATCTTATGGAAACGCTTACAGGAACTTTGTAGGCTTGTATGGGGCGATTGACCTCCCCTTGTTCAACCGCAATCAGGGCAATATCAAAATGGCAGAAATTAGGGTAGAAACCAGCAAAAAGGCAATAGAAAATCAGGAAGTAATAGCCCAAAGCGAAGTAGCAAATGCGTATCAAAAATTACAAGACCTGTACGAACTCAATGCAAATATAACGCAAATTTATCGAGATAATTTGCAGAATATCAGCACCGAAGCCATTAAAAATTATAACAGAAAAGTCATTAATCTACTGGATTACTTGGACAAGATTCGCACCTACAAGCAGGCACAAATAAACCTGATAACCTTGGAAAATAACATTTTTTTGCAACAACAATATTTTAATTATGTAACCAATACAAAGTTTTTCTAAGACAAAAATAAAGATTATGAAAACTATCATTTTGATTTTCACGCTTATTTTGCCTCTTTTTATGCTTTTTTCATGCAAACACGAAGAAAAAGCAAGCGCACAAGTTACTACACAAGTATTCGAGAACATCTATCAAACGGATACGGTCAAATTGGCACATATAGAAGACGAACTCGTACTAAACGGCTCGGTTTCCTTTGACGAAGACAGTGTAGTACATATTTTTCCCATGGTGAGTGGAAAAGTAGAAATCGTCAAAACGCAATTAGGTGCTTTTGTAGAAAAAGGACAGGAATTAGTCTTTATCAAAAGTGCAGACATTACCAATCTCATCAAGGATTATGAGGTCGACAAGGCAAACTTAGCCTTGGCAAAGAAAAACTTGCAAAATTCAGAAGCACTTTTCAAATCGGGGTTTGCCTCCGAAACAGACCTTCTGACAGCAAAAAAAGAAGTGGCTAATTACCAACAAGAACTCTCAAGGGCGCAAGAAGTATTGCGAATCTATGGAGGGGCTACGCAAGCAAACAAGCCTTTTTTTGTGGTCAAAGCACCTATTTCTGGCTATGTCGTACAGAAAAATGTCAATGCAGGACAGGAAATGCGGGCTGATAATTCAGAGGCGATGCTTACCATCTCGAACCTACACACCGTTTGGGTGATGGCAAATGTCTATGAAACGGACATTGCTGACATTAAGCTGGGACAGGCGGTCGAAATTCATACGCTTGCTTATCCAAATACTGTTTTTTCAGGAAAAATCTCTAACCTAAGTAATGTACTTAATGAAGGCTCGCGCGTGATGAAAGTGCGTATAGAAATAAACAACAAAGATGGGCTACTCAAGCCCAATATGTTTGCTTCTATTCATTTACACTTAGTTCAGCCCGATAAAATGCTCACTATCAGCCCCAAAGCATTGATTTTTGACAATGACAAATACTATGTAGTCAAGGTGGATAGCACCAATGCTTTTGCCATCAGGGAAGTTCAGATGATAAAAAACACCTCGAAATACGTGTATGTCAAAGGGAATATCAAGGCAGGCGAGTACATCTTGACGGAGGGAAGTTTATTGGTTTTTAATGAATTAACAAATTAATTTTCATTTATCATTCACATGAATAAGCTCATTCAATACATTATTGCTTTTTCTCTTAAAAACAAAGCCTTTATTTTTATCTGTACAGCTTTACTGGTTGCGGCGGGTACATTCAGTTTTTACCATACACCTGTAGAGGCATATCCTGATGTTACTAATACAGAGGTAGTTATCATTACGCAGTGGGCTGGGCGAAGCGCAGAAGAAGTAGAACGCTTTATTTCCATTCCTATTGAAACTGAGATGAACTCCATTAGCCGCAAGACCTCTATTCGTTCTATCAATATTTTTGGCTTGTCTTTTTTCAAAATTATTTTTGACGACGGGGTGGATAACTTTACTGCGCGCACCGAAGCTGCTCTCAAGCTGGCAAACGTCGACCTGCCCGATGGCGTAAGTGCCGAAGTGCAGCCGCCTTATGGTCCCACAGGTGAGATTTATCGATATTCACTCACCAGTCAGACTAAAACAGTGGTCGAACTCAAAACTATCCAAGATTGGGTGATTGACAAGCAACTAAAAGCGGTGGCTGGTATTGCAGACGTGGTTAGCTTTGGCGGAAAAGTCAAAACTTTTGAGGTAAGTGTAAATCCTGCACTCTTGGCAAAGTACAATTTTACTGCCTTAGATGTATATGGTGCAATCCAGAACGCAAATATCAATGTGGGTGGCGATGTGATTAAGCAAGGGCATCAATCTTTTGTAGTGCGCGGGATTGGTATGCTAAAAAATGTACAAGACATTGAAAATGTGATTGTTGACAATGTAGAAGGCGCGCCTATCCTCATCAAAAATGTGGGAACAGTGCGCGAGAGTTTTCAGCCACCCTTGGGCATTGTAGGGCGCGATGGCAAAGATGATGTAGTAGAGGGAATTGTACTGATGCGAAAAGGTGAAAATCCTGGCGACGTTTTGCCTGCATTAAAGGCAAAAGTAGCGTACCTAAACAGTACGGTTTTGCCCGATGATGTGCGAATTAAGGTATTTTATGACCGTACCGAACTGAATAATCATACCTTACATACGGTTTCCGAAAATGTGATATTGGGCATTACGTTGGTAACAGTGATTTTATTGGTTTTCTTGGCAGATTGGCGCACCACAGTTTCGGTGGCAGTAGTAATTCCGCTTGCCTTACTTTTTGCCTTTATTTGTATGAGAATCAAGGGAATGACCGCTAATTTGCTATCCATTGGGGCAATAGATTTTGGGATAATCATAGATGGCGCAGTGGTGATGGTAGAGGGTATTTTTGTTACTTTGGCACTCCAAGCCGAGCAGTTGGGCATGGAAAAGTTTAACAAACGCGCAAAACTGAGCAGTATCTGGAAAACAGGCTCAGAAATGGCAACGTCCATCGTAACGTCCAAACTCATCATTATCACTGCCTTAATTCCTATTTTTGCTTTTCAAAAAGTAGAAGGAAAACTATTCTCGCCCCTTGCTTATACCGTTAGTTTTGCCCTGATTGGTGCTTTGATACTGAGCCTTACCCTCATTCCTGTCCTGACAAGTATTCTCCTGAAAAAAAATGTCAGAGAACGCCACAATCCATTGATTGGATTTCTAAACAGAAATTATGCCCCACTGCTGGACAGGGTGATGCACAAACCTAAGATTAGCATTGCGGTTGCGGTGGTTATCTTAGCGATTGCTTTATTTTCCTTCCAATTTATAGGCTCGGAGTTTTTACCTCACCTAAACGAAGGCTCGATTTATGTACGCGCAACTATGCCGCTATCTATCTCATTAGACGAAAGTTATCATTATACCAAGAAGTTCAGAGAAGTATTTAGGCAGTTTCCCGAAGTGCATGGCGTAATGTCCCAGACAGGTCGCCCCAATGACGGCACAGACGCAACAGGCTACTTTAATGAAGAATTTTTTGTGGATTTGTTCCCCCAAGAGCAGTGGAAGCGAGATATTTCCAAAGAAGAATTAATCGCAGAAATGCAAGCAAAACTGGCAAATTACCCTGGGGTAAATTTCAATTTTTCTCAACCTATCTCGGATAACGTAGAGGAAGCAGTTTCTGGCGTAAAAGGCTCTATCGCCATCAAGGTTACAGGACAAGACTTAAATGTGCTTGATGCTAAGGCAGATACAATCTATGCTACTATGTCAAAAATTGAAGGCGTAGCCGACTTGGGTGTTTTTCGCAATTTAGGGCAACCCGAACTCAGAATCACACTTTTACAAGAAAAATTAGCACTCTACGGCATTGATATTGCCGACTGTAACGCAGTAATAGAAATGGCAATTGGCGGCAAGGGCATCAGTCAAGTTTATGAAAATGAACGCAAATTTGATATTCGTCTGCGCTACGACCTGCCCTATCGGTATTCACCCAAACAGATTGGCGAACTACTTGTGCCTACACTCAAAGGCGACAAAATTCCGTTGAAAGAAATCGCAGAAATTAAGAACGTAGCAGGGGCGGCGTTCATTTACCGAGAGGACAATACGCGCTTTATCGCGATTAAATTTTCTGTTCGCGGGCGCGACTTGGGCAGTACCATCAAAGAGGCGCAGCAAAGAGTGAGCAAAGCCATTCATCTGCCCAAAAGCTATGAACTCAAATGGAACGGCGAGTTTGAAAATAAAGAACGTGCTGAGAAAACCCTCCTGTTTGTCGTCCCTATTAGTATTCTGACTATATTTTTCATTTTATTTATTTCATTTGGAAGCGTGTTGGACTCCGCATTGGTCTTGCTCAATGTACCTTTTGCACTGATTGGAGGCATTGCGGCACTGCTGCTGACTGGGGTTAATTTCAGCATCTCGGCGGGCGTAGGTTTTATTGCACTCTTTGGCGTAGCTACGCAAGACGGCGTGATTCTGGTCAATAAATTTCGCCAAAATCTGAAAGACAAAATGCCTTTGGTGCAGGCAATCAAAGAAGGCGCAAAAAGTCGTCTGCGCCCTGTGGTGATGACCGCACTGATGGCAAGTTTGGGCTTGCTTCCTGCGGCAGTTTCTACAGGCATCGGCTCTGAAACCCAAAAACCGCTTGCGATTGTGGTGATAGGAGGACTAATTACGGCTACAATTCTGTCTTTACTCATCTTACCTACGGTTTATGAGTTTGTGTATAGCAGCCGTAAGGACTTAAAAAAGATAGCGCGTGAGCATATATAAAAACTAAAATACAAAATATTTTTTTAAATTTTTAATTGTAAATAATCATGGAAACATTAGATTCAACAGTGGGAGTTTATTCTTCCCACAAAAAAGCGTTAGACGCAGTAAAAGAACTGCAAAATGCAGGTTTTGATGTAAGTAAAATTTCTTTACTGGGCAGTGCCAAAATAGAGGACGAGCATCTGCACATTATAGACGAGGAAAAAGTCTTTGACAAGACTACCGCAACAGGCTCTATTTTAGGTACTGTAGTAGGTGCATTGGCAGGAATGAGCCTGATTACGGTACCAGGCGTAGGTTTGCTGTATGCAGCAGGTGCTTTGGTAGGTGCTGTTGGTGGATTTTCTATTGGTTCATTAGGTGGTGGTATAGCTGGAGCATTGCTTGCGTTGGGTGTAGGCAAAGATGGTATTTTGACCTATAAAAATCACTTGAAAGCAGGTAAGTTTCTGGTCGTAGTTCATGGTTCAGCAGAAGATGCACATAAAGCACATGAAATTTTGGTCGGGACAGAACACCACGAAGTAAACAAACATTGATAACAAGTTTTTTTCATGAAATGCTATTTTTTAGACAAAGATGACATCTTTGTCTAAATTTTTTATAACCTTGTGGCAACAATACGGCAATCATGGCGCAGTCAGCAGGTAAATTTGAGAAAACTTTGAGGTCTGAGAAAGAATTTGGGTTTAGAAAATTTTGATAATTTCATTTAATCTTTACTTTTGCAGTTGCACACATCATATTGTCAATACGTTAGATTGAAATTTATAAAATTACGAAAACCTATTAAATCATTTTTTTATGAGCCAACTCTGGAGAAAAAAATCCATCAGCGCATTTGAGGCTGATATGAAAAAAAGCGAACTCAAACGCGTGTTGGGAAAGTGGAGTCTGACCGCGATTGGTATTGGGGCTATTATTGGAGGTGGCATTTTTGTGCTTACTGGTACTGCCGCACATTACCACGCAGGACCTGCCTTGGCGTTATCTTTTGTGGTGGCGGGTATTGCCTGTATTTTTGCCGCTTTGTGTTATGCCGAATTTGCTGCGATGCTGCCTGTAGAAGGGTCTGCGTATGCGTATGCCTACGGAACGGTGGGTGAACTTTTTGCTTGGCTGATAGGCTGGGGGCTTATTTTGGAATATGGCATGGGCGCAATGACCGTTGCCGTAAGCTGGTCGGGCTATTTTAACAAATTGCTAAAACTTTTTGGATTAGTCCTGCCCAGTTACCTGACCAACGACCCTTTCTCGGCGGGTTCTTTTGCCATCAATTTGCCTGCCTTCCTCATTGTTTGGGTAGTAACTTCTATTTTGGTCAAAGGAATTAAAGAAGCGGCGGGCGCAAACAACGTGATTGTGGTGATGAAAGTTGCCGCCGTTCTATTTGTCATTTTTGTAGGCGTATTTTCCATTGTCCCCGAAAATTGGGTGCCTTTCATTCCCGAAGCAACGGAAATCGTGGGTGAAGGTGGAAAAATGCACTCCGCCTATGGTTGGGGAGGCATTTTTGGTGGTGCGGCGGCTATTTTCTTTGCCTACATTGGCTTTGATGCCGTTTCTACGCAGGCGGGCGAGGCTATCAATCCCAAAAAAGACATTCCCTTTGCCATTATTGCTTCCTTATTGATTTGTACGGTGCTTTACATTGCGGTTTCCTTAGTGCTTACAGGCATGATTAACTACAAAGACATAGTAGGAGATGCCCTCAAAGCACCTGTAGCAGCAGCTTTTGAAAAAGCAGGAAAACCTTGGGCGGTGTTCATCATTACCACTGCCGCCACCGTAGGTTTGATTTCGGTGATGATGGTGATGATGCTGGGGCAAACGCGTATTTTCTTGGGCATGGCAAAAGATGGCTTGATTCCCAAATTTTTTAAAGCAATTCACCCTACCTTCAAAACGCCCTACAAAAGCACTATTCTGGTAGGTTTCGTAGTATCCTGTGTTGCCGCACTTACTCCCATCAGTTTGCTGGGCGATATGACCAGTTTTGGAACTTTATTTGCCTTTGCGATGGTTTGCGGTGCTGTTTGGTTACTCAGAATCAGAGAGCCAAACCTGCCAAGAGGTTTCAGAGTACCTGCCTTGCCTGTGATTGCTGTGTTGGGAATTTGCACAAATCTATTTTTGATATTAAATCTAAACACCTTAGCGCAACTATTGGCAACTGCTTGGCTTGGCGTGGGGTTGGTTGTTTACTTTATTTATGGAAAAAACCATAGTAATTTGAATACAGAAAGCTAAAAATAGAAGTAATTAGTTCATTATTACCTTTTTATCCGATTGTCAATGGTGCAAAAAGTACCTTGATAATCGGATAAATATTTTTTTAGAAAAACACAGGGCAATCCACATTTTTACTTCCTCTTTTATTTCTTCTATCGTAGCGCGGAGCAATGACAATAGCTACCTCGTGCGCGCCACCTGAACGATTTAGCGATGAAATAGTGGCATCATAGCTATACGTAAAAATCCAATTTTTATAGCGAAAACCCGCCAAACCCGCTATCGCATCTTGATTAATCCGCCCTGCTACGTTTTGTGTAATGGGGATGCCGCGATACCACAAGCCCAAAATCAGGGGTTCATAAAAGAAATTTACCCCCAAATCCAACTGGTCAAAGGGAGCTTGGCGTTGATAAAGTATAGCAGGTGCAATAGAAATGTCCTTGTCCCAATCCTTTGAAAATGAGAACTTTGCGCCTGCCTGAATCGTTTGGCGCATAGCAAGGCGTTCGCTGGTGTTTATCAGCGATTGGTAAGGTCGCGTGAGGTGATGAATCCCTGCGCCAAACCAAAAAGTTTTGTTATAAACCAAAAAACCTGTGCTAAAATCTGGATAATGAATAAAATTGCCTATCAAATTTTCCTGCGTTGGATTGCCTGTGTTTAGCTGGTCTTGGAAAACCAAGCGCGAAAAATCTGTGGTGCGTACGGTATAAGCCCCCTGCAAGCCCAAGCGCGCACGCCACTGCTTGGTGAGCTTGATTTGATAGGAGTAGGAAAGCTGGAGGCTGGTAGAAGTCATGGAGAATGAGCTTAATCTGTCTTGGACTATCATCGCGCCCACGCCCGAATCGTAATCGTCCCAGTTGTAATCAAAGGAAAAAAGATTCGTTTCGTAGGTATTTGGAATGTTAGGGTACTGGTTGCGGTACTGCATAGTAGCGCGGTATTGCGGCACTGCGCCCACAAAAGCGGGGTTCATATACACAGGCGAGGCGTAAAACTGCGTAAAGTTGGGGTCTTGGGCAAACCCAAGCGTAGCCGCACTAAGCAACAACGCCAGCAAGCAATAGCTTTGTAAGATTTTCATACCGTCTATTTTTGTGAAAGATGAATCAATACAAAAGTAGTATAAAAAACTTTGCCAAAAATGAAATTTCCTTTATATCAAATATTACTTAACAAATTCATCGCCCTTTCTATCGTTTTGACTTCCTCAATAATCAAGGTTGCGCCTTTGCTTGTTTCTTTGAGTTTACAAATTTTATTTTGTTTCTGCACAAAAGCCAGCACTTTCCCAAAAGCCTCTGATTGAAAATATTTATCATTTTGAGCAAAATAACCTTTCATCGTTTGACTTTTCAAAATTAGCTTTTCAAAACCTATTTTTTTGGCAAGCCAGCGCAGTTTTACTGTTTTCAGCAGGTCATCTACCTGTTCAGGCATTTTGCCAAAGCGGTCATTCAGCATTTTTTTGAACTTAGCCAATGCTTCTTCGTCTTCGAGCTTATCTGCTTGTGTATAAAGCTGTAAGCGTTCGGAAATATTGGTAACATAGTAGTCAGGAATCAATATTTCCAAGTCAGTTTCTATGGAGCAATCTTGGATAAAATCTTCTTTCTTGATTTCTAATTCTTGTTCAAAAAGACTTTTGAATTCATTTTCTTTTAATTCCTGAATAGCCTCATCAAGAATTTGGTGATACATTTCGAAACCCAAATCGTTGATAAAGCCACTTTGTTCTGCACCAAGCAAATCGCCTGCACCGCGAATATCCAAGTCGCGCATCGAGATTCTGAAGCCATCACCTACATCAGAAAACTCCTCCAATGCGCTTAGTCGCTTGCGCGAATCAGCCGTAAGCCCTTGGAGCATAGGGGTTAGTAAATAGCAGAAAGCCTTGCGGTTCGACCTACCTACGCGCCCGCGCATCTGGTGAAGGTCTGCCATGCCAAAATGGTGCGCGTTATTGATGATGATTGTATTGGCGTTGGGAATGTCCAGTCCAGACTCGATGATATTAGTCGAAATCAGTATATCGTACTCACCCTCAATGAATTTGAGCATTGCTTTTTCTAATAAATGTCCTTCCATTTGTCCATGTGCCACACCAATTTTGGCATCAGGAACTAAGCGCAAAATGATATTGGCAATGGCATCAATATCGTTTACGCGGTTGTGAACTACAAAAACCTGTCCGCCACGTTCGAGTTCGTAGCTAATTGCGTCGCGCAGTAGCTCATCATGAAAAGTATGAATTTCTGTCGTAACTGGCTGACGATTAGGCGGTGGCGTGGCAATCACAGAAAGGTCGCGCGCACCCATGAGGGAAAAGTGCAAGGTACGTGGAATGGGCGTTGCCGTCAAGGTCAATGAGTCGACATTGATACGATGATTTTTGAGCTTTTCCTTGACCTTGACCCCAAATTTTTGTTCCTCGTCTATAATCATCAAGCCCAAGTCTTTGAACACCACATCATCATTTACGATTCGGTGCGTGCCAATCAAAATATCTATTTTCCCTTCTTTGATGTCTTTTAATACTTGATTTACCTCTTTGGTGGTTCTAAAACGATTGATAAAATCCACTTTACAAGGCAATTCTTTCAAACGTTCTTTAAAAGTTTTGTAATGCTGCATCGCCAAAATTGTAGTTGGCACAAGGACAGCAACTTGCTTGGAATCGCAAACCGCCTTGAATGCCGCCCGAATCGCTACTTCGGTTTTGCCAAAACCCACATCACCACACACGAGCCTGTCCATTGGGTGCTGTTTTTCCATGTCAGCCTTCACTTCGGCGGTCGCTTTTGCTTGGTCAGGCGTATCCTCATAAATAAAGGAAGATTCCAATTCTGCCTGCAAATAATTATCAGGATTAAAGGCAAAACCAGTAGCTTGTCGCCGCTTGGCATAGAGGCTAATTAGCTCTCTGGCAATGTCTTGGACTTTTCTGCGAACAGATTTTTTCTTGTTATCCCACTCCTGCGAACCCAATTTATTCAGCGAAGGCATCATGCCTTCCTTGCCCGAAAATTTGGAAATTTTGTGCAGAGAGTGAATATTGATGTAGAGCATATCGTCGTCGCGAAAAACCAAGCGAATCGACTCCTGCAATTTTCCATTATTTTCTATTTTTTCCAAGCCCGCAAACCGCCCAATGCCATGGTCGATGTGCGTTATGTAATCTCCCACCTGCAAGTTCCGTAACTCTTTCAGGGTCATGGCTTGGGACTTCGTATATTTTTCTTGGGATTTGTAGCGATGGAAACGTTCAAAAAATTGATGGTCAGTGTAGGCGCAGATTTTGAGATAATTATCATAAAAACCCTCTCTCAGCGAAAGATGGATTGCCTCAAAGCGTAGCTTTGGATTGGTTTCTTCAAAAATAAAAGTTAGGCGTTGTAACTGTTTTACGGATTCTGCAAAGACAAAGGTTTGAAAATCATTGTTTTGCATTTCTTCTAAATGCTCACCTATTTTGGTGAAATCTTTGTGAAAGGAAGGTTGCGGTTTCGCCTCGAAGGTGAAGGTTTGCTCTTTTGCCTCATTCTTGCCCAAAGGAGGTGAGTATGCTTCACCGCTGTTATTTGAAGGAGAAGTAGAAAGCCTCTCTCCTTTGGGGAGGGGTTGGGGTGGGGCATAAAACTTTTTCCCAAACTCTATTTTTGCAAAGTTTGTGGCAAGTTCAGAGAAGGTTTCTGCCGTTTCAAAAAGGTCTTCGGGCTTAGAAATCAGTTGGATATTGCCGCCAGAGAGGGTAGTGGCAAAAGATTCGCTTGCCTTCTCAAAATATTTTTGGATAATTTCTAAAGTGAGTGCGAAGTCCTTGAACCAGAGGCGCGTAGCAGGTGAAATAAATTTCAAAAAAGGCTCTCGTACTTCATAAAATAGCTTTGCGCCCACATTGGGAATGATAATAATTCTGTCCAGCGTTTCCTCAGAAAGCTGTGTAATGGGGTCAAAGGTGCGTATGCTTTCTATTTCATCTCCAAAGAGTTCCACGCGGTAAGGCTTTTCGTTGGCATAGGAAAAAATGTCGATAATACCACCGCGTATGGCGTACTGCCCTGCCTCATACACAAAGTCAGTGCGTTCAAACTCATAGCTTTGCAGGAGGTCAGCAATGAAATCCATGCCCAAGCTATCGCCAATTTTTGCGCCATACGTATTCTCGACCAGCGATTTTTTATTGATGACTTTTTCGGTCAATGCTTCTGGATAGGTTACTATCAAATCGCCTTTGGTGATGCCCAGCACGCGATTTTGGTTGATGCGACTCAGCACTTCGGCACGTTGCAAGACGTTGGCATTTTCGGTTTCCTCAAACTGATAAGGACGTTTGTAAGAAGTGGGAAAATACAAAATTTCGGTATTGGGCAATAGATTTTGTAGGTCATTAACAAAGTAGGCAGATTCCTCCTTGTCGTGCAAAACAAAAATATGCGAAAGCTGGGGTTGCAAGGAATACAAGGCACTGGCAACCACTGCGTCCAAACTGCCCACTAAGCCCTTTAACTTGATTGTTTTATGTTTGTTATCTTTTAGCGTTTCGGCAATCGCCTGAATAGTAGTATCTTGGATATATTTTTTTACAAAATCTTCGACTTTCATACGAACTTAGTACATGATAAATAAGCATGGGCTTACTCGCCGTTTTCCGACAAATAAGCCTTTTTAAATTAATGCAAATATAATGGATTTTCTTAGAAAGGAAAAATAGAAAAAGGCTATCGTTCATGTTTTTTACTCTAATTTTTTAACGACTTCTCGATTATTCAAAAAAATTAATCAAATAGTTAAACTTTTTTATTAAATTAGTTGGACAATTCATTTTTTTCTTTTTACTTTGTGGCATCATATAAAAAATCAGACATGACAGAAAGCAATAAAACAGCGATTATCAAAGACCAGATATACCTCTCTACCGAAGAAAAAATCATAGTAGCAGCACGCAAAGTATTCACTAAGAAAGGCTTATCGGGCGCACGTATGCAAGACATCGCAGACGAGGCAGGCATCAACAAGGCTTTATTGCACTATTATTTTCGTAGCAAGGACAAGCTATTTGAAAAAATATTTGAGGAAGGAAGCAAAAAAATGTTTATGACCGTAAACGCATTGGTGGAAAGTGCAGACCTCAATTTATTCCAAAAAATAGAAAAAATAATAGAGGCACATATACAAATAGAAATAGAAAACCCATATATTCCTGCTTTTATTATGAATGAAGCAAATCAAAACCCTGAATTTATTAAAAAATTTTTGCAAGATACCATCAAACTGCCAATTAAACTGGTAGAGCAAATCCAAGAAGGAATCAACTTGGGGCATATTAGACCCATTAATCCAGTGCAACTTTTTATGAATATTATGTCATTAAGTGCCTTTCCTTTTATTGCAAAGCCTATTTTCCAGACTTCTTTTGGCATAACTGACGAGCAGTTTTTTATGCTCATGGAGCAGCGCAAAAAGCACGTAGTCGAGTTTATCATCAATGCCATAAAGCTTTAAATTTTTTTGAACTCAATTTGACCAAATAGTTAAATCATTAAATAAAATCATTTAGTTAAAAATAAACCAATGAAAAAATATCTCTTTGTCATTATCATTTTTCTGTGGTTTTTCAGTCTGGCACACGCGCAGACGACTGTACTGAGCTTGGAGCAGTGCATTACAAAAGCATTGCAGGAAAACCTCAGCATCAAATCTGCTCGCTATGAGATAGACCTGACCCAAGACAAAATCAGCGAAGTCAAGGCGGGCTTGTTTCCGCAGGTCAATCTCAGTGCTAATTATCAGTATAACACACAGATAGCCACTCAATTAGCTCCCGCAGCCGCTTTTGGCGGTAAGCCTGGCGAATTTCGTGCTTTGCAGTTTGGCGTGCCTACTACCACAACCGTAGGCATTGTGGCAAATCAGGCATTGTTTAACGCACAACTTTTTATAGGACTGAGGGCGGCAAAGACAGCGAGTGAGCTTTCCCAGTTGCAACTGATTAAAAGTCAAGAAGATGTCGTATATAATATAAGTGCTACCTATTATAACGCCCAAAGTTTAGCACAACAGATTGAGTTGTTAAAAAAGAATTTGACTTCTATGCTCAAACTTACGGAAATTACTAACTTGCTCTATCAGAACCAGTTAGCAAAGAAAACGGACGTAAATCGTTTGGAAGTGAATCGTGCAAACTTAGAAACACAAATTGAAAATTTACAAAATACTTATACACAGCTTATTAGCTTATTAAAGTTTCTTATCAATACTCCCCAAGAAACACCTTTGGAAATCCAAACTGATGTGCAAACAGACCTGAATGTACTTACACAGGAAGCTGGTAATGCAGAGCAACGCACTGATTATAAGCTACTTGAAGTATATAAAATCCTCAACGGGTATGAGCAAAAAGTAATCAGTAGCGGCTATTTCCCTATTGTTTCCCTTGTAGGGCAGTACGCACGCCAAGGTTTTGCTAAGTCAGGCGAACTTGCTTATACCTCATTTCCAGTGAGTTTTGTGGGCGTACAGTTGCAAATGAATCTCTTTGACGGCTTCAATAAAATGTTCAAAATGCGCCAAAAGAAAATAGAACTCAAAAAATTGGACAACCAAGTGCTGATGTTCAAGGAAAATACAAATCGTGAAATGGTAAATGCACGTAATACCTTGAAAGTCAATCTAAAAACTCTTACTTTTCAGCAAACTAACATGAATCTGGCGCAAAAAGTCTATGAGCAAACGCAACTCCAATTCAAGGAAGGAATCGTAGGCATCAATGACATTTTGAACTCCGAAAACGCACTCAAAGAGGCACAAACGAACTATCTGACTTCTTTGGTGAAGGTGAGAATGGCTGAATTGGAATTGAAAAAAGCAAACGGAACATTGATAAATAAATGAAATGCAAAATCTGGAATGAAAATGCAAAATCTGGAATCTGGAATGAAAAATTACCAATTACCAATGACTAATTAATAATAAATACAAGCAATACTATTTCGTCTTATACTACCCAAAAGAACAATATAACCATTCAACTATCTAACTATTAAGCTATTTAATCATTCAAAAAATATATGAAAAAATTAATCATTGCGCTTGTTATAGTTGTTGCTATCGGCTTGACTGCATGGAAGTTATCGGAAAATAAAAAGGTGGCAGAGGAGAAAGTTTATCGCAACGACCCCAATACCAAAGTGTTGGTCAAAACAGGCAAAGTTATTCTCCAAGAACTCCGTCAGCCACAAACTTGGCTCGGCACGTTTGAGCCAAATCGTGAAATTAGAATTTTAGCTGAAACGAACGGCAAGGTCGTCAAGGTAGGTATCAGCGAGGGCGACCGCGTCAGTGCAGGGCAGTTAATTGCCCAAGTAGATAGCGATATTCTTCAATATCAGCTACTTGCGGCGCAGGCAAATTATGATGAAACCCAAGCAGATGTGAAGCGTTATCAAAACCTCACCAAAGGCGAAGCGGTTGCCCAAATTCAATTAGAAAAGGCAAATTTGGCGGCAAAAGCAGCAGAATCTCAACTGAAAGTTTTACAAAAACAGTTGAAAAATACGACAATTGTTGCGCCTTTTAGTGGCACGATTACAGCGAAAATGTTTGACTTAGGTTCAGTGCTTGGCGCAGGCGCACCTTTGGCACAACTCACTGATATTTCAGCAGTTAAGTTAGTAATTAATGTGCCAGAAAAGGACATTTTGAAGTTCAAAGAAGGGCAAAGTGTCAATGTGGCTACGGACGTTTTTCCTGAGCAGCAGTTCGCAGGGAGAGTAAGCATGATAAGTGCCAAAGGTGATAATGCCCACAACTATCCTGTGCAGATTTTGGTGAGCAATAGCAATGCAAATCTCTTGCGTGCGGGTATGTACGGTTCAGTAGTTTTTGATAACGTACTCAGTGCAAGCACTTTGACCATTCCTCGCGCAGCACTGATAGGTACGGCAAAGCAACCGCAAGTGTATGTAGTAGAAAATGGAAAAGCGCAACTGCGTGATATTCAGATAGGTGCAGGAACAAATGAGTTTTATGAGGTGATTGCAGGCTTGAAGGAAGGTGAAACTATCATTCTTAGCGGTCAGGTAAACTTAGAAAATGGAATACTCGTGAGAGAATGAATGAATGACTAATCATTAATGACTAATTACGAATAACTAATTATTAATGAGATGACTAACTACAAACTATCTAACCATTTAACTATTTAATTAAGATGAGTTTAACAGAAATAGCAATCAAACGACCTTCACTTATCATAGTGATTTTCAGTGTGTTGGCTTTGGGAGGAATTTTTGCCTACCAAAATTTGGGGTATGAGCTGATGCCAGACTTTTCACCACCTGTCATTACGATTACCACCGTTTATCCTGGTGCATCACCTTCGGAAGTCGAAAACTCGGTAACAAAAAAAATAGAAGATGCAATTTCAGGCTTGGAAAATATTGATGACATCACTTCCAAATCACTGGAAAATGCCTCGATTGTGATTGTCAATTTTAAGCATGGTACAGACCTCGATTTGGCTACTCAAGATGCACAGCGCAAGATAGATAACATGAAGCGCACCATGCCTGCGGAGGTACAATCGCCTACGATTTCTAAAATTGCGATTAATGACCAGCCTATCATGCAGGTTTCTGTCAATTCGAATCTGCCTGATAAAGTGATGTTTGCTAAAATGAAAACAGAGATTTTACCTCAGTTACAGCAACTCAAAGGCGTAGCACAGATAGATATGCTTGGCGGAGAAGAAAGGCAGGTACGCGTAAATGTGGACAAGGAGAAACTCCAATTTTATAAAATTTCCCTTTTACAAGTTACACAGGCAATTAAGCAGGCAAATATGGAATTTCCAACAGGGAAGGTAAAAGGTGCTGATAATCAGATGACTGTAAAGCTGGCAGGGAAAATATCCTCCATGGACGATTTGAAAAACTTGGTCATTTTTACACCTATGAGTGGCACTCCGCCAATGGGTAGCCCTATCCGATTGAGTGAGGTGGCAGAAATTATTGATGGCGTGAGAGATATTTCGAGTGTGATTCGTTTTAATGGACAAAATGGAATTGGGCTGCGAATTAAAAAACAAGCTGATGCAAATGCAGTTTTAACAGCAAAAACGATTCGCCAGAAAGCCACAGCGTTAGAAAAAAAATATGCTAAAGAGGAGTTGAGATTTATCATTGCAGATGATGTTTCTTTGTTTACCTTAGACTCTGTTAATGCTGTGGTGCATGATTTAGAAATTGCCATTGTCTTGGTTTCTTTGGTGATGTTAGTTTTCCTGCACAGCTTGCGTAACTCGTTGATTGTGATGATTTCCATTCCTGCTTCTTTGGTTTCTTCGTTGCTGGCGATGTGGCTCATGGGCTACACATTGAACCTAATGACTTTGCTGGCAATGAGTTTGGTGGTGGGGATTTTGGTAGATGACTCGATTGTGGTGTTAGAAAATATTTATCGGCACTTAGAAATGGGCAAAGACAAGCGGCAGGCGGCTTTGGACGGCAGAAATGAAATTGGTTTTTCTGCGATTTCTATTACGCTGGTCGACGTGGTTGTGTTCCTGCCTATCACTTTTGTAAATACAGTGATTGCAGATATTTTGCGTCAATTCTCTGTGATTGTGGTCGTTACGACCCTGATGAGCTTGTTCGTTTGCTTTACACTTACGCCTTGGCTCGCCTCCCGTTTCTCGCAGGTTACGCACCTGAACCCAAAAAATCCCTTGCAATGGTTGTTAATTCAATTTGAGAAAGGGTTGGACAGTTTTACGAATGGATACGTCAAATTGGTGCGCTGGGCGTTAAACCATAAATTGATAACGCTGGGCATGATTGTTTTACTTTTTGTGGGCATTGGACAGGTGATGAAGTTAGGCATTTTGGGGCAGGAATTGGTAGCGCAAGGTGACCAAGGAAAATTTATACTAAGAATGCAATACGACAAAAACACATCTTTGCAGCGCAACAACTTAGTTACCAAACAGATAGAAGATTATATTTTGAAAAAACCCGAAGTAGATTATGTCTATTCAAATGTGGCAGGCTCTACCACAGGTGCATTTGCCTCTGGCTTGGGTTCGGAAAATAGGTCAGAAATGACGGTGCAGTTATTACCTACTTCACAGATAAATCGGGTAAGTTCAGAAAAATATATGATTCAGGTTCGCAAGGAGTTAGCAGAAAAATTTGCGAGTATTGATATCTCTTCTTCTGTAATAGGGCTGGTAAATTCAGGGCAGGCTCCCATTGAAATTATACTCAGTGGCGAAAATTATGAACAAGTGATTGCAACGGCTAATAAGCTGAAAACCTTGATTGTAAACACACCAGGCGCAAATGATGTGCAGGTTTCGGTAGAGGCAGGTAATCCCGAACTGCGAATAGAGCTGGATAGAGAGAAAATGGCGCAGTTGGGTTTAAATATCGCAACCGTAGGCGCGACATTGCAAAATGCTTTTTCGGGAAATGACGATTCCAAATACCGCGAAGGCGGCAACGACTACGATATTCGAGTGATGTTAGATGCCTTTGACCGCAAAAATCCCGAAGATGTCAAGTCTGTAGCCTTCCTCAACGCGCAAGGACAACTGATAAAACTTTCTCAATTTGCCAAAATTACCCAAAGCACTGCGCCTTCCGTTTTGGAGCGCAAAGACCGCAGAGGCTCAGTTACAGTAACTTCGTATAACCTGGGGCGAGGCTCTGGTACAGTTGCCCAAGACATTGATAAACAGCTCAAAGCCAACCCATTACCCGCAGGCATTGACCTCAAATGGGGCGGCGACATCAAGCGACAAAATGAGTCTTTTGGGGCGATGGGGCTGGCATTGCTTGCTTCTTTGGTCTTGGTGTATCTGATTATGGTCGCGCTTTATGACAATTATATTTATCCTTTTGTGGTGCTTTTCTCGATTCCTGTGGCAATGATTGGCGCGTTGCTGGCACTGAATCTGTCCATGTCCAATTTCAGTATTTTTGCAGGGCTGGGCGTGATTATGCTCTTGGGTTTGGTGATGAAAAACGCGATTTTGATTGTCGATTTCACCAATCACCTCAAAGAAAAAGGCAAGAAAACGTATGACGCACTGCTCGAATCGGTCAAAGAACGTATGCGCCCTATCCTGATGACTACGGTGGCAATGGTATTCGGCATGATTCCGATTGCGATAGCGAAGGGCGCAGGTGCAGAGTGGAAAAATGGCTTGGCGTGGGTGCTGATTGGCGGTTTGCTCAGTTCGATGTTTCTCACCATTGTCCTCGTGCCTGTAATGTACTATACAGTAGATTTGGCGAAAGAGAAACTGGAAAAGTGGTTTGGTGGGAAGAAACAGGTCGTGAGTGAGGAACTGACAACGGTGGAAGTGGAGTAAGGTTGTCTGTGCGGACACAGACAATGGCATATAAAAAAGCAAACTTGTGAGCGGTGCGACGCTCGCAAGTTTGCTGCTTTTTGTTTTTCAATGTGCCAGTTTTAAGAAATTAGACACCACAAAAATAATCTCTTACTTTCATTTTACCCTAAAATTTCTATATATTCGCTTTTAAAATCTCATTAACAACCCATACCACAAATCTACTAAAAAAATGAAAAAATTATTTTTTGTTACTTTCTTTGTTTTCAATGCCTTCCTTGCAATTTCTCAAGTAAAAATTGCAGGTAAAATAGAAAATGCACCCGTTAGTGAGATAACACTCACTTATTCTGAGTTTTATGTTGGTGAAACTTTAACACAAACTATCAAGCAAGATGGAAGTTTTGAATTTTCTTTTGATGTAGATTTGCCTA
>JAAFJS010000220.1 GCA_013298985.1 Cytophagales bacterium
AATGCAATTTATCATTTTTATCTGATGAAATTTTTTAGTTTTCTGATAATTGTGAGATTTGTGGTGATTTTTTTTTATTTTTGCTTATACGTTTTGCAACGATTTACCTCAAACTATTCGTCTTGATAACAATGAAAACGAATCAGTTTTGGTTTAAGTCGCTACATAAAATTAGCTTAGTACATTATAATTATTGCATAATATATTGATTATTAACAAATTATATGGTTCACCGCTACGATTAATTTATAACTCATAACTAATAATTCATAATTACTTATTCTTATTTAAGTCAAAAATTTTTGTCCTTCAATTAAATTCTATGAATAAATTATTGTTTTTGCTTGTACTCGTTGCGTTTTCTGCTTGTATGACTCCTATGCAGAAGGCAAAAAGTAGCTTTGATGCGGCTGAATACGAAACTGCGATTGGTCTTTATCAAAAACAGTTGAAAGCCAACTCGCCCGATGCACCTCAAATCAACTACCAGATTGGCGAGTGTTATCGCCTCTCCAACCGTATCAAAGAAGCCATGCCCTACTATCGCACTGCGCTGGAAGGCAAGGTAAAAGGCTCAAAATTAAACTTTTACATGGGGTATGCCCTCAAAGCAAACGAGCAGTACGCAGAGGCAGCGGCTTATTTAGAAAAATATTCTAAATCTGGCGCAGACGCGGCACTCATGCAGCTGGCAGCGCAGGAAGCAAAAAACTTGAAGGAAATTGACAAAATCCTCAAAAATCCGTCCTATACCACCATTTCTAATCTGGAATATCTCAATACAGAGGCAGGAGAGTTTTCTCCTGTGATGTACGGCGAAAAATTGATTTTTGCCAGCGACAGGCGCAAGGAAAAAGTATTCGAAACGAATGGCACAGGTTTCCAAGATTTATATGCTTTTGAGTTTACAGATACGATTAAAAATACTGGCTCTGTCCAAACTTTTTTTGGCGATAATATCAACTTGGACGGACATCACGAGGCAGAGGCAACCTTTACCAAAAACGGGAAACAAGTGATTTTTGCACGAAGCAATAGCGGTCAGAAAAAAGAAACGCACAAAGACGTAAACTTATTTGCAAGTAGATTGGAAGAGGGCAAATGGACTGACCCTGAGTTACTTGACAAGCTAAGTTTGGAAGAAACTTGGGACGCTTGCCCTGCCTATTCGCCTGATGGCAAAACGCTTTATTTTTCCTCGAACCGCAAAGGTGGCGCAGTAGGTGGCAACGATATTTACTTTTCCAAACTCAATCAAGGTACATGGTCAAGACCGCAAAACTTGGGCAAATTGGTCAATACAGTAGGCGACGAAATGTTCCCCTACGTTGCTCCTGATGGCAGATTTTTCTTTGCGTCTTCTGGGCATCAGGGCTTGGGCGGATTGGATATTTTTGTGGTTGATACTGTGCAAGTTGGCATGGATACAGTTACCAAAAAACCAATTTTGCAGGCAAAAATTAAGAATGTGGGAACGCCCATGAATTCCAGTGCAGACGATTTTGGGATTGCCTACAAGAGCAAGGTTTCTGGTTATTTTTCTTCTAATCGCAGTGGTGGCAAAGGAGATGATGATATTTATTATTTTTACAATGATTCGCTGGACGTAAAGAAAACAGTAACTTATTATCTGAGAGGCACAACTTATTCAGTGAATATTAAAAATGAACAAAAAACGCTGACCAGTGTAAATGTAAAACTATCAGATAACAATGGAACGCCTATTGATTCTTTGGTTTCTGATGGCTCAGGTAAATTCCTCTTCCCAAAACCTGTGGAAATAGATAAAATTTATAAACTTAATGGTCAGAAAATCAGCTATCTGAGTGGAGAAAATTCGTACTCTACCGTTGGCAGAGGTGTAGATGTGAGCAAGCTACCCAAAACGGAAAATATCATCTATTTCGATACGGAATTGGTGCTGAGGGTCAATGAGTTTACGCCTGTGGACAGCACAGGAAAACCCAAACGCCGCGACCCCATCGAGTTGGAGATTTTGTATGAATATGACAGCGCAAGAATTACCGCAGATGCAGGAAAACTTTTAGACGATTTTTCTAATTTCCTACTCGATTATTACAAAGAATTTCCAAATACCACGATTGAATTAGGTTCACACACAGACGAACGCGGCTCGGCAACTTACAATCGCAAGTTAGCGCAACGCAGGGCAAACTCTGCCGTTAAATACTTGGTTTCCAAAGGCATACCTGCCGAAAAAATGATTGCCAAAGGATACGGTGAAGATTTGCCCAAAATCAAAGGGGCGAAAACGGAAGTGCAACATCAGGAGAATAGGCGGACTTCTGTACGAATCGTTAAACAACAGTAAATCAATAAGTTATTATAATAAAAACCAGTTATCAACTTGCTTGATAACTGGTTTTTATGTTTTTTTGCTAATAACTGTTGCCAAAGCTAAAGCTGTTGGCAAAGTTGGGTTGGCAGAGTTTATAGTTTTACACCATATTTTTTGAGTTCTTCCCTTGCCACTACGTACTGATGCACTTCGTCAGGTCCGTCGTAGATGCGTGCGGCGCGTTCGTGCCTGTACCAACTGGACAAAATCGTATCGTCTGTAATGCCCAACCCGCCATGTACTTGGATAGCGCGGTCTAACACTTCTTTTAATACATTGGCAACGAAGAACTTAATTGTAGAAATTTCTACGCGAGTTGCCGCTGCCCCATTTTTGTCGATTCCGTAAGCAGTATGTAAGACCATGTAGCGCGCAGCGTTGATTTCCGCCCTGCTTTGCGCTATCCATTGTTGGGCGATTTGTTTGCTGGCAATGGGTACGTTTACGGCAAGTTCACGTTTGGCGGCATAAGTACACATCATCTCAAAAGCGCGTTCGCAAATGCCTATCCACCTCATACAGTGATGAATACGTCCAGGTCCGAGTCGTTCTTGTGCCAGTTTAAAGCCTTCGCCTTCCTTGCCCACTAAGTTCGCCAAAGGCACTCGGCAGTTTTCATAACGCACCTCTGCATGGCTGCTATGCCCAGAGCCAGCCTCGCCCATGATGGAGATATTTCTGATAAATTTGAAGCCTACATTGTCCGTAGGCACGATAATCATGCTTGCTTTGGCGTGCGCGCTGGCACTTTCTTCGGTATCTGTAACAGCCATCACCACCGCAAAAGAGGCTCCGTCAGCAGAGGAAGTGAACCATTTATGCCCGTTAATGACGTATTCATTGCCATCTTTGAGGGCAGTGGTAGCCATACGCGTAGGGTTTGAGCCAGCAAATTCGGGTTCGGTCATAGAGAAACACGAACGAATTTCTCCCTGCTGTAACGGGTGTAAATACTTGTCTTTCAGCACAGAAGAAGCGTATTTGTGCAAAAGTTCCATATTGCCAATGTCAGGTGCTTGGCAGTTAAAAACGAAATGCCCAATAGGAGAATAGCCCAGCACCTCGCTTACTTGCCCAAATTCGGTAAGGGACAAGCCCACACCGCCTTCTTTTTCAGACAGATGAGGAGCCCAAAGTCCTTCCTTTTTTGCTTTTTGGCGCAAGGCGAGTAATTCTTCTTTTTCCAGTTGGATAAAAGACTTTTGATGTAGCATTTTTTCCACAGGCACTACTTCTTCGCGGACAAATGCCTGAATACGAGGCAGTAAGGCTTTGAGTTTATCAGTAATAAAAAGGTCTGTCATATTGTATTTGATGTTTTATTTTCAATATTTACTAAAAGGAATTTAATTGTCCTGTTTTGGCAGAAAATTACACAAACTTCGTTGAATGTTCGCTACAAAGCAATGAAAAAGCATAGACTTTTTGCGAATTAGCAGTTTTTCCCTCTCAAAAGTAGAGGGTAAGGGTAAGGGTGAGGCAGATAAAAAAACACTTTTGCAAGAAGTCTAATTTTTGATTTTACTTTCTTATAACTCATTCGCTTTATACATTTTCTTCAGCGTTTCAAAGTCATTAACATATAGTTTTTTGAGTATTTCCATGTTTTTTTGGAGCATTTCCACTGACTTTTTATTATTCAAAAAGATTTTAAACGAACTAATTTCTTTGTTTTTATCACAATTAGATTTATTTAGTCCTTTTTCACAATAGCCAAAAACCTTTTGCTCATACTTCGAGGTTAGTTCCAAAAAGTCATAATTAGTCTTTGCAGATTTCTCACTTGTGTATTTCACATTACCTAACTGAATGATATTGAAGTTGATATCGACCAATACTTCGCCTTCTATCCCTGTTTTGTAGCTATAAGTACAAAGCGAATCAGCGTGCATCAGCGTTACTTCAGTGATTTTTCTTGCCCACACTTGGTCAGCCTCATTCCTTTCAATAATCCCATTGCCTTTGCTCTCTATGATGCCTTTGACTTGCGCCATTGCATCTACTTTCTTTTGTAAAATAGCTTGTCTAATTTCCTGATTTTCAGCTTTTAACTGCTGGTTTTCTTCTGACTTCCTTTGCTCCTCAGCCAATCGTTTTTCCTCTTCTGCCTTGCGCTGTGCCTCAATCAATTCCTTTTGGTGTCTTTGCTCATCTTCGAGCAAGCGTACGCGAAACTGACGTTCCTCATCAATCGACTTTTGATATTGCCCCCAGCCCAAGTAGCCTACAATGCCAATGACAGCCAGCAATACTAAGAAAAATGTTTTTTTATCCATAAAATAAAAATCTATTGAGTAATAAACAGCAATTAAATACAAATTTTACAAAATTTATAAAAAATAATACTCCAAGCCCATTTTATTCAGTAACTTATTTTGAGAAAACACGCATGAATTTTATTAATTTGCACCCAAATCATTAGTGCAGATTCAATAATCAAATATATGTTTAATTTTTTTAAAAAGACAAAAAAAAGCGAAAATGGCGTGAAACCCATGCCCGAACTTTCGGACTTGGACGGTATGACCCTTCAGGAAGGTGATGTGGTAGAGGCACTACGCTATGAGCTGGGCAGGTGCAAGATTGTCATCGAAGACCACCAGTATTTTTATGAATCCTTGTTCACAGGCACAAGGGTAAGCTGGACAAAAATGATAGATGCCTCCACCAACTTCCAGAAGGTGAGAAAAGTAAAAGATTAACTTTGGTATTCCAAAAAAAATGTTTAGCTTTGGTAAACAACTTATCCAAACCTATGCAAGAATCTCATTCCCACGATGTTAATAAAGTTACCTTTGCCAGTCTTTTAGTTACTTTGGGCATTATTTATGGCGATATAGGCACTTCGCCACTATATGTAATGAAATCCATCGTGGGTGATAAAGTCATCACCGAACAACTGATTTTGGGTGGGCTTTCTTGCGTTTTTTGGACGCTCACCCTCCAGACTACCCTCAAATACGTGATTCTCACACTTCGGGCGGACAATAACGGCGAAGGTGGTGTATTTTCCCTCTACGCGCTGGTTCGCAAGCGCGGTAAGTGGCTGACCATACCCGCTATCATTGGCGGTAGTGCATTGCTGGCTGATGGCATGATTACGCCTCCCATTTCTGTTTCTTCGGCGGTGGAGGGCTTGCGGATTCTCTACCCAGACATTCCTACTGTACCTATCGTTATTGTAATTATTGTTCTTTTATTTTTCTTCCAACGCTTTGGCACTTCGGCAGTAGGCAAGGCTTTTGGTCCTATGATGTTAATTTGGTTTTCTATGCTTGCGATTTTAGGAGGCTTTTCTATGCTCGCCAATCCTCACGTTTTTTGGGCGTTAAGCCCTCATTATGCCTTTGATTTGTTGGTAAATTATCCAGAAGGTTTTTGGTTATTAGGTGCAGTTTTTCTATGTACCACAGGCGCGGAAGCACTTTACTCTGATTTGGGGCATTGCGGACGGCAGAACATCAGGATTTCTTGGGTGGCTGTAAAAACGACATTGCTCATCAACTATTTTGGGCAGGGTGCGTGGTTGCTCAACTCAGCAGGTGGCACGCTGAACGGCAGAAATCCATTTTTTGAGATTATGCCCGATTGGTTTTTGATGGTAGGCATTGGCATCGCGACGATGGCGGCAATCATCGCAAGTCAGGCATTGATTTCTGGTTCATTTACCCTCATTAGCGAGGCGATACACCTTGGGCTGTGGCCTAAGGTAAAGCTGACTTACCCAACCAATATGCGCGGGCAGCTATACGTAGCAAGTATGAACCTCATTTTGGCAATAGGCTGTATTGTAGTGGTTTTGTACTTCCGCGAATCCTCTGCAATGGAGGCGGCTTATGGCTTGGCTATTACGCTAACCATGATGATGACCAGCACTTTATTAGTTTATTATCTCCGCACCATTCGGGGCTGGTCATACATACTTATCTTATTTTTTGCACTTTTATACACCGCTATTGAAGGCGCATTTTTAGTAGCAAACCTCGAAAAATTTCCACATGGTGGCTGGTTCTCTCTGGCGATTGCCTCTGTGATTGCTTTTGTGATGGTCGTATGGTTGCGCTCGCGAATCATTGTAGGCTCATTGAAGGAAATGGCACGATTTACTCCGTATGAATCAGAATTAATGAAACTGAGTGCTGACAAAAATTATGAAAAATACATCACCCACTTGGTGTATATGACCAGCTCTGACGACAAACGATTTATAGAGAAAAAAATTATAGATTCCATTTTTGTAGGCAAACCCAAAAGTGCTGATATTTATTGGTTTGTCCACATCGAGATTACCGACGAACCTTATACCATGAATTATAAAGTGGATAATATCGTCCAAGACGACATTTTGTGGATAACTTTTTATATAGGCTTCCGCGTGGAGCTACGTGTAGATTACTTCTTCCGTTTTGTACTGGCTAATCTCATCAAAAACAAAGAAGTCAATCTGGGACACGCCGCAGATTACCAAAAAATGATTGGTGAAAAAGCACTGGGCGACTTCAAATTTGTGATTTTGGAAAGTTTCCTCTCCAATGCCAGCGAACTCAAATGGTATGACGACTTGGTGATGGAAAGTTATTTTACCATCAAAAAGGTAAGCTCTACAGCAGAAGATTGGTTTGGCTTAGACCCCAGCTCGGTCGTGGTTGAGCAAGTGCCTATGATTATCTCGCCTATGCGCGATTTAGCACTCAAACGAATCTATCCAAGTGAATCGGAATAATCAAAACTAATGACATAAAACCAGACTACCTTACCAATTTCATCGCCCTGTCAGGATAGTCCGTAATCAAGCCATCAACACCTTGTTTTTTGAGTTTGAGCATCGTTTCATAGTCATTTACTGTCCAAGGAATCAGTTTGATGCCTTCTTTTCTACAATATGTAATTAATGAGTCAGTTACCAATACGTAATAAGGACTGTAAATAGCAGGCTTAAAACCTAACTCCTGAACATTTTTTTCAAAATATGGCTTTTCACCAATGAGCAAAGCAAGCGAAAGAGTAGGGTCTAACTTCTTGATTTCCTGCAAAGTACGAATATCAAAAGACTGAACAGTGGCGCGTGCTAAAATATTTTTTGCTTTCAAAGCCGTATAAAGAAGATTGACAAACTCAGCAGGCGCAGGGTGTGCTATATTATCTGTTTTTGGTTCAGATTTGGTTTCAATATTATAATTTATTAGCGGCAATTTTTTCTCTTTAATGTAGGCTTCAACTGTATCAATGACCGCGTTTAGTAATGGTTTGCTTACCTTCATTTTTTGCTGCTCAGGATACTTCGGGTGAACCTTACTGCCACAATCACAGCTACTTATCTCCTCATAAGTCATCTGATAGAGATTATATTTGTATTCATCTTCGAAGTCCTCACCTTGCAAGCCTTTACAAAAAACGGGCGAAAGGTAAGGCTCATGCGAAACCACCAACTGCCCATCTTTACTCACCACCACGTCCAGTTCCAGTGTAGTTACACCAAGTTCTACCGCTTTGAGGAAAGCAGGAATGGTGTTTTCGGGCATCAATCCACGACAGCCTCTATGTCCCTGAATATCAAATTGTTCATTAGGAATTTCCATTGTCTTTTGAGTAGAATTTTGACACCCTATCATTAAAATCAGTACAAAAAATAAAAGTTTTTTCATGGATTAGTTATCATTTAACAAATGAATTTACTTATACAAACTGTGGGCAAAGCTGTAAAACTATTGCCAAAGTTATGAACTGTCGCCAAAGTTATTTTCGTAAATCTGCTAAAAAAACATCTATTCTTTGCTTAATTTCTGTATCGACTGGCGAATCAGAAAGATTGGCTTTGAATTTTTCCATTCTCTCAATCGCTTCTTTGCCTTTGTTGAGATTTACCAAACTCTGCCCCAAAAGCAAGCAGGAATTGACATCTTTGGGATTGATAACGAGCAGTCTTTCAAAACGTTCTACGGCTTTTTCGTATTGCCCTGACTGCATGGATAGCAAACCTAAATTAAACAAAGCCAGTTGATTATCAGGCTCCTTTTCTAATACTTCGCGTATCATTTTGATTCCTTGCATAGGCGTAGCGGTGATAGTATAAGTTACGCCCAGCTTGACTTTGGCAGCTGAGTTTTCGGGTGCTTGTGCTAAGATTTTTTCATAGTAAATACGCGCTTTTTCTGCGGCACTTTTCACTTTTTGCTCATTCATAGCAAAGCTAAAAACGTCATAATAAGCATCAGCAGTGGCAAAATAAGTTTGAATAGTAGGAAACTGCGTTGCCAAGTTTTCTGCATAAAAAGCGATGCTATCTATGAGATTGGCGGGGCGAAAAACGATAGAAAGGCTGTCAAAATAAGCACTTTTTTCTTTTGCTGTTTTTGCGTTGAAAAAAAGCGGTCTGAGCCTTTCCAACTGGCTTATTTGTTCTTTTGAAAGTGCAACTTGGTGAGCTTCAGCTACATCGGGCTGCATTGTGGAATCTTTTTCTATGGTTTCACTTGGGCTTTTGGCTTGTGCTATCGCTTTATTTTTATTGCTTACCACCGACTTGGGCAGTAGGAAAAGCCCTAATATGCCAATGATGGCGATTAAAACGATAACGTATTGAGATTTGAGCATGATTTTGTAGAATGTTGGTTTTGTTTATTCTATGGGTAACTCGTACTTTTTGAGTATCTCTGTCCACTTTTCCAAGTGAAAATTGCGAATTGTCGCACCACTTTATTTCAGTAGAATTTTTAGCGTCTTTAATCAAATTTTGAGTATAAACGTCTATAAATTCTTGATAGTTGTCAATAAAACGCAAGTAATATTTCAAGGTTGTGATGATGCCATTGGCTATGATGTCAATACCTTGCGTTTTTTTGAGTTCCAAAATATATCCTGTAACTTCCTTTTCACTTTCTGCACTCGCAAAACCATTTGCAAAAGTGGTCAAAATGTAATACCTGTCTATTTTGATATTTTGCGTTTTCTTGGCAATATCAAAAACCAAATACTTGTCTATTGGAATGTTATGTTTGATTTCTACAACTTCAAAAGGTTGATTATCATTTGTATAGATTTCAATATCTCCAAATCCATGTTTATCTGATGAAGTATGAACTTGCAAATTTACTAATTTTTTATTTTTATATCTTTCAAATTTTGGTAATAGCATTTCATAAATGGCATAAATTGCCACCACAGGCAAACGAGAGCTTTGTTTAGTGTCAAAGTGTTCTTGTAACATTTTGATAATCAAATGAATATTCAAGCCTTCTAAATTTCCACTTTGCAAGTTTGTGCTTTCAAATAGTGCTTTTTCTATTTTGGAAAGTGCTATCAATTTTGCAAAAATGTAATTCAGGTAATCTTTTGGATTGGAATTTAACACTTCTACCTGCTCAAAAATATTCAAAAAACAGGCTTTCAATTTTTTATCTCTAATTTTGAGATTATCTCCTCTGTGCAAACGAATATCCTGTTTGGGTTCGTAGATTTTCTTAACAAGGCTTGTTACTAATGCAGAAACAAGAGATTTATTGCTATCTATTTTGTCAATGAGTACATCAATATCTTGCTTAATCAGG
>JAAFJS010000221.1 GCA_013298985.1 Cytophagales bacterium
GTTTTTTCCAAAACTACTGACGATATTTGCAACGATGGTAGGTTCAGAAGAACCTCATAAACGCTCAAGTTTTCCATGCACAAAGATAGGGCTTTTATCCGACTCCACAAAAATTGTCAGACAACCAATTAAATTTATTGACATACCCTAAATTTTTAATAATTGATGCCAATTCAGGATTTCGGTAATCATTCATATTGGGAAAATTTTCAGGGCGAGCATTACCATAAAGACCTCCTGGATTCATTATTTCTATTCTGTTTGGAAACTCATAGAATTTAATAGGTGCAGAAGATTGATAATCTCTATGAACGATTGCATTCAGGAGTAGCTCTCTGATAGCCCAATGAGGATAGTTTTCTATTTTTCTTTCTCGAAGTGTTGAAACTTGTTCCAGTTTTTCTTTTATAATTTGATATTGAATAAAATCGTCAAGCACTCTTAATTCAGTAGATAAATCTCCTGAAAACTCCTTCGCAAAATCTACCTCATCTGTCATTTCATTCCCTTTAAATCGTACATATTGAATATAATTGCCACTAAGAAAAAATCTTGGATTTTTGCCAAACATAATTATTCCAGTATTTGTAGGCTTATCAGCTTTGAGGTCAAAAAATTTTAATGAAGCTAATTGCTCTTTTATATCTCTATGGTTTCTCTCTAATGTTTCTTCATCAATAGCAGAAGGCAAATAGGATAATTTAAAAATATCTAAACTCAAATCATCTATATTACTATCGTGGCATGGTTGAGTTTCATAAGCTCTGGCAAAAGAAGACCTTTTTTCAGACAAAATTCGTTCTTCGCCTTCATTTGCAATCGCTTTTCTTGGACCATTTCTTATCCAAACTCTTCCTTTGTATCTGACAGGTGGTTGAAAATGAGGAGCTACTTCCACAACTGCAAGTTCTCCTTCTTCAAAAGAAAACTTTTCAACTGATAAAATTGGTGGCGGTACGATATTGCCATCAGTTCTTATCCCAGCTAAGTTTTGTAATAGCTCGTCTGTAACTTTTAATCCAGATAATTTTCCTGTTTTGTCATCTGCACCAATAATTAGATAGCCAAATTTCTGATAATTAGGCAAATCATTTGCAAATGCACAAATTGCTTCACCAAATTTATCTGTATTTTTTGTTGAAGTAGTTCTTTCTACTCTTGCACTTTCAATATCTGTTAATAGTTCTAATAACTCACCTTTACCAATCATTTTATATAATAGATTAACCCAATAAAAAATCACTATTTTGAGAAGCGCAAATTTATAAAAGTAAATGGTTTATTTGGAATAAAACAAGAATTACCTTTTCCTATAATACTCTTTATTAATGTTATAAACCAATCCGACACTCCACAAAAAGTCCTTCCCTACTATTTCAGATTGGACGGCTTGATTTGCAATCACAGAGAGAGAAACGGGAAAATTATTTTTTGCTAACCCCAAAGTTGCATTGACGTAAGTGCCTGTTACTTGGTCTTGCTTTAAGTAATAGACCTGTGGAATAAATAAAAAATTGAGATGTTTCCCCAAAGGAATATTAGATAGAATAGCCCTCAATGCTACAAAATGAGTGTATTGAATCAAGTCTTTGGTCAGCCCATGCGAACCCAAGTAGTAGATTCCTACGCCTATCTTTTTGTTAAAATGGTAAGTCGGTGTAGCTTCCCACGCAAAGTAACGTTGTGTAGTCATCATTTCCTTTGTAGTTCCATTGATAGTAACAGGCTCATTTCTAAATAAATAGGAAGGGTGTGCGCCTATACTCATAGAGAATTTTTTATTGGCAATGAGTTTATAACGAAACCAAAAAACAAATACCCAAGGCTTTGCATTAAGTCCGAAGCGAAACATGGGGTCAAAACTGAGGCGACCCTTGCCCACTGACAAGTCGAACAGTGCCGCAGGGTTGTTCAATGAAAAATTAGGTACGAGGGAAATTCCATTATTGGTGGCGGTTATCTGCCCTTTGAAAAAACTTAGCGTTTGGGTACTGTCTTTGTTTTGGGCGAAAGCGAAGTGAAATAGCAATAAAAAGCAGGAAATAGCGATTATTTTTTTCATAATTTGATGAGCATTTTATCATTTTGCAAAGTTCTGTCTATTTTTTCAATAAGTTCTTACCCATATTACTGTATTTCTTACCATTTTTACTGGTTTGGGTAGAGGAAATAAAAAATTTATAGAAATATGAGGAAAACAAAACACCTTTTTTTGCACCTATCCAAGAAAGTATAGCACTAAAAAAAGGTCAAGCCAAATTTGCGTTTAGTTTGATGAAAAAGGCTTAGAGTTTGCTATAAGTTAGTTTTAATGATGTAAAAGCAATTCATGAGAAATATCACCACCCTTTTTTCCTTTGCATTTTTTCTTTTTTATACCTTCACGGTTTCTGCCCAGC
The DNA here is from genome assembly GCA_013298985.1 of Cytophagales bacterium. Classification (GTDB taxonomy): domain Bacteria; phylum Bacteroidota; class Bacteroidia; order Cytophagales; family Thermoflexibacteraceae; genus Thermoflexibacter. The sequence continues at coordinate 2,400 of JAAFJS010000221.1, forward strand.
AGAAATACGACAAATTTTTTGCGGCAATCCAAGAAGCGCACGAAATCGGCAACTACCCACTGGCTATTAGGCTAAACCAAGAAGCTATCTCAGTGATTACAAAAGAGTTAGGTGGAGTAACCTCAGATAAAAACAAAGTAATACTTACCGAAACACTGGCAAATCTCACACATAACAAGGGATTTTTACTCTTGGAAATAGGTGATTATGAGGAAGCTACACGTCAAATAAAGCAAAGTTTGGAATTGCTCAAACAGATTGATGCCACAGAAACGCCTGATTACGCCACTTTTTTGGATAATTTGGCACTGGTCAATCAAAGTCAGGGAAATTATGCCGAAGCAGAAAAGTTATATCTCAAAAGTAGAGATATTCGCCTGCGAAATTTCACCAAAAACAATCCAGATTACGCCCTGTCAATGAATCACTTAGCCTCACTTGCCCACGAAATAGGTGATTACAAAAAGGCAAAAGATTTATACATTCAAAGCCTGAATATCATCAAAAATTATGACGGCGAACGAAGTACAGAATATGCCAATTACCAAAGCAATTTGGCGACTTTGTATAGCGAAATTGGCGTTTATGACTATGCAGAGGTCATGCTCAAAAACAGCATTGGCATTTTGAAAAAAGCAAAATTAGCCCAACACCCCGATTATGCCTCTGTGCTGATGAGCTTGGCAAAGGTCTATCAGACCACTCACCAAGCAGAAAAAGCATTGCCGCTACTTGATGAAAGTCGCGAAATTATCCACGCACAGCTTGGGGAACAGCACCCGCTTTTTGCCAGCGTTTTGCACCAGTTGGGCAAGGTCAATCAATCACTTGGAAACACCGAAAAAGCAGAAAACCTGTACTTGCAGTGCCTAAAATTGCGCGCAGATGTCTTAGGAACAAAACACCCCGATTATGCCGCCTCCCTTATCCAGCTCGCGTTGTTCTACCAACTGACCCAGAAAAAAGAGAAAGCAGAAAGCTACTATCTATCTCATTTACAGCACTGTATCGTGCAGATAGAAGGTTATTTTGCATTTTTATCAGAAAAAGAAAAAGAAAATTTTTATGCCAGTCTGAGTGAAAACTTCGAGAAATTTAATGCCTTTGCCTTTGCAAATAGTGAGTATAGCCCACAGCTCGTCAGCGAGATGATGAATTATCGCCTTACCACCAAAGCAATTTTGTTTAATGCCACGAGCAAGGTACGCAAGCAAATCTTAAACAGTGGAAATGAGGAACTTATCCAGCTTTTCAAACAATGGAAAAGCATCAAAGACCGTTTGGCGCGCATTTACAGTCCCCTCAAAAAAATCAAAGTCAAAATATTGGCAGAAGACATTAGCGCAATGGAAAAACAAGCAGATGCCATTGAAAAAATATTGGCAGAACAGTCTATCGCTTTCAAGCAATTTTCTCAAAATCAATCAGTTACATGGCAGACTATTCAGGCAAATCTTAAAAAAGAGGAAGCCGCCCTCGAAATTATTAGGTTTCGTTTCTTTGATATTCAACGCGACCAGTGGACGGATTCCATCAATTATGTAGGGCTAATCATCACGCCACAGACGCACAGCTACCCACGCCTCGTACACCTGCCCGAAGGGAAAGACTTGGAAAATCAACATTTGAAAGCCTATAAGTATGCTATCAAAGAAAAACAAACTGACCTCGATTCCTATACCCACTATTGGCAACCATTCAAGCCACATTTAGACTGCATCACCAAGATATTCGTTGCGCCTGATGGCGTATATAATCAGCTTAATATCAATAGTTTACTCAATCCAGAAACAGGAAATTACCTGCTGGACGAAGTAGAGATTTATACACTGGCGAACATGAGAGAAATGCTGGAAATCAGTGAAACTCCCGCGACAGACGCGCCCAAAAAGTTAGCAAAAGCAGTCTTCATCGGACGACCTAATTACCAAGAGGTTACTTTGACTGATTTGGAGGGGAGTGAAACGGAAGTAATCAATATTGCCAAACTATTAAAAGACAAAAACTGGGAAACAGAGGTGTATTTAGGCGAAAAAGCCTTAGAATCTGTCATTAAGCAGAGCAATAGCCCTACCGTTCTCCATATTGCTTCGCACAGCTTTTTCACCATAGAGCAATACGAAGACCCCATGCTTTCCTCTGGGCTGATACTCACTTCGTATCGGAATGATACCGTCGAAGATGGACTACTCACTGGCTACGAAGCCATGAGTTTGTCTTTGGAAAATACTGATTTAGTGGTACTCTCGGCTTGTGAAACAGGCATGGGAAGCCTCAAAAACGGAGAAGGTGTGTATGGACTACAGCGTGCCTTCAAAATGGCAGGTGCAAAAAACGTCATCATTAGTCTTTGGCTTGCGGACGACTGGGCTACGCAAAAGCTGATGAAAGAATTTTACGAGCAATGGATATTGCTTGGCGACCGCAAAAAAGCCTTCCGACTCGCACAACAAAAAATGCGAGATAAATATGCCCACCCGTACTACTGGGGAGCATTTATGATGTGGGGCGGATAATCAAAATTTAATTTACTGATAATCAATGAGTAATGCTTTTCTTAGTATTACTTAGAAAAACTACGCACAAAAAAGTGTAAATCAATGAACTTTTTAATATTAATTTAATGTTAATTGTTTGTGAATTAAATACAAATACTTTTCATTTATTTAATATTAAATTAACATTGAAAAAAACTTATATTTTATTGGTGATGTTGATGATGAGCCGCACTGATTACGGGCAATCAACTGCGAATTATGCACCTACGCAAATCGTAAATTGGAAAAACTGGAAAGAAGATTTCACGATTTCAATGCTTTTTGCTACTGATGAAACCATGAGTGAGGAAAAGTCAGCACGATTAAAAAACAGTTTGGAAGATTTATTTGATGAACTGCACAGAGAACGCATCAAGTATCCTTCTGACCAAAAATTCCTTGCGCGTGTGTTTTCCAAGCTCTTTGATACTTATCTGTATAAGTACAAGGCTTTGACCAATTTTACGCAAACCATTGAGCAAAAGGAGTTTGACTGCCTGACAGGAACACTTTTGTTTGCCTTGACACTGGAAAAGTTTGGGTTTCAATATGCTATTCACGAAACCAATTACCATGTATATCTGACTGTAAAAACCTCAGAAGGCGAAGTGCTGATAGAGGCAACAGATAGGAAATTTGGGTTTGAAAAAAATAAAAACTTCATAGCCAAGAGGATACGTGGCTATCATTATCAATACGAGCAAATCAAAGAAAACACAAAACAGGCTTATACCTCTCTTTTTAAAATAGAAAGACAGATTAGCTTGACCGAACTCATTGGTTTACAGTATTTTAACAATGCAGTGAATGCCTACAACAAAAAAGATTCTGAGAAAGCAATAGACTTACTCAAAAAGTCTTTGCAACTATATGATGCAGGGAGAGGGACAGAATTGATGATTTTGAGCATCAATCAATACTTACAAAATCCTGATTTACAAGCACATAAAAAGGATAAACTATTGCAATATCAAGATTTTTATATTCACAAGTTAGCGGCAAAATTAGAAGATTGATAATGAGGCAATATGGATTGACTTCTTTTGAAAGTAACCTTTTCCCCTCTCAGCAGGAGAGGGGGCGGGGGGTGAGGCAATAAAAAAAATCTTTTTTGCAAGAAGCGCATCAAATTTTCTCTCCAAAAGCCAAATCGCCCGCATCACCAAGCCCAGGCACGATATAAAATTTGTGGTTTAACTCCTCATCTACGTCCCCTATCCACAGTTTTGCATCAGGAATCATTGATGCTAAGTAGTTTACGCCATCTCTGCTCGCAATCACCGCCGCCACGTGTAGCTCAGAAGGAGTCCCATAGTTGAGCAATGCCTGATAAGAGGAAACGACAGATTTGCCCGTCGCCAGCATCGGGTCTATCAGTATCAAAGGTTTGCCCTGAATAGCAGGAAAAGCTGCGTAGTGCATTTCTATCTCAAATTCATGCTCGGCATTGGGCTTGCCGCGAAAAGCACCAATAAAAGCACTTTCTGCCTCGTCAAAAATGGAAAGAAAGCCCTGATAAAAAGGCAATCCTGCACGCATAATACACACAAGTACAGGCTGTTGTGAAAGCAAATCTGTTTCAGCTACTCCCAGAGGCGTATGAATCTTACTGGGCTGAAAAACCAAAGACTTTGATATTTCATAAGCCAGCACTTCCCCCAATCGTTCTAAGTTACGGCGAAACTTTACGCGGTCTTGCTGCACTACTTGGTCGCGAAGGGCTGCCAAAAAGTGGTTGGCAATGGTCTGTTGTTGCGTGAGTACAAACATTTTCTTCCTTTATTTTAGTCAAAACTATAAAAAAAAATAGATAACTTGTTATTTTACAAAAATATTCATACTTTTGTGGTCTTAAAACGCGAGAGGTACACTTTGCTGTATTTCTTGTTTTTTATTGTCAAAGAAATCAAAAATAATTACCTTAATTTTAATCATTTTTCACTAAACCCAATGTGCTAATGCCAAATCCAAATTTTAAAGGAGGCAACAACAATAACAAAGGCGGCGGAGGTGGCGTAAAACCACCCTTCAATAAGGATTTTAACCGAAATAGGTTCAGAGGTCCAGCGCAAGATGATGATGCAAACCGCATCAATGAGCAGATTCGAGGTGTGCAAGAGGTGAGATTGGTAGGAGAAAATATCGAAACTGGTATTTATCCCTTCAAGAAAGCCTTAGAAATGGCAAAAGAGCAAAATTTGGACTTGGTAGAGATTTCTGCAAAGGCAACACCGCCAGTTTGTAAGATTATTGACTACTCCAAGTTTAAGTATGAGCAAAAGAAAAAGCAAAAGGAACTCAAAGCAAAAACACACCAAACGGTTGTCAAAGAAATCCGTTTCGGTCCTAATATTGATGAGCATGATTTTGAGTTTAAGTTGAAGCACGCACACGAGTTTTTGAAAGAGGGAAATAAGATAAAGGCTTATGTGCAGTTTGTGGGACGTACCATCGTTTTCAAAGAGCGCGGAGAAGTGATATTACTCAGGTTTGCACAGGCACTGGAAGAGGTAGGGAAGGCAGACCAACTGCCAAAATTAGAAGGCAAACGCATGACGCTGATGCTTTCGCCCAAGGTAACAACGAAGAAATAATCTCTGAAACAGAGTTGTTTATATATGTAAATTTTCAAATTTTTATTACAATGCCTAAGTTAAAAAGTAAATCAAGTGCAAAAAAACGTTTTCAATTAACAGCTTCGGGCTTGGTGAAAAGAAAGCACGCTTTCAAAAACCACATCTTGACCAAGAAGAAAAAAGATAGAAAGCGTCGTTTGGTACATTCTGCTATCGTTTGTGCAGCAGATATGCCAAGAGTAAAAGAAATGTTAGTAGCATAAGGGGAGTCATTTATTGTTTTTCCCAAGGAATTGGCTTTGAAAGTACCTCAGAAAGAGGTCGCCATCACTAAAAAATTTAAAATTTAAAAAATTTATGCCACGTTCGGTAAATTCAGTTGCTTCGAGAGCAAGAAGAAAAAAAATCCTCAAATTGACCAAAGGTAATTTTTTGGCAAGGAGAAATGTGTGGACAGTTGCAAAAAACACACTTGAGAAAGGTTTGTTGCACGCCTATGTAGGTCGTAAACTCAAAAAGAGAGAATATCGTGCCTTATGGATTCAGCGTATCAATGCCGCTGTTAGGCAGTATGGAATGTCTTATTCTAAGTTTATGGGCAAAGTTATCAAAGCAGGTATCAGCCTCAACCGCAAGGCATTAGCTGACCTCGCCATGAATCACCCAGAGGCATTCAAAGCAGTGGTAGATACTGTAAAATAAAATTGAAAATTTCAGATAGAAAGGATTGTGGGCTTTTGTGCTTGCAATCCTTTTTGTTTTTAAATAAAAATATATATTTGTCATTAGATAAAAATAGGGTGATGATTCTAACTGTATGATAACCTCCCCTACCCCTCTCCAAAGGGGGAAATAACACTGTTTCCCCCTATTTGAGGGCGCAGTGCAACTGGGGTTGGGGCGACCGTCGCTACGGGGAGGTGAAGTTTTAAGCATCACGCATTTGCAATCACTACCAAAAATAGGTATTGATTCATTTTCTCAAATAAAAAATTGATTTTCAAGCTCTTAACCAATCATTTAGTAAGAAAAGATGAAAGAAGTATATATTGTTTCTGCCCTAAGAACGCCTATGGGCAGTTTTGGGGGTGTACTGGCAGGTTTTTCAGCGACCCAGCTTGGCTCTTTTGCCATCAAAGGTGCGATAGAAAAAGCAGGCATTGACCCCAATTTGGTCGAGGAAGCGTACATGGGCAATGTGCTTTCTGCGGGTTTGGGGCAGGCTCCCGCACGCCAAGCCGCACTTTTTGCAGGTCTGGGCAAGCATACGCCTTGCACCACCATCAATAAAGTTTGCGCGTCAGGCATGAAAGCTATCATGTTAGCAGCACAAAATATCATGACGGGTGGCGCGGAAATTATGATAGCAGGCGGTATGGAAAGTATGAGTAATGTGCCTTATTATGTTCCCAAAGCTCGTTTTGGGTATAAATATGGAAATGCCGAACTGATAGACGGACTTGCTTTTGATGGGCTAACTGATGCTTACAACAAAACGGCTATGGGCATTTCGGGCGATAATACTGCCAAAAAATATGAGATTTCAAGGGAAATGCAAGACGATTTTGCTATCCAATCATATAAGCGTGCCGCAGAAGCTACTCAAAACGGCTTTTTTAGGAATGAAATGGTGAGTGTTTCTGTGCCGCAGCGCAAGGGCGACCCTATCCAACTGCTGGAAGATGAGGAATATAAAAATGTGGATTTTTCTAAAATCCCTACTTTGAAACCAGTTTTTACCAAAGACGGCTCTGTAACTGCCGCCAACGCTTCTACGATTAATGATGGCGCAAGTGCTTTGGTACTGATGAGTGGTGAACGAGTGAAAGCCTTGAATTTGAAGCCATTAGCACGAATTGTATCTTTTGCTGACGCGGCGCAAGAGCCTGAATGGTTTACGACTGCGCCCACCTTAGCCGCGCCCAAGGCACTCAAATTGGCGGGGCTTCAGGCTTCTCAAATGGACTATATAGAAGTAAATGAGGCTTTCGCGGTAGTTGCATTGGCTTTCAATAAAATCATGGAGTTTGACCATGAAAAAGTGAATGTTTTTGGGGGCGCGGTAGCGTTGGGACACCCGCTTGGTAGCTCAGGCTCGCGAATAGTAACGACATTGACCAATGTTTTGCATCAAAAAAATGGAAAATATGGCTTGGCGGCTATCTGCAATGGCGGTGGTGGTGCGTCAGCTATGGTAATTGAGAGAGTGTAGAGGAGAGTAAAAACACCCATTCGTCAGGTGAAATTTCACCTGACGAATGGGTGTTTTTGCAAGAAGTTTAAAGTACGCCTTTGGTGCTTGGTACTTCGTAGTTGC
>JAAFJS010000222.1 GCA_013298985.1 Cytophagales bacterium
CTTTAAGAGATTCTTCCAATATTTCTCTGCTAATATTTGACAAAGAAGGCTTACTTGTCAAAAAAATAGTAGAAAATGTTATGTATCCTCAAGGGAGCTATCATCTTGAATGGAATAATGACAATGGAGCCAAACAAGCCCTTAAAACTGGAACTTACGTAATCAAGCTGATTATCAATGATAATCATACTGAATCAATAAAAGTTATTATTGATAAATAATAAAGTTATGATGATGAATAAAATACTATCCATAATTATAATTCTTCTTATGTTTCAAGCGTGCAACAAGAAAGCAGATGTAGAAACTCCTTTGTATAAAATAGGAGAAGGAGTAGAAGTATATAAAGCTCTTCTTATTTGGGACTCCACTTGTTGTTCACGAACCCAGATAAGGAAAACAATCATAGGAGAAGCTCCACCAGTAGTTGATTACAATGAGCTTCTTTATTTCGAATGGAAAAAGTTAAACTACTCAAATGATGATAGGTCTTTACTCTTATTTACTCAAAATGAAAGAGATAAGATATTTAAGCTTAAGCCAATGGCAAAACCAGATAGCGGCTATGCAATTACTTTAAACAAAGAAATCATTTATAGTGGATATTATACATCGGTAATTTCTTCTTTCTATGACAGAGATGTTTGTTTTTTCTACTCTCCTATCCCAAATTCTATCATAGTATTTTGGGATAGTCTTAATAGCAGGAGAGATAAATATCGGAACGAACCAGACCCACGTTATGACCCACGTCTGCTCAATAGGCTTAGGCAAGATGGGAAATGGAAGGAGTGAAAAATGATTTATAAATGTTTGATTATGAAATACTTAAAGCTATTCATTTCCTTAATACTTTTAATTACTTCTTGCAGCAAAAAAGAAGAAGTGCAAAAGATTATTTTTCCCATAGGGAAAGGCATTGAAATTTATGAAGCCAAATTGACATGGGATATTATTGTAAGTAGTAAAATAAGGGTAATTAATGCGGAGTTGATTGATAAAGAACCCATTGTAAATTACAATGATTTACAGTTGTATGAAAATGTAAGCATACAAGGACGAAAAATATGGTTATTCAAATTTGAGAAAGAGCCTATCGAACTCTTTAAAAACTTCTATGGTAATGACCTTGCCTCAAAACCAGATACAGGCTATGTGGTTACTTTGGACAAAGAACCTATTTTTGTTGCCTACGAACCACATGAATTATCTGCTAAATATTTCAGAGAAGTTAGATTTGGTATTTCAAAAACGCCACAACCACCATGGGAAATCAATCATAAAGGTATCTATTTGGTTTGGGATAGTATGAAAAATGGAGGAGGTTATCGGAACGAACCAGACCCACGCTATGACCCACGCCTACTCAATAGGCTTAGGCAAGATGGAAAGCTGAAGGAATGAAAAATGATTTATAAACATTTGATTATGAAATATTTAAAGCTATTCATTTGTTTACTACTTTTGTTTACTGCTTGTAATAGCAGACAAATATCACTTGCAGAAGATGACAAAGGAATAGAAATTTATAAGGTGAAATTGAAGTGGGATACCTTATCTAATGGGTGGAGAAATAAAATTATGGGCTATGAGCTGGCATCCAAAGCAACACCAGTCATTAAATATGATGAGATAATAAGTTTAGAAAGGAAATCTCATTTGGATTATTCCAGAAAAGAGCTTGCCTTTACGCTTTCAAAGCCTGTGGATAAAATTCTAACTCTTGGTAATAATCAAAATTTTAAAGCGGATAGTGGTTTTATAGTTACACTAAATGAGGAAGTGATTTATACTGCTTATTATAAAACTCGCTTTGCTTCTGATTATGATACAGATGTACTTTTTTTTATACTGGGTAAATCATTTCCTAATTCATTTGAAGTTTTTTGGGATAGTTTAGCGAAAGATAGGTTCTCTTTTCGCAATGAACCAGACCCACGTTATGACCCACATCTGCTCAATAGGCTTAGGCAAGATGGAAAGCTGAAGAAATGAAAAATGATTTATAAACATTTGATTATGAAATATTTAAAATTATTCATTCTTTTAATTCTTCTTATGTTTCAAGCGTGCAGCAAAAAAGAAGAAAAGGACACTCCTTTGTATAAAATAGGAGAAGGAGTAGAAGTATATAAAGCTCTTCTTATTTGGGACTCCACTTGTTGTTCACGAACCCAGATAAGGAAAACAATCATAGGAGAAGCTCTACCAGTAGTTGATTACAATGAGCTTCTTTATTTCGCATGGAAAAATATAAACTACCCAAGTGATGATAAATCTTTACTCTTATTTACTGAAAATCATAGAGATAAGATATTTACACTTAAGCTCTCAGTGGCAAAACCAGATAGTGGCTATGCGATTACTTTAAACAAAGAAATTATTTATAGTGGGTATTATAAAGTAGGAGCTTCTTCTTTCTATGACAGAGATGTTTGTTTTTCCTACTCTCCTTTCCCAAATGCTATATCAGTATTTTGGGATAGTCTTAATAGCAGGAAAGATAAATATCGGAACGAACCAGACCCACGTTATGACCCACGTCTGCTCAATAGGCTTAGGCAAGATGGAAAGCTGAAGAAATGAAAAATGATTTATAAACATTTGATTATGAAATACTTAAAACTATTCATTCTTTTAATTCTTCTTATGTTTCAAGCGTGCAACAAGAAAGCAGATGTAGAAACTCAGACGATTCCTATAGGTAAAGGAGTAGAGATATATCGTGCAAAATTGACGTGGAAACCTAAAAAAGTAGGGCAGCCTCCATACTTTCTTGATAAGATAGAAATTGTAGAGAATACTCCTTTGATTAATTATAATCAAATTATTTCGTATGCAACAACAATTATCAAGGGAGATGATTATATTTTTACCACTGAATCGTCTGTAAACTTTACCAATTTATTAAGTTTAGCAAATGAAAGAGAGGGTATGCCTATTGAAGGCTTTGCAGTAACAGTTGATAAAGAGGTTATATTTGGAGGTTATCATAAACCATCTACCTCTTCTCTTCCAACTTATGCAGCTTTTATATCAGGTCCTGCAACTAACATATTGAGAATAGGCTGGATAACTAACATAGGAGGAGATGATAGGAGTGATGAGATAGACCCACGCCATGACCCACGTTTGCTCGACAGGCTTAGGCAAGATGGGAAATGGAAGGAGTGAGATAATTTACTAAATTATATATCACCAAGGTAATAAGAAAAAAATCTTATTACCTTAGTGATAATTATTACTGTTCCACGTGAAACACTACTGCGTTGTTTTTGTTTTAAATTTAAAAATAATTATTCACAGATGCTTGCATTTTAATTTATTTTTATAAATTTGCTATAAATCCAAGCATTTTGATATGAAAGAATCAATCACCATCAAGTTTCCTATAAGCTACAAATTCGAACAGTTTGAGGCTTTGCAAGTATTAAATCCAACATTGAAAATAAAAGCAAACAAACGCGGGAATCAAATTACTTTTTATGAATCGGCTTTTTCCTTTGATGAGGTGAGTTTCTTTCACGTCCAGCTTCCTGCAGACTTTATAATCACTGAGGAACAGTTTGAAAATATTTGTGATGATAATAAATCTGCTAAATTAGAATTTGACGACCACAATCAATTAACTATCAATATGCTGACAACTGCTATGATTGGCGCACTTACCATACTTATTGGTACTGCCATAGTAAATTGGGTAAGAGCCTATAAAAAAGGTAGAGCCTACAATGAATCAACTCGCTATGATTTATATGGCAAAGATAATAAGTTAAAACGCAGGGCGGCAGATATTTCCTATCTTTCCTATGAAAGTGCGCCAAGTACAGTACAAACACAATGGAAGTTTATGCAAGTTCCGCCTGATTTGGCAATAGAGATAGTTTCTGCTAATCAAAGCCTACAAAAAGAAATAGATAAAATGAGAAATGACTGGATAGCAAGTGGCTCAAAGGTGGGCATTGTAGTCAATCCGCATACAAGACAGTATTATGTGTTTGAACTTGGGGATATAGGCTATACACCATATAGTTTTAGCACTACATTTACGCACTCCCTATTCTCAGGACTTTCCTTAAATTTTAATGAGTTACTGGACGAGGCAGTAGAGCAAAGCAAATAAAAATCATAACTTATTACTGTTCCACGTGAAACCTTACACTTTTAATTTTCCTAACCATTCATCTTCCATTTTTCTCATTATTGCCTGCTCTTGCGCTGTTTTGTCTGTGAAGCCCAGCAAGTGAAGCGTTCCATGAATTATTACCCTGTGAAGCTCAGTTTCCATAGAAACATTAAAACTCTTAGCGTTTTCTTTGATTCGGTCAAGACTTATAAAAATATCTCCCTCTATGGTTTGCGCCTGCTCTGAATTATCAAATGTAATTACGTCAGTCAGTGTGTCGTGGTCTAAATACTTCACATTCATCTGATGCAGATAATCATCTGAGCAAAGAATGAAATTAAGTTCCTCTAAATAAAAGTGATGAGTCTTGATGGCTTCTTTGAGCCATTTTTTGAGAATAGTTTTATTTTTGATTTGATAAACAATATCTTCTGTAAAAAAATTAACTTTCATAATATAAAATTTTGGAGTAATCTATCTTGCTACTATTTACAAGTAAGTTGTAAAAGTAGGTTTCTATCTTTATAAAAATAAATCAATTATTAAAAATAAATTTCAATTTTATTTGATTTTTACATTTTTTAATGTACCTTTGTGTAAAGATAATGAATGAGTTTATTCAATTTATAGCTTCACGTTTTGTTCACAAACCTGTGAATTTCTTTTGAATAATGATGAATAAGATTTGAATGGATTGAATAAGTATGCACATTTAAGTTATTCACGTTGTTTATTCAATTCATGCTTATTTTTTTAGCTTTCTTTCACGTATTTATTCAACACAAATATTATTCAAGGCTGTTTACAAGTTTTATTCACTATTCAAATTTACGTGAGTAATTTTTTATCTCTCTCCTACTGTGCCATCAGTCCCTCAAAAATACGAAATCTTAAAAGAAATGATTTTATTTGCTTGTGTATAACTTTTGAATATCTTTTTTAAAAACAATTAATTTGAAAGTTATTCACTTGTTCACGTCTTAATAAATATAATTAATTTTCTTATTTTATATAAATGAAATTAATTATTATATTGTTGTTGAATTGTGTGTAAATCTTTTGGTTAGCGTTTTTAAATACAAATAAATTATGTTAAGAAAAATAGTGTGCTTGATGATGATTGCGTTTTTTCCCCTGTTTGCCTTGGCGCAAGACAAAGACATTGATTTGGCAAATGAATATTACAGCAATGCGGAATACGAAAAGGCGATTTCGCTGTATGCTGGGATAGTGAAGGACAGGCAGTTTGTCTTTACGGTGCATAAAAATTATTTAGATGCGTTGCTCAAATTGGAAAAATTTGATGATACGGAGAAATACTTGAAAAGGCAGATGAAGAATTTTCCAACGGAAAGTCTTTTCCAAGTAGATTATGGCGTATTTCTCATTATGCGGGGCAAGAAGGAGGAGGCTGAAAAGCACCTGGCGACTTACATAGAAACGGTCAAAAAAGACGACGCGCAGATTCGCTATGCGGCGCGCAATTTTATCAATGCCAATTTGTACGATTATGCGGAAGTATTATATTTGGCGGGGCGCAAAAACGGGAATGACAAGTTTACTTACGAACTTGCGAGCCTGTACGCGATGGCGGGGAAAACGGATATGATGGTGATGGAATACCTTGATATTCTCAAAGATGATGAGGAACAGCTTGACTATATTCAAAATATCTTGCAGGCTCGTATGCGCGACGAGGAAGATTTTGCCAAGATTGAGCCTGTGCTGTATAAGTTTATGCAAAAATATCCTGATAAGATTGTGTATAATGAGATGCTGGTGTGGTTTTATGTGCAGATGAAAAATTTTAGTAAGGCTTTTTTTCAGGCAAAAGCAGTTGATAAACGCAAAAAATTAGAAGGGAGTGGCATTTTTGATATTGGTGGGTTGGCAATGGAAAATAAGGACTATGAAAATGCGATTAAGATTTATGAATTTTTGGTAGATAAGTACAAAGAGGAAAGTATTTATGTAATGGCGCGCCGCCAATTGGTGAAGGCAAAAGAGGAATTAGTCAAGAATACTTTTCCTGTCGATTTGGAAAAAATTAAGTCCTTAGCAAAAGATTATCAACAAATTATAGGCGAACTGGGCTTGGTGGATTATACCGCAGAGGCGGCGCGAAGCATGGCTTTGTTGCACGCTTTTTACCTGAATAACAAGGACACTGCAATTCTTGTCTTGGACAAAATTATCAATACGCCTACGGTTCGCAAGGATTTTACTGACCAAGTAAAGCTGGACTTAGGTGATATTTACTTGCTCAAAAGCGAGCCTTGGGAAGCTACTCTGCTTTATTCGCAGGTAGAAAAACGCCAAAAAGAAAAGGATTTGGGGCATTTGGCAAAGCTAAAAAATGCAAAACTTTCTTATTACAAAGGGGAGTTTGAGCTGGCAAAGGAGAACCTTGACGTGCTGAAACTCGCGACCACGCGCGAGATAGCCAACGACGCTATGCAGCTTTCGCTTCTAATCGGAGATAATATTGCATTGGATACTACGGAAGCCGCGCTCAAAGAGTACGCCTCCATTGATTTACTGGTCTTTCAGGGGCAGTACGAACAGGCGTTGGAAAAATACAAGGCAATGCAAAAGCAGTTTGGCGCGCACCCTATCGTAGATGAAATTTTGTGGGCAAAAGCAAATATTTATGTCAAGTTAGGGAAGTTTGAACAGGCAATAGAGGAATATACCAAGATTATAGCGCAATTTAATGACGACATTTGGGCTGATGATGCCAACTATATGATTGCCAAAATCTATGACGAAAACCTGAAAAACAAAGACAAGGCAATGGAATATTACCAAAACCAACTTACTAAGTATCAAGGAAGTATGTATTCGGTGGAGGCAAGAAAACGATATAGGACGCTGAGAGGAGATAATGTAAATTGAAAAAATATTTATTTTTCACGATTTTACTTTTTTTGATTGAGGCATTTATTGCGCTTTTTGTGCGTGATAGGTTTGTGCGCCCATACATGGGAGATTTTTTGGTAGTGATATTGATTTATTGCTTTCTACGTATTTTTTGGAAGGCGCAAGTCTGGATAGTAGCTTTATCAGTGTTATTATTTTCTTTTCTTGTGGAGCTATCTCAATATTTCAAACTCATCAACGTCTTGGGCTTGAAGGATTCTATTGCGGCACAGCTGATTTTGGGTAATACTTTTCAGTGGGGAGATTTGCTTGCTTATACGCTTGGGATGGTGTTTGTTATGCTGCTGGAAAAAATAAAAATACAGAAAAACAAAGAACTGATTGAAAGATAAATATAAAAACAGCATAGCACCCATGAATCTTTATTTTCCAAACGGTTTTCAATGCACTTTTAAAGAGATAGCCGCGCGCAACTATGAAATTGATACAGACCCCACAGATTATATTGCTCAAACCCTTACTTTTTGTCGAGATTGGCTTTTAGGGAAGGAAAATTTCACGATTCATACTTCAGGCAGTACAGGTGCGCCTAAACCTATCCAAATCAGCAGAAAGCAGATGGAAGCAAGCGCGCAGGCAACTGCCCAAGCCCTCAATTTACAAAAAGGAGATACGGCTTTGGTGAGCCTAAACACCAGCTATATTGCAGGTAAGATGATGTTAGTGAGGGGCTTGCAGATAGAAATGGATATGATTATTGTAGAGCCTTCTGCTGACCCACTTGCTATTTTTGCGGATAAATCTCTGATTCGCGATATTGATTTTTCTGCTTTTGTGCCACTACAATTACTAACCATCTTAGAAAGTGAGCAAAAAGAAGCGAATTTGAGGTTACTAAACAAAATGAAAGCAATCATCATAGGTGGCGCACCCGTAAATGCTATTTTGGAAAATTTGTTACAAAATATTCAAGCACCCGTTTATGCAACTTATGGAATGACGGAAACAGTTTCGCACATTGCCCTGAAAAAACTCAATGGCACTGACAAATCGCCTTATTATCAGGCACTTCCAGCAACAGAGATTGGGATAGACGAGAGAGATTGCCTCACTATTATTTCACCAGTTACTAATTTTGAAAAAATAATCACTAACGACAAGGTAAAATTAGTGAGTAATAAGCAGTTTGAATGGCTTGGGCGCGTGGACAATGTAGTAAATAGTGGTGGCGTAAAAATTCAAATAGAAAAAGTAGAAAATGAAGTAGATAAAGTTTTTTTGGAACTCAATTTATATTGCCGATTTGTGGTGATTGGTTTGCCTGATGCAAATTTGGGGGAAATGCTTGTCCTTGTTTTAGAGCAAGTTACAGTAAATAACTCAAATGCAATTATTGATTTGCTCAAACAAAAATTAACTAAATACGAAGTTCCCAAAAAAATAATTTATTTGTCCAAATTCCCCGAAACGGCAACTCACAAAATAGATAGATTGAAAATTAGGCAAGAATGTCTATCCTAATCATACACCACTTCCTTGGTGGGATTTCTTAGAAATTCGTACATGAGTTTGATTTGTGAATGGGTGATTCTATCCAGCGAAAGGTCGGGCAAGTGAGCTTCTTCAAAGAAATCTGCGGCTAAGGTTTCTGTACTGCCACTGAGTTCGCCACCTATTAATTCGCAGAGAATAAAGATTTTATAGACATGAAAAGGAGAAGGTGGGTGTGGGTGCTTGCTTTTGTCCAATACTGCCAAGAGCCGCAGAGGGCGCACTTCCAAGCCTGCCTCTTCCCTTGCTTCCTTGACGGCAACTTCGGCGGGACTGTACCCAATATCTGCCCAACCTCCTGGCGGACACCAGCAGTTATCTACGATTTCCTTGACCAACAAGATTTTATTTTCCTTGAAAACGATAGCACGTACATCAGTTTTGGGCGTGATGTAAAGCGTTTCATCAATAAATAAATTGTTTATTTTTTCGGGAGGAGTACCTGTCAAATCTTCCATCATTTGAAGGCTCAGATTGAGGAGTTCTTCGTAACGGTCTTTATCGTAGTTACTTGGTGTGAAGTTTAAGCCAATCTGAGAAAGGGCGTGAACACGTTTGAAGTAAGCCAGCCATTTATTTTCCATGATATTTTTTATATTTTTAAACCAATTACTGTAATATCGTCGCGTTGTTCTGCAGTTTCTTGGTGTTCCGCCAATACTTCACTAATCGCTTTTAATTGCTGTGAAAGCGTAAGAGGGGCAAAACTCCACAGGATTTGTTGAAAATCTTTCATGCCTATTTTTCGTCTTTGGTCGTTATTTTGGTCTGCATAGCCATCAGTAGCCATGTAGAGCAGTGAGCCTTTGGGCAAGATAATTTCGTGTTGGTCAAAAGCGAGTGTTTCTATGTGTATGCCTGCTAATGATTTTTTATTGCCTTTGATTTGTTTAAAGCCTGTAGCTTCGCTATGGTAGTAAAGTGGGATTTTCGCTCCTGCAAAGGCTACGTGTCTATCTCCATTTTCCAGTTTTTCAATCTTTATAACGCCGATATCTACGCCATCAGTATTATTTTTTTCGCTATTTTCGCCTTGTTTGAGTGCTTTATTAATCAAGTTATGAAGGTTTTCCAATATTTTATTGGGTTCATACACGTCCAACTCATTCACTACCTCGTTAAGCAAAGAGAAGCTAATCATACTCATAAACGCCCCAGGAACACCATGCCCAGTGCAGTCTGCCACCGCAACAATGGTTTTGCCTTTGACCTGACTGAGCCAATAAAA
>JAAFJS010000223.1 GCA_013298985.1 Cytophagales bacterium
GCGCAAAGGCGCGCCATTTCCTGTCCTATTCTGCCCATACCCACAATGCCAAGCGTTCTGCCGCGAAGGTCTTGCCCCAAAAATCCCATCGGCTCCCAGTTTTTCCATTTGCCTTCGCCAATGCTGCGGTTGCTGTCCAGTATCTTACGCGCAACGGCAAGCATCAAGGTAAAAGCATGGTCTGCGGTAGCGTCTGTGAGTACATCGGGCGTATTGCCCACAGGGATTCCCAGCTCTGTGGCGGCTAAAATGTCGATGTTATTAAAGCCCACCGCATAGTTGCTAATGACCTTTAAGTGCTTGTTTTTCAGCAAGAAATCTTTGTCTATTTTATCACTAAGCATACAAATTAGCGCGCTTGCCTGTGCCGTATGCTCTGCTAACTCTTCCTTGGTGGGCGGGATAGCACTTCCCCATACCTTAACTTCCAATCCTGCACTTTTAAGGGTTTCAATGCCTTTATTGGGTATTCTGCGGCTGATAAAAACTTGTTCCATTTTTTTCAAGAAATTAAAAACAAATAAAATTACTTACGTATTTTGTGTAAAGCCTTAAATGCCTGATAGATATGGCTTAGTAAT
This sequence comes from Cytophagales bacterium, assembly GCA_013298985.1. GTDB lineage: Bacteria > Bacteroidota > Bacteroidia > Cytophagales > Thermoflexibacteraceae > Thermoflexibacter. The sequence goes on from JAAFJS010000223.1 coordinate 582, forward strand.
CTTTCCCCAATCTTTGAGGATTCGAAATCATTGGCAGGTTTGAGGTTCGCATCTTCCCTAAATTTTTTGAGAAAAGTATCATAAGGCTTTGCGTTACTTAGCCAGCCGCCGTCCGCCTCGAACTGGTATTCTTTGGCATCTAAAAGCTGTCCCCAGTTGTACTTTTTTAAGCCATTGGATTCTGTTTGGAAACTATTGACGCTGAAAAGGAAATGCTCGTCAGTAGAGGATTTTTGTACCTGCCTAAGCCAGCCGTCTTGGATTGCACCATTGGTATAACTTAACGCAAACATTTTCAAATAGTTATTGATAAATTTTGACTCATCTTCGGTCAAATCTTTATAGTCTGCAATGTTATATTTACTCACCAACGCATTTACAAAATTCTTAATATCACCTTCTTGGTGGTTTTGTACCATAAAACTCATGGCATAAAAAGCAGTCCATTTTTCCATGAGTTTGAACTGGTCTTCCTGCCCTACAAAGTCAGCAAAATTAAAATCAAATCGTTCATTATCAGTAGCAATCGTTTTATAAAGAATTTTGTGTTCTCCTTTTTTGAGTTGTGTATCTTTGAAAAAAGTATAAGCCGCCGTCGCGCACATTAGCTCGACTACGTGGCTCACATTTTTCTGTTCTGCGCCGCCAGTAATTGTACTTTTCCCAGTTTTGCCTTCATCATAATTCAAAAATTTTGATGACCAGCCTATATGATACATTCTTTGGTAGATGTTTGGGATAGTGGCATCTGATTCATAGAACATGAGTGCGGCTTGGGAATTGAGGGAAAATTTGTCCGCGTCTGCAATCACTTTTTCTTGGGAAAGCTGATAAGTGGTCGGTTTGTTGAAAGTGAAGTAGTTGGTGAGTAAGGTGGCACCAAAAAGCAATTCTTCGGCAATGTTGGCGGTGCTGTCCCATACCTTCAAAGCGTCCTTTAATGCCCTGGGAATCACAGGGATAGAAGATGCGCCTGTTCCACCAAAGATAGACCCCATGATGAAGACCTTGACTTGCTGTCCACTTAGCCCTGCATCAGAAAGGCGTTTGAGGAAGGCGGTGATGTCATCGGGCTTGGCAGTTTTTTCTCCATTTTTTATCTTTGTAACTTCCTCTAAGATAGCGTGATACATCAGGTACGAACCCAAGTGCGTTTGTGCGCGATACCCATGTGAGAGGTCAAACTCTTGGACTTCCTTTTCAAAAAGCAAACTCATCAAGTCTTCATTTTCCTTATTTACTTTTCTGTCTGTGCTTTGTCCTAACTTGCTCACTAAGCGAAAAGTACGATTTGCACCTGAATATTCGGGCGAGAATCGGAATAGATTGATATTTGCCGAAAAGAAGGAATCTTTGAGGGCTACTTGCTTGCCTGTGCTGTCCTTTTTGATACGTATGTAGCTGTCAATCAGTTGCTCTGACTGGCTTTTGTTGCCGTTGTTCGTATCTGTATCTAAGGAAAGAATGTCTATTTCTTGACCATCAAACATTCCAAAAGCGGCAAGATGCGTAAATGCCTCTAAGCAACGCATTCCTGTTCCGCCTACACCAATTAGAAATAATTTCATGTAATTAGTTTGTTTTTTTAATCATTTAGACTGCTGCAATTTCTTTTAAATTCCTCAAGATATAAATAATTTGGAGTAAATCATGGGGGTCTGCGGCATCATATTTTTTGCTGGCGCAGTAAGCAGTCCCCAAAAGGGTAGCAAAGACCCAAATACTTCCGACCAAAAAACCGCCATAAATAGGTTTGGTATCTTGGTTTTTTTCCTGTGCGATGAGCATTGCTGTAAGCATTTGGGCTTCGGGGTCTTTTTTTTCGCCTTTGCTTTTTTTGAATTCTTGCAAAAAAAAGTAAGGTTCTTGAGGCGTATTAAACTCCATTGGCTTTGCTACTAAGCAATCCACAATTACATTCAGAGGCATATTTTTGACTATACCTGCCAAAGGTCTTTCATAAAAAACTTTGATTTTATGCCTTACATTAATATCTGCTACACGAAAAAGTATGCCTACAAACTGGATTTTAAGTTCTTCCTCATTCCAATAATCTCCGTCTTCTTTGATTTCTTTGCAAAGAGATTCATACAAAGTTTGTTGCAATTCGCTGAGGGAGTAGGAGGCAGAGAGCCATTTTTGTAAATATTCGCATTTTTCCTGCCTACTAATGCCAAAAATTGCAGCTAATTGACTTAAATCATAGTGAATTTTGGATTTTTTCTCCATAAATTTACTTGTTTGTTTCTGGTGCTTCTTCTACTTTGGTAATAAAATATTTGGTATCACCACGCCACGCAAATTGGAAGAATTTTTCTTCGTAAGTAATTTTGACATGAGAGCCGTCGAGCATTGCTTTTTCCATGGCTGTGATGACTGCCGTTTCTTGGCTATCAACAGTAAAATCCCATGTACTACTGACCATGCCCTTATTGCTATTGATGCCGCCCACGTCCAAAGAGCCTTCGTAGGTCTTAAAAATATAGCCTTTGCGTGTAAATTTGGTGATTTTACCTGCGCGCGAGCCATCACTGTAATTGATGTTATAAGCAAAGCCAAAAAATCCCGCCGTTCCTAAGAGGGTAACAGTCAGGGTAATCCACAATATTTTTTTAAAGAGTTTCATAATTTTCTTATTTGGAGTTTTTGTTCAGAGAGGCATACATCAGCAACAAAATTTTAGTGTAGCCTCATACAAATTTAGACAAATTAATTAGCTAAACCTAATTTTCTTTGGTCAAAATATTCGCTTTTACTATTACGCGTTCGACCTGATTAGAGGCATTTGACTTGACTGTAACTACTTTGTTTTGAATACCTTGCTTGCCTGAACTGTTGAACTGGACAGTGATGGAGCCAGAGGCATCGGGCATGATAGGCTGATTGCTCCACTTGGTAGCAGTACAGCCGCAGGTAGTCTGCACGCCCGCGATGATAAGTGGCTGTTTACCAGTGTTTTTGAACTGAAAAGTATGCTCGACCACATCACCTTGCTTGATGTCCCCAAAATCGTATTCTTTTTGAGTAAAATTCAAGACAGGTGCATTTTCATTCTGATTAACAGGTACTTGTGAGGTGTTTTGTGCAAAAGCAACAGAGGCTAAAAACAGCACTAAGTTTAAAAGAAAATATTTTTTCATGTGATTTTAATTTTTTTATTCAGTGTCATAGATAGGATTACAAATAATCATTTGAGTTTTAATGTTTACAAAGATACCATTTTTTATTTCTTACTGATTTTACCTACTTACAAAATTGCATTTTCCTAATTTTTATTTTTGATACTGATAATGTCCTATAATTTTAAACTCGAATAAACAATCTGCCAGCACCTGCCCACCGCCAATATTGTGTACCATCAAGTAACGTTTTCCGTCTGCTGATTTTTGATTGACCACCAAGCCAATGTGTGTAACCCCTCGCCCGTCGCTAATGTCCCAACAAACAATGTCGCCAGGCTGGTAGTCGTCAGGGTTGTCCGAGTCTGGCTTGACTTTGCCATATCGCGCAAAGAAAACCATCAAATTTGGTACTCGTCTGTGGTCTATGTTTTTGTCTGTTTTTTTTGCACCCCATTTTTGGGGATACTTACTAAAATGCGCTTTCATGTCCAGATGTACTTCTTTTTGGAGGTCTATGCCCAGCTTGCGGTAGGCGCGTATCACTACGTCAGTGCAAACACCTTTATCACTTGGCACGTCGCCGTTAGGGTAGCCAATGGCGTAATAACTTGGGTCATAGACTACGTTTTGCTTGGTTAGCTCGATAGAAGCATTAGAAAGTTTTTGATAAAAACTTTGCTGTCCCCATGCCAAATGCGTGATAAAAAGAAATGAAAATAGGGTTATTTGAGTTTTTTTCATCATGTTTTTTTCAAAAGTAGGCTACCCTGTTCAAATACCCAAATTCCCTGCCAAAATATGTGTACCATGAACCCCAATAAAAACCCACCATTTTGATAAATGATGGGTTTGCTAAAATTTGTATCTTATTTTATCTTACTCGGCTTGTGGTCTAAAACCGATTTTGTTTTTGCTTCCTGCTTCTTCCTCGAAGTTAAGGTCTTTCATGTCAGCGATGGTCAGGGAGAGCAACATTTCTTCGGTGCGGCTTGCCTTGTCCAGAGAAGCCATGCGAAGATGCTGTTTCCTTACAGCTTGGCTGATGATTTTTCTGACAGAACGTGCATTGCCAAAGAACTTGTCGCGGCGGTCGTAGAGGTATTTCATGTACTTTCTCAGGTACTCATCTGCCTCAGTATCAGGAGTTAGCTTTTCGTGTGTGAGCATATAGGAGGCTATCTGATAGAGGTCATCAGAAGAATAATCTTCGAAAATCAAGGTTTTGTCAAAGCGAGATTTCAAGCCAGGATTTGATTCTATGAACCTGTCCATTGGCTCGGTGTAGCCCGCCACAATGACGATAAACTGCCCACGCTTGTCTTCCATCTGCTTCAAAATGGTTTCCAAAGCCTCGCTGCCAAAGTCATTGCCCACGCCCTGTGGAGATAGCGCGTACGCCTCATCAATGAAAAGTACACCACCAATCGCTTTGTCGATGCGTTCCATCGTTTTGATAGCAGTTTGCCCGATAAAGCCTGCTACCAAACTTTGGCGGTCGCACTCTACCAAGTGTCCGCGTTCTAAGATGCCCAATGCCTTGTAAATCTGTGCTAAAATGCGCGCTACGGTCGTTTTGCCTGTGCCAGGATTGCCTTTGAAAACGGTATGTAAGGAGAAACGCCCTAATACGTCTTTGCCTGTATCGCGATAAAAACGGACTAACTTAATCAGCTCATAAATTTGATTTTTGACCTCGTTTAGTCCCACCATGGCGTTTAGTTCTGCCATTGCCTCTTCCAAAAGCGTATTGTCTTCATCAATCAGTGGTTTTTCTGATTTTTCGTCTTTAAAGATTTTTTGAACATCTTGGAGTTCCACTTTTTTGAGCATTTCTGCTGTAACTTGCGACAGGTCAGCAGATTTCATTACGCGCAAGCCCATGTTCATCTTTGCTTCATCTACCAGCGAGTTCACCAAGCGCGCATTGCCAAAGGTTTCGTCGCGATTGCGGTAACTTTCGGTTACTTTTTTGTTGAGGTAAACTGCCGCTTCGGGGGAAAACTCTATGTCTTTTTGTTTTGCCGCCAATGTTATAATCTGACTGAGTTCTTGGGGCAGGAAATCTGGAAAATCAAAGTAAATATTAAAACGAGATTTGAAACCTGGATTGGAGTCCAAGAAAATGTCCATCTCCTTGGGGTAGCCCGCCACGATGATGGCAATGTCGCCTGCGCCGTCCGACATTTCTTTTATCAGGGTTTCTACGACCTCTTGCCCATAATCCTTGCTGTCTTCCTTGCTTCTGATGAGTGAATATGCCTCGTCGATGAACAGTACGCCGCCTCTTGCCTTGTCTATCATTTCTTTGACCTTGGGTGCAGTCTGCCCGATGTACTGCCCAACCAGTTCCGCCCGCCCTACTTCATGCACTTTGCCGTTGCTCAACAAGCCCATTTGCTTATAGATTTTACCAAGCATTTTGGCAATTGTCGTTTTACCTGTGCCTGGATTTCCACGAAAAACAGAATGTAAATTTATTTTTTGTGTTTCGTCAAAGCCTTGTTCTTTGCGAAGTTTTAAAAAGCGCAAGTAGCTGATATAGTCATGGATACGAGTTTTTACTTGATTCAAACCAATCATTTCTTCCAGCTTGGCAAGTAATTCGTCTAAGGTTTCTTCGGGTTCTTCGGTTTTCTGGTAGCCTTCGGTATGGCGCAAATCATCACCAGTGAGTAGTGGATTTTCGCCCTTTTCCCAGTCATCACCTGCCTCGAAAGGCACGACAGCAACAAGCTGGTCCATGAAAATTACTTCCAACCGATATTTGTCATTGTACCAAGAACCAGGCGTATCTGACCCCCAGCCTGTGGTAACAATCACATTTTCTTCATTGGGGTTGATTTTGCGAAGCTCTACGGTTCTTCCTTTCAGCTGCCCTGCGTCATTGTAAAAATTGAAAAATAGCTCGGCATACCAAGACGAGGCTTGGCTATTGTTAAAGTGCAATTCTGCCCAAATATAGCGTGTGTCTTTTGCCTTAAAGCAAGTGTAATAGGTACGCTCGCCGTCGTTCATGCCTTTGTTGGGACCTTCGTAGAGCTTGATGCCCTGAATATCGAGGTACGGATTGTCGTCGCCAATAACGGGCCCCCCATTTTCTACATAAAACTTTTTACGCCCCACGAGTTCTTCGTCTATGTACGCCTCCCACAAATAATCACCACGCACCCAAAAAGCTCCTGCTTCTTTGTTGCCCCAGCCTTCTCGAATCTGCACTACGTTATCATCTTTGGAAACTTTGTAGCTATCCAGCTTGATGTCGCAAAGCTCTTCTTTTTTGCCTTTGTCATTCATGCGAAACGCTTTTAGGCGCACCGCAGTTTCCCAGTCTTCCTCATCAAACAGTTTGTTGTAGAAAGAAAGCTCGGCATATAAATAAGTAGTTTCTAAATTCTCAAAAACAGTACGGTACTTTTTCTTCCCGTCAGCAAGCCATTCGGTCGAAGAATAAACTCGTAAGTCCTTGTATTTGTATTTTTTATCTAATACGTTCACTATAATCAAAGATATAAGGTTGTGAATTGGGCAAAAATAGATATTTGCTTTACATTGCAAATCTTTTTACACAATTTTTTTTTTGAATTTTAAAGTATATAAAAAAAAGACATATAAACAAGGAATAATGATTTTTTTTAACATTTTAACAAAAATACTGATTTGAAAAAGATTATTAGTGTATGGCATCACATCATTCAGCTTTTTATTGGAAAAAACTAAATATGGGCTTTGTAAACTCTCCTCACTTCCAAAACGACACCTCCGCGTACATACTTAATGAATTGATGAATTGTGGTAGAGGTAAATTTGCAATTAATCTGACACAGTTTTTGAAATTCAGCTTTTTTTTACTAATTTTTTTACTAACTTTGAGTAAAATATAATGAACTATGCGAAATTTTGAAAATTGGGAAACGCAAGACCTTGAGATGGCATTTGGAATCCAAAAAGTAAGAAATATGCCTTTACTCAATGATTGGCTGAGTGCAACAGAAGCCTTTAATGAGTTTGATACCAAACGCATCGAGAGATTAAGAGAGCAAATTTTAGAGTTTGCAGATTATTGGAATGAAGACGAACTTAAAATGCAGTGTATCAGTGTAATTTTAGATATTGTAGATTATAAAAGTAATGATTACGCCATTTTTTCCCAAAGACCACTCAGTGCCACTATCAATGGAATAGAAATAGGAGGACGAGTTGATTTTATGCTCGCCAAGGGAAAGCAAAAACCTGTAAAGCCGTATTTTTTTATCCATGAGTATAAACAGGAAACCAAAAAAGGCTCTTCTGACCCCAAAGGACAGCTATTGGCAGAGCTATTGACCGCACAAGCAAAAAATGACAAAGCAATGCCCCTCTACGGTTGCTATGTATTGGGTAGAAGCTGGTTTTTTTTAGTGCTAAATGGAAGTGAATATGCTGTAAGCAATGCACTAAATGCCTCAGATAGTGATATTTATCAAATCATTGCTATACTCCGCAAGATAAAAGACTATATAGCTGTGTTTTTGAAAATGTGAAGCCCTCATTCCCCTCACTTCCAAAATAGCACATCTGCGCCCATACTCACCGAATTGATGACTTTGCGGTGGGGAAAGTGCTTACGAACTAACAAAAGCAAATCTTCCATGTTCTCATCTAAGAGTGAAACCTCCAAAATCAAATATTTTGTTTTGAGTAGCACATCCTCTGCATTTTTCAAAATCATATATTCCGCTCCTTGGCAGTCCATTTTGAGAACATCAATTGTATCTATGTGATTTTCAGAAAGAAAAGTTTGAAATTTTTGTGTTTTCACTTTTAGCGTCTGAATATCTGCATCAAACTCAGCCACATTTTCTTTAATAAGGGAATTTGCCTGTTGTGAATTTTTACTGACATAAAATGCAATTTCCCCATCTTGGTCAGCAAGCGCAAAGGGGATAAGTTGATAGTTTTTATTCTTCAAATTTGCATTGATGACAGGCAATAAATCAGGCGAAGGCTCTACTGCAAAGATTTTTGTTTGGGGAAAGCTATCCGCAAAAAAACGACTAAAATGCCCACAATTTGCACCTACATCTATCATCACCTTGTAATCTTCTTTGGGCAAGCTATGAATTGTTTTTTGTAACTTAGGCAAAGAATTAATCACATGATAGACTGTTGCTCCTGTAGATTCTTGATTATAAACAAGTTCACCAGTAGGCGTTTGAATTTTAATACTTTTTTTAGAAAATAAATTGATAAAAAAAGAAAGACAATTAGCAAATCCATACTCTTTCCAAATGGTGAAAAAGTAGTCTGCCCAACGGGCAAGTGCTTGTAATTTTTTGAGCATGAGGTTTAAAAAATAAAGGAGCAAAGCTATATAAATCATAGCAATATTGCTTAACTTTATGTATAAATAAATAAGTGCTATAAAATTATGGGATACAGCAATTTTAAGAAAATAAAGACAGTAATTAGAAAGTTTGACCTTGACTTAGAAACAGTAAGGTTATTTGATAAAATAGAGCCTATACAGCCAAGTCCTTGGCTTGCGGAAAGCCTTGCACTGATAGAATACCTACCTTTGACGAATGAAAAAGCAAAAGCTGAAAGAATTATCTCCCCTATTTTAGTAGAAGTTTCTAAAAACTATAAAAAGAAAGTTTCTTTTTTTTCAGGAGAAAATATAGATGTAGATAGCACACAAGACCTATCTGGTCCCTGCGATTTTTTCTTTGCCTTACAAACTCCCAAGCCCTACATAGAAGCTCCTATTATTTCCATTGCAGAGTCCAAGCGGAACGCCGCCCGAGACGAGGACATGGAATGGGGCATTGCCCAATGTGCAGCACAAATATATGGTGCATCTCTATTTAATAAAGCTGAAAACAAGCATATTCCTTTTATCTATGGTTGTGCTACTGATGGGATAGAATGGCATTTTATGCGTTTTGAGAATGGTATTTTTCATGTGGATACTAAAATCTACACAGGCTTACAAGAGGTTCTTGGCGTGTGGCACTACATCATGGAACTTTATGTAAACTAAGAGAGTAATGATTGAAA
>JAAFJS010000224.1 GCA_013298985.1 Cytophagales bacterium
TGATTTCTCCCCTATTTACATTCCAATCATTTTCCCTAATTTTGATGATTTCTAAGTAGTATTTTTCTGCCTTGTCCCAGTCATTTCCATCTTTTGCGAGTGCCGCCAATCGCTGGTACGCCCACACCTGTCCATCTACAAAATTTTGTAGTTTTCTGATTTCCAGTGCTTTCAAAAAATAATTTTCTGCTTCTACGCGACTTGCGGGTGTTACTATCCACAAAGTTTGCCCCTCAAAAATTCCTTCACTGAGCAGGAGGCTATTTTTCATGATTTCCTCCACCGTTGTTCCGTATTTTTGGGCAATGCCGTCTAAGCTATCCGTTGCTATTACGCTGTGAATCAAGTATTTGCTAACATTTCCTAAGCAGATATAGGCGGAGGCAATCCCATCTTGGTAAGTGGCAGTTTGGGCAAGTGCAAGAGCTTCGGTTGCCCATTGTTTTGCCTTGTCTATGTCATTGGTGCGGAGGCTTAATTTGACGAGAACATCTATTTTTTCTGTTCCTTGCGCGAGAGGAAGTGCCTGCAAGAGGTCATATTCGCTTTCTTGGGCGCGAATAGTTTGGGGCAAAAACAACAAAAAACACAAGAACAATGAGTATAAAATTGCAAAAAAAAGATTTGATATTTTCATGGCGTAAATAGTTATCAGTGAGCAGTAAACAGTTAGGGGCTTGATGCAGGGCAGGATTAGAAAGTAGAATGTATAGAATGTAGAAGTTCGTACTTCTGCCTGCCTTGCGTTCAAACCTCTGTTATGTGCCGTTCTTATTTCTTCCATTCAATGTGTCCGTTTATGTTGTTTTTCTCAAATACTTCTAAAATTTCAGCACAGAACTTTTGTAAAGTTTTATCATCTTGTACTTTTGCCAATTCATAAAGTCTGATAAACATCATATCTCTTAGTGTAGGTTATTTATGAAAAATTCTTATGCTGAATATGAAACCATGTATCATTTGACAAACAATATTTGTAGTCATCATCTTGATTTAATAATTCTGTTAATTTATCTTTTGAAATTATTATATCATCTAAATTTTCTTCTAAAATGAGTTGCTTAATGCTTTGATAAGCATCATTCAATGTTTGGTACATATTATTATGCATTAGCCCTGAATTATACGATATGAAAAGTAAATACATGATTATTTTGATTTTAAAAGTTTTTGCAAATCTTCAATAAGTTTATCAAAAGTTTTCACTTTTTCACTTGTTTCAATTTTAGTTTCTGACAAAACATAACAACCATCTGTATCTGCTTCAATAATAGCACGACCTTTTTTAAATGGCTTCTTTTTGGTCAGTGTTCCATCTTCATCAGGTGTAATAAAAAATACTTTTATATGCTTTGTTATCTTATCTGCTGAAAGTTTTAGTTTCCAATATCCCGTTTGTGCTACCCTTTCTCTTAAGGTAACTTTACTACTCAAAACAGCAATAATTTTAAATGTTTTTGGATGATAAATTACAATATCTACATCGGGCAAATGTGAGCCATATTCACCAAAATCAACTAACAAATTTCTTTTGATTTTACCCAAATCTTCGGATAAATTACTTCCAGTTTTTCGTTCTAATGAATTACCATTTATTACTTCTAAACCCAAATCTCTTATTTCATCAACAAGTATATATTCAATTAATTTTTCTAAATTTTTACCTTTAAACGCCCGCCAAGATTGTTCGTGGTCGGGTGTTCTACCTTCTTTTATTGTTTTTTGAGCAGTTTTACTTTCCAAAAAATCTTTAAAATGTTGTTGTTTGGCATCTTTCAAAATTGTTGAAATATGCTCATAAGCAAGGTTTTTATATTTTTTCTTTTTGATTTTATACAAATCAACTAAATCTGCAAATTTCATTTTTTAATTGTTAGTATTTTATGTATTAATTGTTCAGCAGTTGCTTGAATTGCTGGAATTGCAACAGAATTTCCAAATTGTTTATAAGCATGAACATCAGCAACGCAAATTTTAAATTCTTCTGGAAACCCTTGTAACCTTGCCCACTCTCTTGGTGTCATTTTTCTAATATACTCTCTATTTACTTCTCCTTTAATTTTTGTAGTTGGCGTAAAATCAATAATTCTATCATCGTAAACTAAATTTCGTTCTTTTCCCATTCCGCCCACTACTATTGCATTAGCAATTCCGTTATTTGGGATTATTTCATACCCAAATCCATTTCCTTTATTTTCGTGTCTTGCTCTATGTCGTTTAAGTGTTTCTAAATATACTTTTGAGAGATAATATTTTGTTTCAACAATATTTTTTTCTCTAATATCTTCAAAAAATACTTTTTTATCCAAGGGCTTAGGATATTCAAATTCCTTTACACCCAAATCTTTTCTAAATCCTACAATAAAAATTCGTTCTCTATTTTGAGGCACACCAAAATTTTTAGCATTTAAGATTTCAGGATTTGGCACATAATAATTTAAATCATCTCTTAATACAGAAAGAATTATAGATAACGTTTTTCCTTTATCGTGTCCTTTGAGACCTTTCACATTTTCTAAAAAAAATGCTTTGGGTTGTTTTTCTTTTATAATTTTTGCCACATCAAAAAACAGCGTACCTCTTGTATCATTAAAACCTCCTTTTCTACCTGCTACTGAAAATGCCTGACAGGGGAAACCAGCACAAAGAACATCGTGATTAGGGATTGTTTTTTCATCAATTTTTGTAATATCTCCATGCGGTATTTCTCCAAAGTTTGTTTGATATGTTTTTTGTGCATACGTATCAATTTCAGAAGTAAAAACACATTTTCCTCCTAAATTTTGCATAGCAATTCTGAACCCACCAATACCTGCAAACAAGTCAATAAATGTAAATTCTGCTTTTTTGCTTGAAGTAGAAAAAGGTAATTCAAAAAATAAATCAGGCATAAAACTTGGCTCTGAAACTATATTTTTTTGTTCTAAATTTTGTAAATTGTATTTTTCCATCCTTAAAAAAATTTGAGCAACCAACAAAGTCGTACCATTGTTTAGGTTAGTAATATTTGTCAATACCACCAAAGCCAGAAATAAGTTTATTTTCTCTTGTTTTTTGAATAAAGTTAGTCAATCGTTTGGTAAATTCTTCTTCTCGTTTTCTTGCACTGTCAATGTATGCAATTCGTATGCGTTTGTACGGCTCTGAAAATTTTAAATAATTTTCCCAAGCTGATTTGTCTTTTTTTATTTCATCTAAAATATCTGTGGGGAAAACATACTCTTTTGAAATAATTTCTTGAACCGTTTTAAGAAATGAATGATGAATGAAGTTATTTTCAAGTAACCATTTCAGTCTTTCTTTATTTGGTTGTGAATAACTACTCTTTGCCTGTCTGGGCGTAAATCGCTGTATTGTATGGTCTTTGTCAAGGGTTTTATTCGTACTGTCTATCCAACCGAAACATAGTGCTTCCTCGACAGCATCATTGTATTGAATACGCTGCTCCCCCGTAGATTTTTTAGCATAAACCAACCAAATTTCGTTCTCAATATTGAAATTTAGTTGAAGCCAATTTCTCCACTCGGTTCGTGTTTTTATATTAAGTGTTTTTCCAGTTGTCATTTTCTTAAAAAAATTGAAAAACAAATTAATTAATTTTATTTTTTGATGTAGAAGTTTTTAGCACACAGATAACGCAGATTTTACGGATAAAATACAGATTTTTTAATTTTTATCTGTAAAAATCAGCCTAATCAGTGTTATCTGTGTTCCGAAGTTATCTTTCTGACTATCAAAAAACAAGTTTAAGTATAAAAAAACTACAAACGAATTCCTATCACCATCATATCGTCAATTTGCTTGTGCGTACCTTTCCAGGCTTTCATGGTATCGAGCAGGTGGCGGTACTGCTCTTCGGCGGGGCGCGTGTAAATCTGGCTGAGTTCGGCAACAAAACGTTTTTTAGAAAATTTCTTGTTTTCCTTCCCGCCAAACTGGTCTATGTAACCATCAGAAGTGAGGTAAATATAGTCGCCTTCACTAAATGGAATGGTTGTATCAGTGAAATGTTTGTCCATTTCTCCGCCGCCAAGCGCAAATTTATCGGCTTTTATTTCCTCCACTTGTCCGTTTTGGGCAATAAAAATGGGGTTTTTAGCACCAGAAAAGTGAAGTTGTTTTTGCTCATAATCTATGCAAATCAGGGACATATCCATGCCGTCGCGACTTCTCAATCCTTCGAGTACGGTTTCTTGTTTGAGCCATTTGATAATCAGTTTATCCGTTTCGGCAAGTATCTGAGAAGGGTTTTGCAAGCCTTTGGCATCGATGAGTTGCTCTAAAATGGCATAGCCAATCAAGGACATAAACGCCCCAGGTACGCCATGTCCCGTACAGTCGACAGCCGCAAAATAAATCAGGTTATCTTTTTTGGCATACCAATAAAAATCGCCACTAATCACATCGCGTGGCTGGAACAACGCAAAAATTTCAGGAAATACTGTTTTTAACTCATTGATGGTGGGTATAATAGCTGCTTGTATGCGCTGTGCGTAGCGAATACTGTCCGTCAGATTGCGTTTTGCCGTTTCCACAAAGAATTTTTGAATTTCTAACTTTTCTTTTTCCTCACGAAGCTGGGCGGTGCTTTCCCTGATTTTGGACTCTAATAATTTTTGTCGTTTGTCGGTTATTTTTTTGAATAGCTGATAGAGCAAGTAAATGATAAAAATGCTTATAAAAGTCGCTACTGTTACAAACCAACTTTGCTGGTAAATTTCCATCTTGTTATACTTTATTTTATTCCTGTTCGTAAGGAATTAGATTCATTTTTAGACCTGTTTCGTCTATATAGTCCTCTGCTTCTGATTTCATTTCGTCGTAGTCGGGGCTGGGGTAATACCAGTTCATAGTAATTTTTTTACCATTATCTTCATGGGTTTTGAGGGTACGCAAAATATCCAAAATTGCCCTTGATGCGCTCGTATTGTAGTAAGACAGCTTGAAACTCATCTCTAAGGCAGTAGCTCCTTCCTCAAAATACTCGTTTATCCACTGAATCAATTTATCATAAAATGCAAAAGAGTCTTCCAAATAAGATTCACCTGAAATCTCGCAAACTCCCGTTTCTGCGGAAAAATTCACTTCTGGCGTAAAAAATGTACTTAACTGACCTGCTATCTCTAAATTTTTCATACTTTAAAACATGTGTTGTCCACCATTGATGGCATAATTTGCGCCTGTAATAAAACTTGCCTGCTCTGAGGCTAAGAAAGAAACCAAATAAGCGATTTCCTCCGTTCCGCCAAGCCGCCCCACTGGGATACTTTCTATGATTTTCCTTCTCACGTCTTCCGCGATAGCCAGCACCATATCCGTAGCAATATAGCCTGGGGAGATGGTATTGACCGTAATGCCCTTGCTGGCGACCTCGACAGCAAGCGTTTTGGCGAATCCGTGCATACCCGCTTTGGCGGCAGCATAATTTGCCTGCCCAAACTGCCCGCGCTGTGCATTGACCGAAGAAATATTGATAATTCGTCCGTACTGCCTCTCTATCATTTGGTTAATAAGATGCCGCGTACAATTAAATACACTGTATAAATTTGTCTGCAAAACCATGTCCCACCTTTCATAAGTCATCTTGCGAAACTGCCCATCTTTGGTAATAGCCGCATTATTGACCAAAATATCAATCCCTCCCACCTCTTTTTCTATCCTTTCCACCATCTTGCCCACCGCCCCAAAGTCCGTTACATCTGCCTGATAAATAGGGATTTCATAGTTTTCTTCTTCCATCTGCCCCTTCCATGTCTTTCCCTTAGAGGCTGTCAAATAATTGCCTACTACCTTATAGCCATCATTATACAATTTTTTGCAAATAGCCGTTCCTAAGCCTCCCGTACAGCCTGTAACCAATGCCACATACGCATTATCATTATTCATTTGTTTTTTTAATTTGACTTCAAAGAAAAGCCAAAAATAGATAAAATTGGCTGTTAAAGTAAGTATTAATTAAAAAAAATAGCAATAACATCTCAATATTTTTTTTATTTGTGCAATTTTTGTATTCTATAATGGTACAAAATAAAATTAAAATTCCATTTTACTCCGTTGGTATCAAAGATAAAACATATTATTCTCACCTACTTGGTTTTATTATTTGCTCAAACCTCACAGGCACAAACTGTGGTGGCAGATAGCCTTATGGTGGTGCTTCGCAATAACAACCACAACGAACGAACCAAAACACTGATATTGAATAAATTAAGCTCCGCTTTGATAAAAAACGCTCCCCAGCAGGCTTTTGAGTACAACAAACAAGCCATCGCCCTTGCCCAAAAAATAGAAGATGATTACCAATTATCTGAGGCATATCAAAATTTGGCAGAAATTTATAGCGTTTTTGGTGATTATGAAAAAGGGCTAAAATATGCGCTTGCGGGCTTAAACATTGCTGAAAAAAAACAATATGATACGCTGGTAGTCAAGGCGTTGAACAGGGTTTCTACTTTCAATTTTTTTCTTTCGGAAAACGACTCTACCTACCGCAAAAAAGTATTCGAGTACCGCTTTAAGGCATTGTTTCTGGCAGAAAAAATTAGGGCAAAAGAGTTGCTCATTGCTATTTTCCTCAATATTGGCGACTTGCACCGCTACCAAAAAAGTTATGATAGTGCTTTGATTTATACGGATAAGGCTTTTTTGCTTGCCCAAAGATATGACGACATTGGCAGTAAGGGGCTTGCCTTGCTCAATAAAGGACAAGCAAAAGTAGAGCAGGGCAAGTATTTTGAGGCACTGCCCTTCCTGAGCAATGCCTACAAGTACCTGATGGGTGTGGACAATAAATTTGATGCCGCTTTTGCCCTGCAACTGACAGGGATAGTTCATCGCGAAAAATACAGGTACGAGCAATCTTTTCGCTTTCTCAATGATGCCTTAGCCTTATCGCAAGCACTTGGTTCTAAGGCAGATATAGCCGAAACCTATCGCCAGCTATACCTCACTTCTGACAAAGTGGGCAAGCTCTCGCAGGCTTTTGAGTATTATAAAAAGTATCATGTCTATAATGATTCTATTTTCAATGATTCCAAATCTCGACAAATTGCTGGTATGCAATCCGTTCACGACGCAGAAAGCAAGGACAAAGAGATTGAATTGCTCAAAAAAAATGAGCAAATGCGCGAGGAAAACCTCAAACAGCAAAAGTTTTTGATTGCTTTTTTATCATCAAGTTTTGTACTGAGTGGGCTGATTGCGCTATTGCTTTATAGGAATAACCGCAATAAACAGAGAATCAATCAGTTATTGGCAACACAAAATAAAGAAATTCTGAGCCAACAAGAAGAAATCAATGCACAAAAAGAAAATATTGGTTTGCAAAATATCGAATTGGAAAAGAAAAATGAAGCCCTTTCCTTCCTGAACGAAGAAAAAAATCACTTGATAGGCATTGTTGCTCACGATTTGCGGAATCCACTCAGCCAAATCAAAGGGCTGGTAGGTGTATTGCAGATGTCAGAAGAAGAAGTCCCCAAAGAGGAAAAAGAGGAATATATCAGGCTGATTAAGAACGCTATAGACCGAATGGCAAGCATGATTAACAAAACCTTAGACGTAAACGCCATAGATTCGAAACGAGTAAATTTCGTGAAGGAAAAGCATGATATTTCAGCCATATTGGATACCGTAGCTAATGACTTTGAGAAGGCGGCAAAAACAAAAAATATTCAGATTATCAGGCAGATAGACCCCAAAATAATCGTACCCAATGTGGATAAAAATTACCTGACCCAGATTTTTGAAAACCTAATTTCTAATTCCATCAAATATTCGCCTTCGGATACTAAGGTATTTTTGAAAACCTACAAAAACGGTAATTTTGCTACGATAGAGGTCAGAGATGAAGGGCAGGGCATCAGCGAAGATGACATGGGCAGAATGTTTGGGAAGTTCCAGCAACTGAGCGCGAAGCCCACCAAAGGCGAAAAATCTATTGGCTTGGGCTTGTCCATCGTCAAAAAGTATGTAGAGGCTATGGGCGGAAAGGTTTGGTGTGAAAGTGAGCTTGGCAAGGGCGCAAATTTCATCGTCGAGTTTAGGCTGTAATTTTGCAAAAAATGAATTTCCATTTCCCTTACCCAAAGAAAAGATAGGTCAGCCAGATAGCTGCGATAATTCCCGCCAAGTCCGCCAGTAAGCCACACACGAGCGCGTAACGCGTATTCCTGATGCTTACCGAGCCAAAATAAACTGCCAAAATATAAAAAGTAGTTTCCGTAGAGCCTTGAATCACGCTGACCAATCTCCCCACAAAGGAATCTGCGCCATATTGCTTCATCGCATCGAGCATCATGCCCCTTGCGCCACTTCCGCTTAGTGGCTTCATAAGGGCAGTAGGCAAGCCCGCTACAAAATCCGAATTTAGCCCTAAGCCATTGACTGCCAGCTTGATACCGTCTATCAAAAAATCCATCGCGCCCGAAGTCCGAAACACACCAATCGCCACCAACATTGCTACCAAATACGGAATAATCGTGATGGCAGTTTGGAAACCTTCCTTTGCGCCCTCGATAAATGCCTCATACACATTGACTTTGCGAAGAAAAGCCAAGAAAATAAAACCTATCATTATCGAGAATAAAATCAAGTTGCTCGCTACGGCAGAAATAGTGCTAATTTCCGCCTGCGTAAGTGTAGAAAAGTACCAAATTAGCCCCGCAATAGAAGCTATCAATGCGCCCAAATATGCCAAAATCACCTTGTCCAACAGGTTGATCTTCTGGTAAATGGAAGTAACTATCAAGCCCACAAAAGTCGAGAAAAAAGTAGCTATCAGTATCGGAATAAAAATATCGGAGGGGTCTGCCGCGCCCATTTGCGCCCGATACACCATGATATTGAGAGGAATAATGGTCAGCCCTGACGTATTCAAAACCAAGAACATAATTTGGGCATTAGAGGCTGTATCTTTCTGAGGATTAAGGTCTTGCATTTCTTTCATCGCCTTTAAGCCCAGAGGCGTGGCGGCATTGTCCAGCCCAAGCATATTGGCAGAAAAATTCATCAGGATAGAGCCAATCACAGGATGATTTTTAGGAAGTTCGGGAAAAAGACGATTGAAAAATGGACTGACCAGCCGCGCAAGTACGCTGACCGCGCCACCTTTTTCGCCAATTTTCATCAGCCCAAGCCACAGCGTCATCACGCCCGTTAATCCAATGGAAATCTCAAAACCCGTTTTGGCAGTGTCGAAGGTACTCGCTACTATTTTTTGGAAAATTTCTGTATCTCCCAAAAAAATCAGTTTGATAAGCGCAATGACAAAAGCTATCAAAAAAAATCCAATCCAAATGTAATTAAGTGCCATACTAAATAAGTAGTTAGAATTCAGTAGTTAGTAGATAGAATTATAGAATACTGAAAATCAACAAGTTAAAATTTGTTATACAAAAAATAATTAATTGCAGTCCCATAAGTACATGAGCTTTGTGAAAATCAGTAGAGAATAAAAAGTAAAAACCAGTAGAGGCATAACTAATTTGTTTTCAAATACTTATATCATCATTTCACAGGACTTAGAAAAACATAATTTGTCCAATTCTCTACAAAGCCATTATACCTAATAACACTAAACAATAGAGTTTTTATTTTTATTGAATTACTAATTCTACTTTGGCAGTCTGTATTTTTACTTATTGAGTTTTCATTTTGGTTTCAAGTCATTGTAAATCACTGATTTACTATCATTTTGGAGTTTTTCTATATCTTTCTATATCTGCTTTCCTTTGTTTG
>JAAFJS010000225.1 GCA_013298985.1 Cytophagales bacterium
TGAAAATCAGAGGTCTTATTTCACTTTAAACTAAACTAACAAACAAATTTCTATGATAATAAACTAATCAGTCTTTATTTTGTTTAAGAAAACGCAACTTTTTTTAATCAAACGCTAAATAAAAAATAAGACCCCTGAAAAATAATAGAAAAGCATGATACATTCGCGCTATAAGTAGTTATAAAGTTCCACGCCAATTCCATTGTGGCTTAAAAGGCGTAGTTAAAGATAACCCCTCGCTTTAGCGGGGGGAGCTACTATAATAATTCATAGCACGAATGTAAAATACTTTACAATTTAGTCTTATCTACCACAAAATTAGGGCGTTTCCTGCTTGCGTCCAGCCCGCGCCACACGTACTCGCCAATGATGCCAAGCGCAATCATCTGGAAGGAGGAAACAAAAAGGAGTACGACCATCAGGCTCGACCAGCCTGCGCTATCTTCCCAACCGATTATTTTGGCAATGATGATAAAAAAGCCATATAATAAAGCAATTAGTCCCAAAAAAATACCTGAAACAGAAATCATACGCAATGGAAAAAACGAAAATGCCACAAAAGAATCAATGAACATTTTGATTTTCTTTTTTACTGTCCAGCGCGATTTGCCCACTTCTCTTTTCAGGCGCGTGTAGGGAATATTTACATAGTCAAAGCCCAGCCAAGTGAGCAAGTAGAGAAAGTTAGAATTTTTTTCGTCCATTTCCACGATTTTCTCGCGAAGCTGGCTATCAAATACGACCAAATCAAAACCGCCCGTTGGCACATTAGAAAGTGCAAAATTTTTCATCATGTAGTGAAAAGTATTGGAAAACAGCTTTTGCGACCAACTTTCTTGGCGGTCTTGGCGGTTGGCAATGATTAATTTCACGCCTTTCTGCCAGTAATCGTACATCTTGGGGATAAGCTCAGGTGGGTCTTGGAGGTCTGCCGCCAGAATCACGTTGCAATCGCCTGTGGCATAGTTTGCCGCCGCCAAAATCGCATTAAAAGAGCCTACATTGCTTGCCAGCTTGACGATTCGGACTTTTTCAGGATATTGTTCCTTGAATTTTTCCAGTTCCCGCCAAGTGTTGTCTTTTGAACCATCATCAACCATCACATACTCAAAAGTGGTATCCGCAGGAAATAAAAGCTCATTTTCTATCAGTTTGGTGGACGTGATGGGAATATTGAGTTCGTTAAAATAGCAAGGAATCAGATACGATAGTTTAGGCATGGAAAAAATGTTGGATAGTTTCAGTAATATAATGCAGTTGGTTTTCTTGCAAACCCACGTACAGGGGCAAGCTAAGACAGGTTTCTGCCAAATCTTCGGCAATGGGAAATGCGCCTTTTGTATAGCCCAAATGCCTGTATGCCTGCTGCAAATGTGGCGGAATGGGATAATGAATCAGCGTGCCAATGCCATGTTGGTTCAGGTAAGTTTGCAGTTCATCTCGTTTTTTAGTTTTGATGACGTAAAGATGATACACGTGAGAACAATCTTGGGCGGTGGTGGGCAAAACCAAATCGCCCAAATTCAATAAATTTTGGTCATAAAATTTAGCGATTTTTTCTCTTTCTTTTGTCCACGCTTCCAAGTAATTGAGTTTTACATTCAAAAAAGCCGCCTGATTTTCGTCCAAGCGCGAGTTTGTGCCAATCACTTCATTGTAATAGCGTTTTTCAGAACCATAATTTCTAAAAATACGTGCTTTTTGGGCTAAAACTTCACTGTTGGTCGTGATAGCACCTGCATCTCCAAACGCACCCAGATTTTTGGTGGGATAAAAACTTGTTCCGTTGATGTCGCCAAAACTTCCCGTTATTTTGCCTTTGTAGGTTGCCAAATGTGCTTGTGCATTATCCTCCACCACCAATAAATGATGTTTTTCTGCCAAAGCCATGATTTTTTCCATCTCACACGCCTGCCCGTAAAGGTGTACGGGTAAAATTGCCTTCGTTTTTGGCGTAATTTTTTCCTCTATTTTTTCAGGATTGAGGTTATACGTTTTTGAATTAGGCTCTACAAACACAGGCGTTGCGCCCACGTAAGAAATGGCTAACACAGTGGCAATGTAGGTGTTAGAAGGCACGATGACCTCATCTCCGCTACCAATTCCCAATACTTTTAGGGCAATGTGCAGGGCATCAAGCCCATTTGCCAAGCCTACGCAATGGTTGGCTTGGGTGAGTGCGGCGTATTTTTGTTCAAATTCCTGCACAGATTTGCCCAAAATGTAATATTCTGAATCAAAAAACTGCTCAAAAGCCTGCATCATTTCCGCTTTGAGGAGTTTGCTTGTATAGCTAAACGAATTAAAAGGAATTTGCATGAAATGAATATTTTAGGTGCTGTAAACTAAGATATGAGTAGTATAACCCAAATTATATCCTAACTTTTCCCAAGTACGAAAAACAGCCCTGTTGGTAGTTTGAGTATTCATAAAAGCAGTTTTTATGCCTAATTCCTTGAAATGATAAGTCATTTCTGAAATAAGTTTGTAGTACCACCCCTTTCTTTGAGGAGCAACGGCAGAAAGTACCATCTTGCTGATTTTTTCACCCATTATTTCTTCTGTTTCTTTACAGTGTTTGGCTGTAAGAAATGCAAATGGCTCATTACCATATTCACTTGGTATCATCACTATATCAGCAAAACCTTTGATAGATTCGGCTACATAAGTTGCCAAATAAGCGTCTGCCATCTGTTTAGGAAAATAAAAATCTGCATGAATCCTGTCATACTCATTGCGAGCTATTTGAGCGGTATAGCTTAGATTTTCAATATGTGTTGTATTAGCAAAACCTACCTCAAAGCGCTTATTATCAAATTTTTGGATATTATCATTATAATAAGTAAGACGTGTTTCTACTAAGCGAAAACCATTTTTAGAAAGCCCCTGTAAGACAAGGATATCTTCAGAAGGTACTTCTGTAAAACAGTATTTTTTCTTTCCTTCGTAAAAAAAAAGATGTATGAATTCTTGAATAGCCTCATCAACAAGTTGAAAGTCATCTCTATTATACAAAATATTAATTAGTTTATAGCTATCTATACCAAAGTATTGGCTATCCCATTTCAAATACTCCACAATGAAAAAAACCTCATCTTTTACTGAAATGATTTCAACATTTTTATCTAAAAGTTGTGGAATGACTATCTTCCTAATTTGCTCTTCGTCCTTATGTCTTAAAAAGTTGTAAGGAGAGTAAAATAATAGGTTATTCTTTTTATTTTCAATTGCTTTTTCTAACTTTTCCATATTTCTCTAAAATCGTCATAATTTCTGATGTAATCTTTTTCGTCGTATTCGGTAGAGGCAAAAACCATCTGTACTGCGCTGTGTGAGTATTGCATGGTATGCCACACATTAGGAGGCACATACAGCCCTACACTTGGCTTTTCCAATACAAATATTTCTACTTCGCCTTTTGCAGATTCTATATTCACAATAATCCTACCATCTACGGCAACCAGCACTTGCTCCGTTTGGCGGTGCGCGTGCCTGCCCCTGACGATGCTTTCGGGCGTGTAGTACGTCCAAAAAACACGCTTGATGTCAAAAGGAATGTGTTTGGTATTTTCTGCTACGGAGATGTAGCCCAAGGCACTTTCGCCAATAGATTTGAACTGAATAAGATGCGGTTTTGAAAACATAAATGAGCAGTTATAAGTTGTGAGTTATCAGTTATATTGAATGTAAAACATTTACAATCAATATTTTATAGATTTTTGTTAGATTATATTTTAGAGCAAGTCAAATAGATTTCGTGTTCCCATTTGTTTGTCAGTAGTAAATCCTTCGCCGTACCTGACGCGTATCGCCTGCCCGAACTCGCGGGCGCGTGCCTCCAAAAAATAGAAAAATTGGGGCGTAGAAATAAAAGTTTGCTCGCCTTTGGCACTTTCCTCCGAAACGTGAAACTGAGTGCTGTATGCCTTGATTGCTTCTACTTTCTTGTCCCAAAAGTCAGAAATATCTACCACAAAATCAGGCTGAATGTAGTCGCTTTGGATAAAATAATAAATATTCTGGGGTCGCCATGCAGGTTGGTTTTCGCCGTCCCAGTCCGTTTCTATTCGCTTGAGTCCTGCCAAAAAACAGGCGGTTTTCACCAACGCTGCGGCTTTGGCATGGTCAGGGTGGCGGTCGCGAATGGCATTAGTAAGTACGATTTCAGGTTGGTATTTGCGAATCATCTTGATGACTTCGAGTTGGTGCTTTTCATCATTTACAAAAAAACCATCGCGAAATTTGAGGTTTTCGCGCGTAGCTACGCCCATAATTTGTGCGGCATGAGTAGCTTCTTGTTTGCGTATTTCTGCGGTGCCACGCGTACCAAGCTCGCCCTGTGTGAGGTCTATAATGCCTACTTTTTTGCCTTGGGCAATATGCGAAAAGATTGTCCCTGAGCAAGATAGCTCGGCATCATCAGGGTGAGCCGCCATCACGAGTATGTCTAATTTCATGTCGTTTTTTTTTGCAAAAATACAGTTTTAATTCTCTTTGAGAAACTTTACGATACTTTCTGCAAAAGCGGGCGTTGCTGCCGTATTGTTGTGATTGCCTTTGACAATGCTCAAAGTAGCGTTTGGGAACAGTTTTGCCAAATCTGCGGCGTTCCCGTTGTCCTTGTCTTCGTCGCCAGCAATGACCAACACAGGTTTTTTCACTTTTTTGAGTTGTTTTTGTGTCGTTACGGGCTGAAATTTTTGTAAGAGGCTCATTACCAGCGTATCTGCGCCTGACGTTTTTGCATAGTTAATTGCCCCTTGCGTTTCAGGATAGAGATGCGCCTTGCCCGCGAAAGCCTCCTCAAACATTTTGCGGCGCGCCCACTGAGGGTTCGTAAAGTCAGTTCCCATGCCTCCCATCACTGCCGCTTTGATATTTTTGTCTATCGTGAGCAGACGAGCCACCAGAATCGCACCACGCGAATAACCAACCACATCATATTTCGTATGTCCCAAATGTTTCATCAGGGCAATCACATCTTTGAGTTCGGCATCATTTTCATAAGCGGAAAGCGCGTGAGGTCTATCAGAAAGCCCATTTCCACGCAGGTCGACGTTAATGACTTCAAACCCCGCCTCTACCAAACTGGTTATCAGCGCGCCTCTTTTCCACATGGTACTATTCACGATAAAGCCATGCAAAAGCAGTACAGGGCGACCTTTGCCTTGCACTTCGTAGTGAATTTGTGTGCCATCAAAAGATTTAAAAAGTGGCTGGCGTTCTTGGGCAAAACCCAATGGCGCATACACGCAAAAAACCAGCACGAGTAAAAAATGTATAATTACTTTTTTCATGGGTCTAAAAACTTAAGTAGTAAGACAAACTAAAAGTACATTTGCCCTTATTAAGTTTCATTAATTAAGCGTTCTTACTGTTAATTGACATTCAAGGATAAACTGTTCTTGGATTTTGAATGTTCCCACCGTTAAAACGGTGAGCTATATTTAACCTACCGTTTATTGATATTCAAGAATAAATCGTTTCTCACTCGATGAGTAGTTCCACGCCAATTCCATTGCGGCTTAAAAGGCGTAGTTAAAGATAACCCCTTGCTTGCGCCGCAGTGGAGGAACTGGGGGTAGCTACTAATCCCAAAGAACGAGTATTTAATGAAACCCAATAAACGATAAGCTATTGATTATGAGTACAAACCCACCGTTTTAACGGTGGGAACTCGCTAAAAGAGAGAACGTTTATTTCTTGAATGTCAATTAGGCGAATGATTTGATTATAAGTTATTTACTTCGCCTAAAGTGGGTGCCACCCAGACGATTTTCATTTGTCTAAAAACTAATTGGCATCTGCTCCCGCAAAAAACTTCTTTTCCACATAATCTGCATTTGCGCCTATTTCATGCACAATCGCCAAAAAATTAGCATAGCTTCCGTTGAGGTATTCCGCAGGAATGATGGTCTGCACGTAGATTCCGTCTTTTTGAGTGCCATCACTTTGTGGTACTATTTTGAGGCAGACCATGCTCACATAGCCATATTCCGCCTCGCGCAGTAGCTCCAAAGGATTAACGGCAGGTGTAAGATACCCCGCAAAACTTCTGATAAAGAAAACGGGCTTATTCAGTTTGGAGTCTATAAATTCACTCAAATAGATGTATTGATAGCGTATCTCACTTTCTGAGTATTTCAAAGGATAGTCCCACTGATAGCCCGCGTTGTTGTCCAAAGGTTTGATACCAAAGCCCGCCTGCGTAGCTTGCCCGATAAGAGTTGCAAGATTTGACATTGTTTTTTGAGTTAAAGTATTAGAAAATAATATAAATATAATAATGGGAGGTCTTCCAAAGATAAAAGTAAGTTTTTGATTTTCAAATAATTTTCAACTAATTCCCTTTGGTTTGAGGCATATAAAAAAGCATAAAAAATTAAGTATTTTACGCGGCTAATCTTGTGCGGCTCTCACCTACCAATCAATCCCTTACACTTGTCAAAAGCGACGTTTTAGATTGATTTTTCAAGTTAGTTTTGTCTATATTTTTTTTTGAAAATCAAACTTAATTTAGACAAAATGAGCAAACGGAAATTTTATTTGACCATGATGATAGGGCTTCTTTTCGTAGGAAGTAGTTTCGCACAAAACGACCTTAGAAAAGCCCGTAATGAAGTCAGAAGCGCAAAAACAGGCGTTCGGGACGCTAAACAAATTACAAACGACGTAAAAGGTATCATCAACGACATCAAAGGGAGTAAGAAAAAAGAAAATGCTGCTTCTAACGAAGATGAACCTAAAAAGAATGCTGCCAAGACTTATTACAAGCTGTTTTGGAAGCACATAGAAAAAGGGGAGTTAAGCCAAGCTGAAAATGACCTAAAAAACGTGAAGAAAATAGAGCCTGACTACAATGCTGCTGACATGGAAAAAGTATTGGAGGACTTGCGAAATGAAAACGCAGGAAAAGCAGAGGAAGAAGCCCAAGAAAAGGAAAAAATGAACGCGGACAAAGAAGCGGCGTATAATGAGAAAAAAGCCAATGCTGATGCAAAAGAAGAGGCAAAATTGAAGAATAGAGGTGCTGCTTCGGGCTATAGTAATATACTCGAAGATTTATTTGGGATTTCGCCTGTGGCGATGACTGTGGGAGCCAGCGAATTAGCATTAAAAACCAAAAATCTTGAAGCATACAAGCTCAAAATCAAGGAATTAGAGAGTGCTACGACCAATTCTGGCGACAAAATGTTTGATGCCTCAGTGGATAACTATGAACGAAAAGTCATCAGCAAATATGAGCATGAAATAAAAGCAGAAACTTATAAAAAGAATGCAGAGGACATCAAGAGGGCTGGAAGTGCAGAAAATGCAAAAGCGATATATACGCAATTACTTTATCAGCAGGCATACTGGGAGGCGGCAAGCAAGTGCGCTGCTTTCAAACGAAAAGACGACTTTGCCAAAGTTTATCAGGGAGTTACGGCAGCAGTCAATAGCGTAGGTAGCATGGATAATGCTGTGCAACTTGCTACAAAAGGTGAGGCTGACCGCATCAAAACTGTCAAAATGCCTCCTGCACTTACCACCAATGCCGCAATGGACAAAGAATTTAGAAAGGCATTTGATGGAACAGGCTGGGGCGAAACTATACTGAAAGTCAATTTGTTAGATACCGATTGGCACATAGAGCGCAACGAACTCACAGGCGTAATTCTAAGCAGGTATCAGTCCGCAGCGATTGCCGCCAAACAAAAAGACGGTAGGTGTATGCTCTATACTTTCTCCATCAAGCAGGAGTACAACGGCTCTGGCTACGGCTCGTCAAGGCGAGATTCGCATAATAGCAACGAAATCGCTTGCGAAAATGTAAAATAAACGATTTAGTTAATAGTTTTGAGGTTCAAAGTTCATGATTTAAGGTTTTTTTACATAAACGCATTAAATTTTTATATGAAATTATCTCAGAAATTCCATTTCTTTGAGAAATGGAATTTCTGAGATAACTTATTAAGGCACGAGTCTATTTGCTTGTACCTGAGAGAAATAAAATCATTATTTTCCTTTGTTTTTCCACTTGTCAAAGCTATCTTTCATCTTTTGGGCAATGTCTTCCACACTGTCTTTGACCTCATTTACTACTCCTTCCATCGGTCTTTTGAACTCCTCTTTGTAGGCATTTGCTGCATCTTTGAGGTCGCCAAAGCCGTTGCGTTCCTTTTTGAAATTGGTATAATTTCCGCGCAAAATCGCATCATATTCACCCGAACGTACCCAGTTAATGAGTTCCAGCACGCGCATAACGGGGAAGGGGTGCGTGCGGTAAATGGTATTCATAAACTTATGGATATTATCAGAAATCGTATCTGCCGCTTGATATTCCTCTGCTTGCTTGATAAACTCGCCCAAGTCCATCTCTTCCAGATTATTTCCGCCTGTCATTTTCATCAGCGAACGAATCACAGTATCAGGGTTTTGTGTGGTCAGAGCCTCTGCGCGGTCAGCACTGAGTTCGCTTTTTCTATCCCACTCTCGTAGGGCAACAATCACCGCTTGGAGCGCAAGCCCCGTCAGTGGGATTTGGAAAGCAAATTTGGAAAGCTCTATGAGCAAATTCAAAAGGGTTTTGTAAAGCATGTGTCCACTTTTGATATGCCCTAATTCGTGTCCTATCACACCCAGAATTTCCTCATTATCAAGGGATTGCGTCAGAGAAGAAAAAAGCACCACAAAAGGTCTATCTACGCCCACAGCATACGCATTGATGACTGGATTTTGTGTAATATAAAGCTCTGGCTCCTCTATGTCCAAGATTCGACAAGCCTCTTTGTGCAAGCTGTAAATCTTAGAAAACTGTTTTTCAGATACTTTGACCGAGGAGGCAAGCGTAGCCAAGCGAATAGATTTTTCTGCGGTTGGGCTAAGGATTGACTTAATAACGGTATCTAAGGCAGGTACATTTTGTAGTGCCTTTAATGCAGCGCGGTCGGCGGGGTGTTCCCAAGCCGTTGAATCTATGCCTTTTAAGTAAATTTTCTTCTTGTCTTGGACTGCGTTCATCATATTAAATAGTGGGATATAAAATGTAAAATGAATTAAATACGGTCTTTGTCAAATGTATATTTTTCAAGTTTATCTGTTTGCCAAATTTACAAATACTTTTTCATACATTTATTTAGTTATCTTACTTTTTCTGTGATGTTATCCAAAATTATCAATAGTAAAATTATATAAAAAATAAGTATTAACTTGTTTATCAATCAGTTACATACAAAACAAAATACTTCTCTAAGCTGTTATAATTGCGGATATTTATGTAATTGATAGTTTTGATTATTGATAAAAAATAAATAGCCACACAAAATTAGTTTATATTATATTATTTTATAAAATATTGATTATTAAATGATTGTATTAAATTTGTCATTTATAACTAATAATTCATAACTACTTATTACATTTGTTTTTCACATTAAACCCAAAAATCAAAAACAATGAACATTAACTTTGCCTTGGACAAAGCCTATGAAGGTAAGTCCTTTAAAGAATTAGTAGATGCGCCCGTAGATGCGCTTGCTGGCGTATCTGCGAAAGACGCTGAACTGTTAAAGCAGGCTTTTGGTGTAAAAACCATTGGCGATTTGGCTAAATTGAAGTATGTAAAATGGGCGCAAGCCATTGCGAATTTGGCTGAATCTGAGCAATAATATTTGCCATTTCCCAAATTTAAGAAAAGCATCTATGACGTATCAAGTTATAGATGCTTTT
>JAAFJS010000226.1 GCA_013298985.1 Cytophagales bacterium
TGTCCTGTAACATTGGAAAACTGTCCCAAAACCTTCAAGGTACAAGTTAATTTTTTTTCATTAAAGTCTTTCATAAACGCAAAAATAACCTTTTTTTGATAAATCAAGCAGACTGCCAAAGTAGAATTAGTTATTTATCAAAAGAAACACCCAAAGTCATGGATAGATTTACTGGTGCGAACGACTTACTTTATCTATGATAGGCTGCATCCACGCGTCAGGCATACGATTAATGGACTCCGTAACGCCCCTATTCCACTCTGTAGCAATAGATTCTAAGTCGCTTTCCTCAAAGCGGTGTTCCACTATTTTGTAGCTATTGCTTTCACTGATGGCAACATCAATAGGATAGCCCACGTCATTACAACTACGAATGGTAGCATCAAAAGACAAAAAGCCTGTTTTGAGGGCAAACTCCAAGCTGGAATCGTAGGTCAAACTCCTCACCAGCACAGGTTTACCATATCCATAGTTACCAATGCTGAAATACGGCGAACTCTGCCCTACTTCGACCCAGTTGCCTTCGGGATAAAGCAGATAGAGCTTCGGTTCTGCGTCATTTTCTAACTGACCGCCAATGATGGTGTAGAGGTTAAAAAACAAACCAGATTCGGTGAGTGCCGCCTTGTCTTCGCGCGCTACCACGCGAATCTGCGCCGCAAGCGCATTGACTGCCTTGTAGAGCTTGTCAAAATTTGCCGTTCCATCTGCGATAGCTTCATCAAAGTAGGTGATAGCCTTGTCGCGAACTGAGCGCAAGCCCGAAGTCATAATGAATAGAGAATGTTTGTTGCGCTGATGAACGGTGATTTTGCGCGCCACAGAAAATTCATTTCCCGAAGTCAGGCGTGTGTCAGCTAAGGCAACCAAGCCCGTTTTTACTTTGATGGCTAAACAATAAGTCATAATTTTTTGGCTTTTGAGGAAAAATGATGATAATAATTTATAAATAGGACTTACGTTTTTCATATAAAAACATATAAAAAATGGTTCTGCACACTGTTTTACGTGTTACTATATGAAATAAAAGCGTAAGTCCTGATAAAATGATTTTAAAGTGTGAAGTTAGGAAACGATAAAGCTAATTCAAATTAAAACTGCTAATTCTTTTCTCTGTTTTTGTATAAATCAAAGAAATTTTTTATAATTTTGTGAAAGGGAGTTTACGAAAACTATGCAATTGACAGACAAAGAAAAAGTGGACAAAGAAAAATATGAAACGGTAAAGAAAATTTTTACCGCGTATTTAGAAAAACAGGAGTTGCGAAAAACCCCAGAAAGATTTGCCATTTTAGAGGAAATTTATACACGTGGGGGGCATTTTGATGTAGAATCTCTCTATATCAGCATGAAAAACAAGAACTATCGCGTGAGCCGCGCGACTGTTTATAATACGTTGGACTTGCTGGTAGCCTGCGATTTAGTTACAAAGCACTTGTTTGGCGAAAACATGGCGCGCTACGAAAAATCTTATGGCTATAAGCAACACGACCACCTCATCTGCTCCGAATGTAGCAAAATCATGGAGTTTTGCGACCCGCGAGTGCAGCATATCCAAAATATGGTGGGCGAACTACTCAAATTCAAGATTAGTCATCATTCATTAGTGCTTTACGGTACGTGTGATGACCAAAATTGTACCGAAAAACAGCAAAAAAATCACTTAGTAAGTATATAAATGAATATCAAACAGGACACTTTTAATAATATCTTGCTCATTCAGGCAGAAGGCGACTTGCTCGGATTGCCCGAAGACATGAAGTTACTGCACCTGGCAGAGCAACAGCTATTAGATATAGGTGTGAAGTTTGCTGCGATTGATATATCAAAAATACATTACATGAATAGCACAGGGCTTACTATCCTGATTCGTATGCTCACAATGTACCGCAATGTGGGCGGGGAAGTAGTATTAATAAACCCTTCTCTTTCCGTAAGCAAAGTATTGATTATCACAAAGCTAAATGCTATTTTTCAAGTCTTAAAAACCAAAGACGAAGCACTCCAAGCACTCCAAATCCAACACGCACTTACTTACTAATTTCCTCCAATCAAGACAAGTTTATGGCTATGAAAATGACAAATTATTGTTTTTTCTTACTTGTACTTATCCTTTTCTCCTGCCAAGCAAGTGAAAATCTTTCCCCTGAACAAAACTTCAATAAAATCTACAATGAAAGCTCTTTCTCTGATTTTGAGGCGTTAGATGTGCAGCAACTGGACGATGGCGGCTACATCATCTTGGCGGTAACTGACAATAGCTTTTCGGGACAGGTGAGCGCGCCTTACCTACTCAGAACGGACAAAGAAGGCAATTTTCTTTGGGACACACAAAAAACAGCACTTTTTAAATCTTTTTTGAATCCAGTTCCCAATTTTAAAAAGAAAAACGGCGAGTATTATTTTTTTTGTAAGAACAATGCTGACAAAAATATGGTGCTGGTCAAGGTCAATGATGCAAGTCAAAATATAGAAATTGTACGCACTTTTGACAACCTCAAAGGCGATTTGATTTATGTTTCAGAAACGCCAGACAATGGACTTTTACTCATGCTTCTCTCAGAAACTTGCGGCACTGACCCACAGCCCGAACTGGTCAAATTAGATGCAAACTTTGCCTTGCAGTGGCGAAAGTGCTATGCGTTTCCCATTAATGCGCTCAAAGATGTGATTACACAAAAAGTGAATGTAAACTATTTTTTTAGTGGCATTTTTGTACTCAATGGGCAAGTGCGGTACTTTCTGACCCTGCTCAACCCCAACAATACCTCTTCCATTCTCTATACAGATGCCAATGGAAACCTGCTCGGCGTAACCCAAACTTCTCTTTTGGTCAATTCCCTTACCCAAGTGGTCAATAGCCAGTTTGCGCTCACTTTCGTTAGGCAGCGCGACCTCAATATTGTCCCCAAAATCACATTTAATATCACCGCCAATGAATCGCCTGCGATTTTTGGAAATACTTTTCATGAAATTAATTCAGAAAAACGCATTCTGGCAAAAAAAATGACACTTGGTGGAAAAGAAGTAGTGATTTTTGCCAGCACACTGGAGAATATTCCTGTCCGCATCTATGCTTTTGACCCCACCACAGAAATCTTGCTTGGTACGCTTACGCTTGGGCGCGTAAACCCCTACGAAATAGCCAATATCATTCCTACGGCTGATGGTGGCTTGGCTATTGTGGTCAATACGCTGGTCGCAGACCGCTTTAAGCGGATTGGTTTACTCAAAGTTTCGCCCAAAGAGGCAGCCAATTTGGTAAAGTAAAAAATAGACTTTTTGTAAAAATGTTTTTTATCGCCTCACCCTGCCCTCTCCTGCTGAGAGGGTGAAAAGGTTACTTTTGCATAAGTCTGATAAAAAAAGATTTTTTTAAAATAATTTAAAACCAAACTGTAACCAGCTACTCTCACTCACCTCGCGCAGTTTCAATAAATTTTTTTTCTTAAAAATATCTTCTATCATTTGTGCCGTTTGGTCAGGATAGTCTATTTGGAGTGGTTTGATGTTATAAAGCCAATCGTGCAGTTTTAAGCTAAACTTATCATTGATTTTCTTCACTACTGTAACGCCTATATTTTTGAGTGCTTTGGCATTACAAAGTTGCTCATACTGCCCTTTGATGGGAATTGCCATCACTTTTTTGCCCAAAAACAAGGCTTCGGCGGGGGCTTCGAAGCCCGCACCTGTTATCAACCCCTCGCTATCAGCCAAACTGTTCAGGTACAGTTGGTTACTGATAGGGAGTAGGGTAATATTTTTGTGCGTTTCTATGGTTTTTACTGTTTTAGAAAACAGGTGAAATTCAGTATCTTTTGCTCTTTTCAGGTATTTCATCACCTCGCTGTCGTCATAATGCCCCAAATAAACAGTATAATGCCCTTTTTGTTTGACATCTAAACTCCGCACTTCACTGCGAATGATGGGTTTTTTGATAAAATTATCAAATTCGTCAAAATGCAACCCCAGCCCATAGTTGCAGGGGGCATAATGTTTCAAAATCATTTCGCCAAAGTAGCTTTTGCGCTTTGGGCGCGGGGTAGCTCCAGAATGAAAAGCTATCTGATGCCCAAAACCAATGATTTCTTTGTGTTTGAGGCGGGCGGCATACGCAGAAATAAACTCAAAATCATTGATGACCAAATCGTATTTGTCGATAGGAAAGTCTTTGATTTCTTGGACTAAGCGTTTGGTTTTAGCATTTTTATACGTTTTGAGGTAATCCAATCCGCCCGTTTTGTCATAATAAATACTAAAACCTTTGCTTCTATATTTGATAGGATAGGGCAATTCCATTTGAGCATTATCACCACTTACAAACAAATCCAACTCCCCAAACTCCGCCAAATGCGGTATAATTTCTCTGGCTCTACTCAGGTGTCCATTTCCTGTAGCCTGAATTGCATATAAAATTTTCATATTATCAAATTATCAAACTGATTGCGTTTCTGTTTGAACTACTTGCACTTGGGTTGGTTTTGGTGCTTTGTCAATCACTGGTTGCTTGCTCGGATACTCGTATTGGCACATTTTCCACGCACCGTTTTCGTATTCGAGAGCAGTCATATTTTCTACCCAATCACCTGAGTTCAGGTAAGTTACCTCTCCTTTTTCATTGCTTATGTTTTTGATGATTGGCTGGTGAATGTGTCCACACAGCAAATAATCATACTGCTTTTCTATCGCGAGTTCTGCGGCAACTTGCTCAAAATCATTGATATACTTGATAGCACCTTTTACACTATTTTTGATGGTTTTTGAAAAAGAGGCTTTCTCAAAACCAAATTTTAATAAAAAGAAATTGCACACCCAGTTAAGCATAATGAGAAAATCATAGCCCACAGAGCCTAATTTGGCGAGCCACTTGGCGTGCTTGATGCTTACATCAAAAATATCGCCATGGAAAATCCAAGCTCTTTTTCCATCTACATTCAGCACCAATTTATTGATTAAGTGAAAGTTGCCTGCGTGAACTTCTGGAAATCTTCTGAGCAGTTCGTCATGGTTGCCCGTAACGTAATAAACCTGAGTGCCTTTGGTCATCAGCTTGAGGATACGGCGGATAATTTCATTGTGCGCCTTGCCCCAATACCTGCGACTAAATCGCCAAATATCGATAATATCGCCATTCATTATCAATACCTTGGGCTTCACGCTGTGCAGATAATCCAACAATTCCTCTGCCCTGCACCCAAACGTTCCCAAATGCACATCTGAAATGACTACAATCTCAGGTCTTCTTTTTTTCGTTTTTTGCTCTTTCATCTTGTATAGTCCTTAATTTTTATCAAAAAAATTGATGCCTTGTCTTAAATTTTTGCAAAGTTAGCAACCCTATGTAAATCAGATGTTAAGGGAAAATGGTGAAAATGTTACCGCAATCGTGAAGTATATGAAATTTTTGTTTAGTATCATTGTATTTATTTTGCCCAAAAATCATTTATATTTAAAAACCCATTAAACAAAAATAATAATCCAATGAAAAAAAATGCAGTTTTATTTTTTGC
Source organism: Cytophagales bacterium (assembly GCA_013298985.1). GTDB lineage: Bacteria > Bacteroidota > Bacteroidia > Cytophagales > Thermoflexibacteraceae > Thermoflexibacter. Next base: position 5,511 of record JAAFJS010000226.1, read on the forward strand.
TTTTATTTTATTTTCCACCTCAGCTATTTACGCCCAGACTGGCGTAGGGGCTAAACCTATCAAGGGTGCAAAAGTATTCTTTGATGGTTCGCGCAAAATACTCGACAAAAAGTGGACGTACTGGGCAGGACCCAGGCTGGCAGCAACGCTACCTATCAAATGGAAGGTGGAAAATGACCCCAGTGGGCAAGGAACGGTGATGAACAGCAATGACCCTGCTGCGGCAGGCGGCTTGTACGGTACGGCGGACATTGTTACAAAGGAGAAGTTTCGCGACTTTCGCCTTCATATAGAGTTTTTTATCAAGGAAAAAGGTGGGAATAGCGGCGTTTATCTACAAAATCGCTACGAAATCCAAGTGCTGGACGGCGATAGCACCACGCATGGCATGGGGGCAGTCATCAATGAAACTCCCTCGCCTTACCATGCCTACAAGGGCATCGGGCAGTGGAACGCGTATGATATTAACTTTCGCGCCGCACGCTTCAAAGATGGCAAACTGACGGAAAAAGCACTGGTTACGGTTTATTTTAATGGCAAAAAAGTGCATATCAATCAGGTTATCAATCAGGTATGGGGTGGAATCAACTCAGGCGTTGATGGCGGCAATGACAAGGGAAAAGGCATCACAGATACCGCAGAAGGATTAAAACTCCAAGCCGAAGGGCATAATGTGCTTTATCGCAATATTTGGATTAAAAAAACAGCATTGGAAAAAGCAGATACAGATTTCTAAAAAAAAATGCCACCGCGAGCCTCTCAAACGCTGGCGGTGGCTGATGTTTTAATTGTTATTTATCATAAATGAATTGTCGTTTTCTATCTTGTTTCCTGTCAAGTCCTCGATGAGTTTTTTGTATTTGGCAAACAGGGCATCAGACTGTTTTTCGTCGTCAATGAAAAGCCCACGCTTGTTGAGGCGCATTTCATAAGTACCTTTTTTGCTTTTGATGAGTCCATCTTTGACCAACTCGTCCAAGATTTTATCTGCATTTTCCTGCGCTTTCTTTTCCATAACCCTTGCGCGGGCTTCCATTTTTCTGGCATTTTGCTCATGTATGCGCTGTACTTCTTCCATTTTGCGTTCTTGTTCCTCCATGATTCTTTCTTGCTTGCGCTGTACTTCTTCCATTTTGCGTTCTTGTTCCTCCATGATTCTTTCTTGCTTGCGCTGTACTTCTTCCATTTGCCTTTCCACTTTTCGCATAGACTGTTCGCGTTCTTGCATCATTTTTTCATCAGCCAAGCCTATTTTTTGCATGGTGCGTTCATATTCACGCATTTTGTCTTCGTACTCACGCATTTCCAATTTGTATTTTGCGCTTTCCTCGCGGGCTTTTTTGATATTTTCCTTTGCTTTGTCTATCAGTTTTTGGTGCTTGGCAAAGTCAGCCTTGTCTATTTCTTCTCCATCAATTTCCAAGCGTTTGACTTTATCATCTTTGTCAAACTCAACCTCTATATCCTTTCCGTCTTCTTCCCACGCGTAGGTGTAATCATCATCATTCGCAAAGAAGCCATAAGAAAAACCATTTCCATGACTCCTTGAATAGGCATTGCTCCAGCTTGAAAGTGCTTCCATTGCGGGCAATGGCGGCATCGGCGATAGAGCCATATTTTGCCCACTCCAGCCCCAACTTGTGGGCGTATCTTCTTCTTTTCCTGTGCTTACCTTGACACCATTTTTTGCCAAAATTTCTATATTACTTCCGTTTTTGACCACAAAATCATCTTTGTATTTTTCATAGTCTTCTTTTTCCACCAATTTATCGTTTTTATAAACTTCAAAACTGCCATTCCCTTTGGTTATCAACATAAAATCTTTGCCAAAACGCAAGGTATCGCCGCTTCTCATACGTGCAGTGAGCATCTCTATTCCTGCCAAAGCGGGCGTTTCAGGCATTTCGGGCATCTCAGGCATTTCATATATTTCAGGCATTTCCTCATGTACTTCTACTTCAAAATCAGGTATATCCATTACTTCTACGACTTCCGCAGCTGCCTCAGCGTCATTTTCGTTTCCAAAACTAATTTCTTGACGATTAAAAATGCTGGCAAACTTACTGTCGTGGGCAAAACTCACTGATAACCAAGTTTTTCCTGGAAACAAAATAATAGCAACAATAAAAATAAGGGTTAAAGAAAAGACAATTTTCAGGCGGCTTAGTTCTTTTTGGTTGAAATATTGGTTTTTCAAAATATTCATAATGCGCTGACGCAGAGATGATTGATGCAAAGCCATGCCAGAGGCAAAGCGCAGAGAAGTGGGTTCGGTTATCCACTCGGCTACCTTGACCAAGCAGTCCGCAAGCGGCTTGGCGTTGCCCGTACTGCGGATAGCCCACTCATCACAGCGTTGCTCCGTAACTTCCTGTAATTCAATCCGCATGAGGCGATTCAATGGCTGAAAAAACAAGACCGTTTCCAAAAAATTACTCCATTTGAGCCAGAGGTCATCTCTGCGAACCACGTGCGCCAACTCGTGGGCAAGCATACTTTGCTGTTGCTCAGGTGAAAGTTCGGTAAAGCTACGCGCAGGTAAGCAGATTTCGCCGCGATTCATCGCCAGTGGGCTGCACAAACTTTCGGAGGAAGTCAGCACTATTTTTTGGTCGATGCCACCCGAATTACAAAGTTTGAAAAGTGTATAAAGCAAGGTTTCATCGGTTACTTTTTCGCGCGGTAAAATGGATTTAAGAAAAAAATGTTTTTGAGTGAATAACCTGATAACCAGTACAAAACTGACAGAAAGCCAAATGAAAAAGGCAATAAAATAAGCCTGTCCCCATTCAGGTAAAGTAAGAGAATCTTCTGTTGTTGCATCAGCCCCAAGGTCTTCTTGCTGGTCAATAGTAGTCGCCAAAGGCGCAGGAGAGGCTTTCTGTGCCGCGTTGCTCTGGTCTATATTTTCAACGATAGGGGCGTTATTTTTTGCTTCACTGACTACTGCCGCTGCTGGTAGGGGCTGCGAGGACGACTCAAATGCGCTGGTGAAAACGCCTGCACCAGTAAACACTTGGATACTTGCAGTCAAAACTCCCGCACAAAGGGCTACTTTCCACAGGATTTCACGCGCTCGCGTGTGGGCAAAAACGGAGGTTTGCGAGAGCAGTTTCGCCAAACCATAAAATGCGGTGCTGTGCAAAAAATAGGTCAGCAACCAGCAGCAGAGAACGATTGTGATTGTTTCCATAAGATAAAATGAAGTTTAAGTTTTTATATATTTTGTTGAGTTTCTTATTATTTGAGTAGTTTCTTTATTTCCTCTATTTCCTTTTTGTCAAACTCGCCTTCGCCCACGAGATGATTGACCAATGCCTTGGGATTTCCACCAAAAAACTGCTCTATCAGCGTTCCAAGCATGGATTTGCGCGTGTCGCCCTCCGAGATAAGCGACTTGTAAATGTATTGCTTGCCTTCGGTTTCGTGCTTGACTGCGCCCTTTTTTTCTAAGCGGGAAAGCACCGTACCAATGGTGGTAATGGCTAAGTCGCGATTTTCTTTTTGTAACTCCTCGCGCACTTGGGTTACAGAGGCACTGCCTAATTTCCAAAGTGCCTTCATTACAGCAAGTTGTAAGTCATCTAATTTCATTTTGAGTGTTTTTAAAGTTAAGTTAAGTTTTTATATAAACTACGAGTGTAGTAGATAAAAGCCAAAAAATAATAGCATTTTCAGCTATCTCCTACAATCGTAGTACAAACATACTACAATCGTAGTTAAAAACAAATTTTTTTGAGATTTTTTTTGATAAATTTTAGAATATTTGAAAACTGGAAGGAAGAATTATAAATTTCATTTAAGTTCTAAATTTCATTTTTAGCTATTTTCTTGCAGAATCAAGAATAGAAAGCGTTTTTGTCTGTGTTTAAGTATAAAAATTCTGGTTGTCTGACAATTTTTGTGGCAGACTGAGTTTCTACGAGTTCCCCCCGCTAAAGCGAGGGGTTAGATTAACCCCTCGCTTTAGCGGGGGGAACTTTCCACAAAAATTGTCAGAGTTAGGACTTACGCAGAGGTTCTTTTAGACACTTTAACTGCTTATAGTGAGGCTAAAAACAGCAAAAAAATATCGTGCCTGCTAAATTAGGCAAAATTCGTTTTGCTCGTTTTCAAAATTTACATTTTAAGGCGTTTTAAGCGTATATTTCATTAGTTTCAAATTTTTGCGTAAGTCCTAA
>JAAFJS010000227.1 GCA_013298985.1 Cytophagales bacterium
GCTGTGGCATAATGTATAAGGTCAATAGGGATAGACTCTACTGTTGCGTTGGCAATATTAGAAAAATTAAGTGTGTTGCTTGTTTGCGAGCCTATGGTATTGCTTTTTATGGTAACTGCCGTTCCAGAAGTGGCATAAATAGCCCGAAACGAACTTTCATTAGCACTTGTACCAGCGGTTCTATTGAACGCCATACTAATATTATTAATTGTATTATCCTCTATAATAACATTAGAAATAGAGGCATCACGTAATCGGATACCATATAATCGGATAGGATTTTCTGTCATTCCTGTTTGTGCATTAAATACATAAGGACTTCCACCACAATATGGGGCTTGCCCTCCCATAAAGTTTTGTTTCACTTCTACATTTGTGCAAAACGTGCCTATTTGCACAAACAAGGCATAAGTAGCAGCCGTAGCACCATTCAAAATATTTGCCGTTTGATAAAAACTATTTTTTAGTATTTTTAGGGTATTAGTGTTTGCAAAAACAGCAAACATGATATTGTTATTGCCATTTTCATGTATATCAAAAATATTATTTTCTTCTATTGTGATATTGTCGTTGGTAATCGTTGAGCTTTGTCCATTGCATACGATTCCTCTCCGCAAAGCAGCGTTACTTCTTTGAATATCACATTTTTTAATCGTAATGTTATCATTTCCCAAAGTTGCGCTTGTTCCTGCAATAAAAACAATTCCATTGTTACTGTTTCCTCTACCTTTAATAATACAGTCTAAAAGCGTGTGATTTTGTGCGTCATTGATATATTGGAAAATTTGTCCTGTAGTTGAGGTATTTTGAAAAGTCAAACGATTCGTCCCCGTTATCGTTCCTCCATTCCCACCATCAATGGTTACATTGTCCGCACCATTAAAATTAATGACGGGATTTGCGTTACTCGTAATGACACGTCCATTGGCATCAGGAACAACATTTACAGCCGTATAATTTGCCCCTGTAACGCCGCTTGCTGTCAGCAAAATTACGTTATTGTCTGTAAAACTTGCTGTAATAGTTGCTGTAATTACGCCCTGATGTGTACCATTATTGATTTGAACAAAAGCAAGTCTTAGATTGGTATAAACTGTGGGACCCACTGTTCCCGCCGTAGCAGTTACCGTAACTTGCCCCACTACTTTTTGAGAGAAGCCCAACACCAAAAAAATAATGAAAGTAAATATATAGCGCATTTTCAATTGCTTGAAGTTTAAAATTTTTTCCATAAATCAAAATATAAATTCCTTATTCCTATAAACGAAAAACAAATATCATACGTTTTATTCCTATTTTATCTCGTTTTTATACCAATCAAAACATTACTCGTATCAATTTGTTTTTACATTCCTGCGCTCAAACATTTTCTTTCTACATTTTATTTTGTACTTTTGCGGTCTTAGAAAAGAAACCGCACAAAGTTTTCAAAACTTTGTGGAGTTTAAGAAAGATAAAACATGAAAAACATACGTAATTTTTGTATCATAGCCCACATAGACCACGGCAAAAGTACCCTTGCTGATAGGCTTTTAGAATATACCAACACCATTGCCAAACGCGATATGCAAGCGCAACTGCTTGATAATATGGACTTGGAGCGCGAACGAGGCATCACCATCAAGAGCCATGCTATCCAGATGAACTATATTTACAAAGGCGAAGAATATATCTTAAACCTGATAGATACACCAGGACACGTCGACTTTGCCTATGAAGTTTCGCGCTCGATAGCCGCCTGTGAGGGTGCGCTCTTGCTCGTGGACGCGGCGCAGGGCGTAGAGGCGCAGACCATTTCCAATCTTTATATGGCAATAGGGCAGAACTTGGAGATTATCCCTGTCATGAACAAAATAGACCTCCCAGGCGCAATGCCCGAAGAGGTCAAAGACCAAGTAGTCGAACTCATTGGCTGTAAGCGCGAAGACGTTATCCCTGCCAGTGGCAAGGAAGGAATTGGCATCAAAGAAATCCTGGACGCTGTGATAGAGAGGATTCCCGCCCCCAAAGGCGACCCCAATGCGCCTTTGCAAGCCTTAATTTTTGACTCCGTATATAACTCGTACAGAGGCATCGAGGTTTATTTCCGCATCAGAAATGGCTCTATCAAAAAGGGCGACAAGGTAAAATTCGTAGCTACGGACAAAACCTACAATGCAGACGAAGTAGGTACGCTAAAATTGGAACAGTTCCCCAAAGCAGAAATCGCCTGTGGTGATGTGGGCTACCTCATTTCTGGTATCAAAAACGCCAAGGAAGTCAAAGTGGGCGATACCATCACCCATGTCGACAGACCTTGCAAAGAATCCATCGTGGGTTTTGAGGACGTGAAGCCAATGGTTTTTGCAGGTATTTATCCTGTAGAAACTACTGATTTTGAAGAATTGAGAAGCTCTATGGAAAAACTACAACTCAATGACGCTTCACTGGTTTGGGAGCCAGAAACTTCTGCCGCCTTGGGTTTTGGTTTCCGTTGCGGCTTCTTGGGAATGTTGCACATGGAAATCGTACAGGAACGCCTCGAACGCGAGTTTGATATGACCGTCATCACCACCGTTCCTTCGGTACAGTTTACCGTTTTTCAGACAAACAAAGAAGTCATCAAAGTCAGCGCACCTTCGGAGATGCCTGACCCAAGCTACATAGATTATATAGAAGAACCTTTCGTTAAAACGCAGATTATCAGTAAATCAGACTATATCGGCGCGATAATGAAACTCTGTATGGACAAACGCGGGATTCTCAAAAATCAATCTTACATCACTGCCGACCGCGTGGAACTTGTTTTCGAAGTTCCACTTTCCGAAATTGTATTTGACTTTTTTGACAAACTCAAAAGCATTTCTCGCGGGTATGCTTCGCTTGACTATGAGCTGATTGGTATGCGCGAAAGCAACATGGTCAAACTGGACATTATGCTCAATGGCGAACGTGTAGATGCACTTTCGGCAATCGTTCACCGCGATAAAGCATACGAATGGGGCAGAAGGCTCTGCGAAAAACTTAAAGAACTCGTACCAAGACAGCAATTTGAGATTGCAATTCAAGCCGCTATTGGTGGGAAAATCATTGCTCGCGAGTCCATTAGCGCGATGCGTAAAAATGTATTGGCAAAGTGCTATGGTGGTGATATTTCGCGTAAACGCAAACTGCTCGACAAGCAGAAAAAAGGCAAGAAACGTATGCGACAAATCGGTAGCGTCGAAGTGCCACAGGAAGCATTTATGGCAGTCTTAAAATTAGATTAAACATGAAGAACTTAATTTTTGTTTTTTGTATTTTATTTGCCACCCAAAGTTTTGGGCAACTTTCTTTTCTTCGCAAAGTGCCTGTAAAGCCAGTTTTGGATGTGGGGCTTAATCTCTACGGAAATGCACCTAACGATATGAACCTGAATGTATTAGGCTCGCGTGCGGTCAATATTTCCTTGCTCTACGAAGTCTATATTTCAGATTACGTTACTTTTAACACAGGGCTTGGCGTGGGCATAGAAAGGTATAGTTTTGACAAAAATGTAACTGTCAGAGAAGGTTTTAACTCGCTAAATCAAGACATTGTTGGCGTTTTCCCACTCACCAACTATAATGACGTGCGGAAGTCGTTACTCACCCCCACTTATATAGAACTGCCTGTGGAGTTTCGCTTTGTAACTTCCACAGGTAGAGAAACTTTCCGCTTTATCGTGGGCTTTAAGGCAGGCGTGCTTGCTGCCGCCCACACCAAAATCAAGTACGGAACAGGCGATAATGTACGAACAGAAAAGCTACAAGATGATTTCTTTTTAAACCGATTTCGCTATGGTATTTACAGCAGAATAGGCTATAAAAGCATTCATTTGTTTACCTATTATAGTTTGTCTGACCTTTTTCAAAAAAATAAACTTGTTCCTAATCAAGCAATTACACCCATGATGTTTGGTCTATCTTTCTTAATGTATTAAACAAAAAGGGTTTTTGTTTTGATAGTAAGTGTAATCTTATGCTATTAAAAAGAGAGGTTGGTGGGGACTCTGAAATTAGCAGTCAAAACAAGCATTACAAATGCCCTACTAAATAAGGTTGTAATTACAAATTACGTTTGTGTTTCACCGTTCCACTACGGCAGTTCCACTGTGGGTATAACACGCGGTGTGCAACACGTGAAACAGTGCAAAAAGCCATTTTTTATGTGTTGCACCCCGCGTGTTTTCACATGAAAAACGTAAGTCCTAAAATAAATACTTTTATAAAAAGGGTTGTCTGACAATTTTTGTGGCAGACTGAGTTTCTACGAGTTCCCCCCGCTAAAGCGAGGGGTTAGATTAACCCCTCGCTTTAGCGGGGGGAACTTTCCACAAAAATTGTCAGAGTATCATAAAAAGATTGTACTGTTCATTATTTATAGGTGATTAGTGGTGCTTTGGTATTTAAAAAATGAAAAAAAAAGGTTTACTGAAATTAATAAGCTGATTCCGCAAATGACTGAACGAATGTTATCAATAACACTCAAACAGTTAGAAGATGATGGATTAGTATTACGTGAGGTTTATACAACAAAACCACCATTAAAAGTTGAATATTCATTAACTGATTTTGGGAAAACTCTAATTCCTGTTCTTGATTCTATAGCAAAGTGGGGGCGTGATGTCGCAGAATCAAAAGGTAAGATTATTGAAATTACATAACTTTTTACTATTTTGGGGTTTCGGTTTCGTGGCAGCCTTTATTCTCTTACGAATATAAACTCCTTGCTAAAAATGAACTTCTTAACTTTAAAAGTAAATTCATTTATTGAAGTTAAAGTTACAGTTACTTTGAACTGCTCATTGCTGTCTGGATTTATTAGCACACCTTGATATTCGTTTTGTTTGATAAATTTAAGTTCTTTAAAAACTATTTTACCTTTTTTGTCTATGCCTGTAAAATAATTTGCTGATTGGGCAATTGTAATAGCTTTTTCAGAATGGTTCTTGTCGTGCCAATTTCCAACAATTTGAGTTTGAGCAGTAGCTGTTGTAAAAATAAAACCTAAAAAAAGTGTCAGAATAGCAACTTTGTTTAACACATTTATTTTCTGAACTTTCAAAAGCCCAAACCAAGGTGTAAAGCCATCTGCAAAATGCTCAACATTTATGTTTAACTTGCTAATTTTCAAATCTTTCAAATGCTTTGTTATTCCTTCTTTTAATGAATCTGGACCACAAATGTAGTAAGACGCATTGGGGTCAATGCTTAAATCATCTTTACTTATTCGCTTTTTGCCTGAAATGAAATCTATGTATTCAAACTGTGGGTACTGCTGTGCCAATTGGTATAGTTCTTTTTTGAAAATGATACTATCCTCACCCGTATTTGCATAAAGTAATGTTATTTTACTTTTAGGCTCAAATTGAAGGATTTGCTTGGTCATACTATACAAAGGAGTAATTCCGCTTCCACCTGCAACCATTACATAACGCTTTTCAAATGTTGCATTAGGTGTAATTTTAAAATCTCCTACTGGAAGTAATGACTGTACTGTATCTCCAATTTTTGCCGTATGGTAAAAATAGTGGGATACTTCGCCTTTTAATTTTACTGTTATTCTTAAAAATTCATCAATGTTTGGCGAAGAACTTAATGAAAAGCAACGATGATAAGTTTTACCACCCACTTTAACTTTTATGGTGAGATATTGCCCTGCTTTATAATCATAAAATTCCTCATCTGCTGGTTTAAAATAGACAGAAACAGCATGAGGGCTTTCTTTTACCAATTTATCAATAACTAATGTTCTGTACTTGGTATTATCAACAATTGATGCGTTTTTCCGTTGATGAATTTCTTCAAATGTACTTTCTGTTGCATTTAATTCTGTACCACACACAATATCCCAAAACCGAAAAAATAAACCATAATTACCATTGTATTGTGTGTGGTGCAGGCTATGATTAGTAGCTGTAACGAGCATATTGAACGGTACAATCCTGAAAAAACTCGGAAAAAGTTCATACCCAAGATGCGACTTTAAATTATTAAGCGTTCCCAACACTTGCATTATACCTAATGCCGTCATAGAAATAGGCATTGCCATTGCCAATGGTAAAATCCATGCGGTGAGCCATAAAGCCTCTATTACGTGGAATGAAGTTGAAGTATAAGGATTGACATCTAAACTTTTGTGGTGTAAGGCGTGTACATACTTGTATATACTTGGGTGGTGCATTGCTCTGTGACTCCAATAGAACCAAGTATCAGATATAACCAACATTGTAATAACCATAAGGATTTCATACCAACCAAACTTACCATTATCTATATAAAATTTGGTTAGTCCATTGTCTTTGAGTGACAATATAATGAGCATAAATACTGTACTTCCAATAAATGATAAAAGTGTTGCTCCTATTTCGCCTTTTATTTGAGACCAACCTGCTCTTTTAGAAAGTTGAATTTTTCGGTTGCTCAATTTGTTGCCAAAAACCACCCAACAAATAAGATAAGCTACACTCATGATGGTGAGTGCTGCCACTACGGTTGTTAAATACTGCTGTACAAATTCTAACATTGCTTTGATTTATATTTAATTCGTTGCAAAATTAGAACTAACCCAATTTATTCTACTTCACATTTGTTACTTAATTATTTGCTTTCTAATTCTGCTTAGGCTTTGTGGCTTTATACCCAAGTAGGAAGCAATGTATTGGATAGGAACATTTTGTATTATTTCGGGTTGTTGTTCAATCAGTTTTTTATATCTCAAATCCGCTGTGAGTGTAGCAAAGTCATTGGCTCTTATTTGAGTAGTTGCAATAGCTTGTTCAAAAATTACAAGACTAAACTTTTTAAAGTTTTCATTTTTATCTATCAGTTCTATCAATTTGCTTCTTTCTATTCTATAAAATTCGCAGTCAGTGATACATTCTAAATTTTCATTAGATTTTTTTTCGTGAATAAAATCCAAAAAAGAAGTAATAAATCTGTTTGGTGATGCGATTAATGTTGTTATTTCATCGCCATTGTCGTCATAATAAAATAAACGCATAAATCCTTTGGTAATAAAATACAGGTGCTTCGGCACTTTATTTTCTTCTTCAACAATATCATTCTTTGGCGATGATTTTAGCTCAAAGTATTGCTTGCAAAATTCTATGTCGCTATCTGTAAGTTTTACATAACTGTCAAATAGGCTTAAAAAACTGTCTGTCATTTTATGAGTGCTTGATATTTACGAGGTTTCTTTTTAAGGTTGCTGCTAACATCTACATAACCGCAGTCTTTACATTCATCAATTAAAAACTTGCGTATTTTCCCCCCAAAGATAAAGTTTTACTTGAAAATTTTGAGAATAAAAGATTGGAAAAAAAACTTGTGATTTCTATTAGCATCTGCTATTCTATCTCTATCCCAAACAAAGTTTTCAAGGCAACTCTTAGCTCGTCATCGCTACCGATTAGCTTTTCTATCCTCTCGTTCCCTCGTTTTTCTATTAATTTATTGTTGAACAATGTCAGTCGCCCTGCGCTTGTCGGCTTAGTACAAATCGTATTTTTCACAAAGTAGGACAAGGGATTCGTTTGTTTGTCTGTGCATATTTCATCAAACTCATTGATTTGCACTTCGTTCAGGCTAAATGTATATTTTGGGTGAAAATTTGTTTGGTCTGAACACATTGACAGCATGAAGTTTTGGTCATCAAATTTCTCAATTTTGAATAAATTTCTGCCGTCGCTCTGCACGCCCTCTCTCATTTCGAGTGGCTTGATAAACAAATCTCCAAAACCGACATCAGCCAAATATTTTTTACCAGTATCCACATAGATAGACGTATGGTCATACGGGGGACCTAAGTTGCCAAGGTCATCAAAAATCCTTGTGGCAATGAGGCTGCTCTTAAACCCGATGTCGCAGAGTAGTGCATTAAACATCACATTCAACTCATAACAAAAACCACCTCTAAAATTGATAACTACTTTTTGGTATAAGCTATCCAATGCTAATTTAAAAAATCTATGGTAGTGAATATCAAGATTTTCAAAAGGCACATTGAATACATGATGCTCATGGAGTTTTATCAATGTTTGGTCATCAACGCTTATCTTATCTGTAAAATTAATTCTTTGAAGGTATCTATTTCTATCCATAAACAATGCTTGCTAATATTAATAAAAGCAACAAGATAGCTAAAACTCCCTACCAAATCAAAGTTCTTTGCTTGTTATTCGAAGTCATTGGCTTTGAAACACTTGTCTTTGAGCATCTTGCCGTCAGTATATTGTTTTGCTATTCTATTTTCGGGCTGATGGTCAAACAAATACAAAAAAATAAGGAATGACCACTCCAAAGGTTTCATCATAATATACACAAAATCAGCTACATACTTATTATTAAAAATGCTATAATAACGATGAACCAGTTTGCCCACTTTGTTGTAATGATGGCGGATAAAGCGGTGAAAATGAGGAAATCGCTCTTGGATTACTTCCTCAAAAGCATTGGCAATGAGCAACTGTCGATTACAAATGATAAGTTTGTCGCCTCTTTTGCCCAAACGTTGCGGCTTTACTAACTGCTGATGACCGCCCGCAGCCACTGAGCAGAGGAAGTGGCTATCACAGTTTACATTTTCGCAGAGATGGTCTAACTGGGACAAACTATGCTTGTAAGTATCTGTAAATGCACGAATTACAGAGTCTGGCTTTTGCCCAAAAAGTAGTAAAACAGAAACCAAAATCATCAAAACAGGCAAGCACAAGAGCAAAAGTACAGGAAATTTGACCCAAATATTGAGGCACAAAATGCGCCAAGCGATTTTATTGATGCCTTTATCTTTCTCAAAATCAAATGTTTGTATGTATTGCATTAACGCTCTCTGATTCCCTACTAACTGCATCACGAACAGCAAGGTTATCGGAAAATTCCCAATAACAGAAAAAGGAACAACATGAATACCTATCACAATATTGAGAGCTATTCCAATGATTAACAGCATATTAAGCAAGATTTCTATGAGAGGTGGAGCTATGCTTTTTTTGTAAGAGGAGTAAAAATAAGCAAGCATACAAACCACTATCAGAGCATAAATCGTAAGCCTGTGCTTTGGGGAAAAGGTCGCACTATCGCTACAACAGTCATTAGGAATGTCCCAATCCAGCACACCAATATAGAGCAAAGGTAAGCCTACCACCACCCCAATTTCTACTATTTTGCGCCATAGTTCATTATCTCCAAGTCGCTTATTACCAATCACATAAAAAATAAAATCAAAAATCACATAAATAACTGCTAACATCAAAACCCCTAAAATCGCTTCCATATTTTTGTTTTTTTATCATCTTCCCAAATTTACGCAAATAAGCGAATGATAAAATGATTTTTTGACAAGTGAGTGGTTTTCCCTTGTAAGTGAGGATTTTTAGTATAATGGCTAACGGTTTTTGTGTATGCGATGTGGCGGATTTTTAGCACAAAAATTCATACGAATTACAAGTGTTGAGGTTATTCCATCTATCTTGTTTTTACCAAACTACTAATTAGTTGTTATTCGTTTTCGCAACCCAGGCAAGTATTTTTTCTAAGTAATTATGTGATACCTGCTTTCCATTCTCTGTACTTATCAAATAATGATTACATCCGACACAGACATCATAAGTCAAGTTAGTTTTGCCCAATCGCATAAAGTCAAGTA
>JAAFJS010000228.1 GCA_013298985.1 Cytophagales bacterium
AGCAATAGATACCTTTGCTACTGTAAATAATCAGGCAGAGATGCGCTATATATGGAAAAGCCTCACTTCTTATTGGGATTCTTTGGGAGCAATTAAAGATTTTAATCCGTATTTGCAACGCCTAAAAAACGCTTTGCAAGTGTATGAACAAAAAAAGGACAAAGCAACAGTAGCAGGGTTGGCAACTTGCCTTGCCACCTGCTACGACCACCGATTAGAAAACTATGCTATGGCAATGCCTTACCATTTGCTGTCTTTAAAGTTCTTTGTAGCCCAGCCCAACCCACAAATGGAAGTATATGTGTTGTTAGATATTATTAACGCCAACGAAAGGAAAGGCAAAAAGAACGAGGCTTTTTTGCAGGAAATGAAATTGTTAAATGCGCTTAATGCCATTACAGACGAACAAAAAGCCGCTTTTGCTTTCTTTTTTACTGCTGACAGTTATTACGACAAAGGCAAATATGGTATGGCAATAGATTATTATATGAAGTGCATAGAGAAAAGTAATCGAGCTACAAACAAAGCCTTGCAAGTTTATTCCTATCGTTATATTGGAGAGATGTATAATTTTCAGAAAGAATATAAAAAAGCAACAGAATACCTTCGAAAAGCTGTTGCCCTTGCCGAACTTTTGCATGAGAAGAATAACCCAAGTGTTAGTGTTGTCGACCAGTATATTCAATTAGGGCTAAATCTTGCAGCACAAAACCAGTTCGAGGAAGCATTGAAATACCAGGTTTTTTCCAAAAAAATAGCCGAAGAAAAAAAGGATTATGCCAATGTAGCCTCAGCACTTTATGGGATTGGTTTGGTAAAAGAGTACGAAAAAAAATACGCAGAGGCGATTCCTTATTTCCAACAAGCATTGGCAGAAGTAAATAAATTTCCTACAAAGCCGAATTCCTATTTCTACCTGATAGAAATTGGGAAATGTTACCAAAAATTAAATAACATACCAGAAGCAATTAAATATGGGCAACAGGCGTACACTTTTGCTAAAGAAAATCGCTCTGACGAATCTATCAAAAATGCGTGCTTTTTATTATCAGATTTATATGCCCAAAGCAGGCTGTACAGAGAAGCCTACGACTACCAACTCTTAGGCACTATTGCCAAGGATAGCCTTGTAAATCAGGTGAATATAAGGAAGATGGCTGATATTGAAATGCAAATAGATAGGCAAAAAGCCCAAGAGCAGATGAATAACTTAGAAATAGAAAATAAAATACAAGAGCAAGCAATCACATTTCAGCAATACATCTTGTACTTAGTAGGTATAGGTTTAATTTCAGTTATTATTTTTGCTTTTTACGTCTATCGTTCTCAGCAAAAAGAAAAGAAAGCAAAATACGCAATAGAAAAGCAAAAAGAAGAGATTTCACAAATAAATGAGGAATTAAATACCACTTTGCAAATAGTAGAAACAGAACGTGCCAAATCTGATAAGTTGTTGGTCAATATCTTGCCTACCGAAATAGCAAACGAGCTAAAAGAAAAAGGCGAAACAAAAGTCCGCTATTTTGAGAGTATTACGGTTTTATTTGCTGATGTGAAAGGTTTTTCTGCGCTTGCTGCTAAAATCTCTCCTCAGAAATTAATTGCAGAATTAGATATTACTTTCTCTAAAATGGATGAGATTAGCTTGCGTTTTGGGCTTGAGCGCATCAAGACAATAGGCGATTGTTATATGGCTTGTGGCGGCTTGCCACAAGCAAATAAGACTCACCCCTTTGATGTGGTACTTACAGCTTTGAATATCCTTCACTGGGTAGAAATGGAACGAGAACGTAGGCAAGGCAACTTTTGGCAAATAAGATTAGGAGTACATACAGGAGATGCCGTAGCAGGAGTGATAGGTAAGACCAAGTTTGCTTACGATATTTGGGGAAATACGGTCAATATTGCGTCAAGAATGGAGAGTGGCGGGGACGTAGGCAAGCTAAATGTAACAGAACAAACCTTTGGAATTGTAAAAGATTATTTTGAGGGAAACTATTGGGAAGAAATTGATGCAAAGAACATAGGCAAAGTTAAAGCCTATTGTATCACACGTCTAAAACCTGAATTTTCAAGTGATGCGCTCGGTTTTGAACCCAATGAGCAATTTTTAGAAAAACTTAAAATTATTGCATAGCATTTGTGTCCCCACAAACAACTAATTTCCTTTGCTTGTAGGCGGTTTCCACCCACAAGCCAAGAAATTAGTAAGAAAAACAAGAATGACTAAATATTTAATTTTTTAAAAAATCGGCAAAAATCCTTGAGTTTCTAAAATGGCTTTTGCCTTTTCTGTTAAAATTTTGTTTAGGTGTTGATGTAAAAAATTCCCCATACTGATACGTTTAACCCCTTTATTTTGTAGCGTTGCAAAATCAGCTAAATTGGGCATTGCCATTACATTGATGGGCAAATGAGAAGATTTTACTACTGCTGAAATATCATTCAAATCAGTGATACAAGGAACAAAAATGCCATCTGCACCTGCATTTTCGTAAGATTTTATTCTTTTTATTGTTTCTTCGAGGGCATTAGGCAATCCTAACAAAAAGCCATCTGTTCTAAGGTTGATAAAAATATCTATGTTTTTTTGCTTTAGAAAATTAACTGTTTCGCTCAATAGATTACTAAATAAAGCAATGTCCTGAAGATGGCGCGTGGGCTTAGGTAAGGTATCTTCTAAATTAACCCCTACAACACCAATATCGTATAATTTTTGAATATTTGCGGCAATATTTCTTGCATCTTTGGCATAACCACCTTCTATATCAACCGTAACAGGTATCGAAACTGCTGATACGATGTGTTTTACCATATCAACCAACGTTTGAAAAGGTAAGTCTTCCCCATCTTCGAATCCATAAGTGTTTGCCAATGCCGCACTTGATGTGCCAACAGCGACATAACCCAATTCTTGAAAAATCTTAGCACTATTGGCATCCCATACATTGGCAATGATGAGAGGTGCTACATTGGCGTGCAGTTGTCTAAAATTTTGTACAGTATTCATATAAAACAAAATGTTTACAATTAATTATATTTTTCGTTTTTTCAACCTTTGTAAGCATTTTTTCTCTTGGTACGAAGTACTCACAAGCAATGCTACAAAGTGTACCTCGTACAAATTAACAGATAGTTTTGGATATTACGCCAAAAAAAGCGCAAAAGAGTAAGAGAAAGTAAGCTTTTTTCATCTTATTCTTATTTTTTATGTTTACAGTCAAATGTAGGAAAGGTTCTTGAAAGGAAAGAAAACGCAAAAGCAGTAGCAACTTTTTATGCCTCTCATTGTCTTTAAGAAAAAAATCTTTGACAATGAAAACACTACTTATTATCATTTCCTTTTTATTTTGTGCCAATGAGTATTTATTTGCACAAAATACCTCAAATCAATTAGACTCTCTTTTATCTCTATCAAAAAAATTAGCTGCCGAGGGGCGATTAAAACAAGCCAAAGATAGGACTTTAACCTTGCTTACCATCTTCCCTGATAGCCTAAGCAGAGCAAAAATTTACAATTTTGTGGGCAATTTATGTATGAATTATTCTGCTTATTGTATTTTTTATCATCAAATAGAGAGCAGTTTTATCTATCTTTTTGCGTATGATATGTATGAAAAAGCAGGAAATAAATTAGGAATGGAGGGCGCAAAGAGATATTGTCCTTCACGTGCCAACAGTTTTATTTGCGCGCCTTTACCTACTGATGGTTCTCAGGTCAAAATAGGTTGTTGGATACAAGATAATACCGTTTTTCGTTGGAGAGAGGATATGAGGTAAACTTTTTCAAAAATTTGATTCTTTGCTTTTTTTGGAAGCTATCCTTTATTTTTTCTACATCTATCGCTACAATACTTCACCTCGTCCCACACTTTTTCCCACTTTTTGCGCCAAGCGAAAGGTCGCCCACAGGTGGGGCAGATTTTCTCAGGTAAATCTGACTTTTTTCGCATTTTCATAAACTACTGTATCCTGATTCCCAAATAGTTAAATGGAGTAATCTGTTTGAGTTCAATTTTTACCTCTTCGCTGATGTCCAGCTCATCTACAAACTGCCTAATCACCTCCGCAGTGATTTTATCGTTCTTGCGCGTCAGTGCCTTCAAAGCCTCATAAGGTGCGGGGTAGCCTTCGCGCCGCAAGATGTTTTGGATAGCTTCTGCAACTACAGCCCAGTTGTTTTGCAGGTCTTCATTGATACGTTCTTGGTTCATTTCCAGCTTGTTAAGTCCTTTCAAAAGTGATTTGAAGGCGATAACTGTATGAGCAAATGGCACACCCACATTTCGCAAAACGGTGGAATCTGTCAGGTCGCGTTGGAGGCGCGAAACTGGCAATTTTTCAGCAAAATAAGAGAATAAAGCATTGGCAACGCCCAAGTTTCCTTCGGCATTTTCAAAATCTATCGGATTGACCTTATGAGGCATTGCCGAAGAGCCTACCTCGTTTGGATTAATTTTTTGTTTGAAATATCCCAAAGAAACATACGCCCAAATATCTTTGGCAAAATCTATGAGTATCGTATTGATTCTGCGGAAGTTATCGCACAAAGCAGCAAAATTATCATAGTTTTCTATTTGCGTAGTAAACTTAGAACGGCTCAGTGCCAGCACCTCTTCGACGAAATTATCTGCAAAAGCAAGCCAATCTATGTCAGGATAACTCACAAAATGAGCATTAAAATTTCCCGTTGCGCCACCAAACTTTGCACTGTGCGGGATTTCCAAAAAATTGTCATTTTGTTTTCCCAAACGGTAGATAAAAACGGCTAATTCCTTCCCCAAGCGCGTGGGCGAGGCGGGTTGCCCATGCGTGAAAGCAAGCATGGGTACGTCAGCCCACTTTTGAGAAAGGTTTTTCATCTTCTCAAGTAATTCTTTCATTAATGGGTTGAAAACCTGATAGATAGCATCTTTGAAAAGCAGTGGAATAGCAGTATTATTGATGTCCTGAGAGGTCAAGCCAAAATGCACGAACTCTTGATAATTCCCTATGCCCAAGTCCACGAATTTTTCTTTGATAAAATATTCTACTGCCTTTACGTCGTGATTAGTGATTTTTTCTGTTTCCTTGATTTTTTGGGCATCTTCCAGAGAAAAATTAGTATAAATACTTCGCAATGAGTTAGATAAATCAGTATCAAAATCGGCTAATTGAGGCAAAGGTAGCTCTGTCAGTGCCATAAAATATTCAATCTCTACCTTGACTCGATATTTTATAAGCGCGTACTCTGAAAAATACAAAGCAAGTTCGCCGACCTGTTTTCTGTACCTACCATCGACAGGCGAAATGGCTGTAAGGGTGTTTAAATCCATGAAAGTTTGGTAATTTGATAAAACATATTGCTACCCAACAAAAGTGTTTGCATACAATAGGAATTGCAAAAATAACATATTTTTTTACTTTTTTTTCATAAGCAAGCAACCTTTTCATTATTCCTTAGCTCTATGGATTAAATAGCTTATCAAAAACAGAATATATGCCAAAATAAGCATTTTCAAACTTTAATCACTAATTTATATGAAAACTTACTTTTTTATTATCGCACTCTTTTTGGGTGTGAGTGGTCAGACTTTTGCCGCGCAGGACGACTCTTTTGTTCAGCTAAGTACCATGTCGTTAGCCTCTTATTCAGAAGCGTTGAATAAGTTAGAAGCAGTTGATAAACAGACTATTGAAGAATTTTCTTGGAAGGAAAAACTGGCTTTTAAGGCTGTTAAAAAGCAGCTTATCAAAGCAGAACGGAAAATCAAAAAGGGCAAAAAAGCCAATTTTGTAGGCAGCTTGATTGCTTTGCTCATCATTGGGGCAATATTAATTCCTGTGGGCATTATTTTCTTACTGCCGCTACTCATCATAGGCATCATTTTACTTGCACTTGGTATTGTTGGCTCTGTTTTCAGAGGAATCGGCAGAGCAATGAGTTGGTAAATTAGTCAGGCATCTCGAAGCCCATTTTGTCAAGCGTTTGAAATACAAAACCTGACGTAAGTAGCGCAGGAACAATGCCTAACCAGCCAAGCCATATACAAAAGAAGTAAAAAGAACCTGCAAAAACTGAAATAATCAGCACTGTAAAGACAAATTCTGTAAATAGAGGAGAGAATTTCCGTTCTCTCATAATCCTGATGACTCCGCCCAGCGAAGTAACCATGAGGAAAAAAGCAATAAACCAGCCAAGCATAAGATTTGTTGTTTTGTTGTTCTTATTCAAAACGCATGGCATGGAATATTATTATAAAAATCTTGAAAAAATTACATTGGTAAGACAAAAAACTTTGTAGCGAGAAAAGATGATAATAGAAGTGGTAGTTTGGCTTTGGAGGCTACTATCACTTCTTCTTTATTGTAGGCTTTCTGTATCAATCATTTACCTTCACAAACTCGCTGTACTCCCCATAAAAAAAACTGAGATGTTGGTGCTTGCTGATAAACGCTTGGAGTTCGGTAGTCTGCATAAATTGTTCCCTAATATACTGAGAAAGAGGCAGTAAGGTGATTTTTTGTATAGTTTTTTGCGTTCCTTGTATTTCTATTTTATATAAAAGGTAATTGTCTGAAACTGTAACATTTACACTGTCTTTAATCATTTTGACATTAAGAAATTGCTTTCCATCTACCTGCGAAATATGCGCTCGGTAGCGTTTTTGGAGCAAAGCTCTATCCTCTTTGCGATAGGTGTTTTCAGTGATGAGGTAGGTAAAATCATCAGCTTTTCTGATGTCAAAATTGTCTGGATTTTCCCTTTCGCTTTCATTTTTCCACACCCCAATCAAGGTTGGATTCACCAATAATTGAGGTTTGTCGATAAATACTGGGGATTCGTAAGGACAAGCAGTGCAAAGCAAGACAAGCAAGGGCAAAAAAAGTAAACGCAAAAAAACAGTGCTTTTCATCAAGTATAAAAATCAAAAAGATTAGCTATTCATCAAGATTTCGATTTGTGAAGTAAAATAATGACCACGTTCAGGGTTTTTCAAAACCAGTCGCTGATAAACCTCTATTGCTTTTTCCTTATTGCCTTGTTTGGCATAAATTTTTGCCAAATATTCCGAAGCAACTTCCAAATTATCTTTGGTACTCTCCTCAGCAAGGTCAATGAAATCATCTGACAATTTGCTCCTATCTATCTGAATAGAAGGACTTTCCTTAATAAATCTATCTATCAAATTGCGCTGATACTCTTGGGAGGCTTTCTTATAAATAGGCTTGCTCGCGGTGGTCAGGTGCGTAGGCTCGTGCTGGTGGTCATCAAAAAAATTGGTCGTATCAAACTCAGTATCAACTTCTTCTATGCCAAAAGAGTTGAAAATTTCTTCGTTAGGAATATCAAAAAATTGAACCTCATTTTTTTTGAGAAAATCAACTTCCTCCACTGCCTTTAAATCCTCTTTATCAGTAAGTTGGGTGAAAAAGTCTATATTGTCATCATTGCTTACTTGTATTTGCTTACTATTCACAACTAACTGTTCATTGCTTACTTCCCCCTCTTTTCGCAAGTAATAAGTATCCAATAAATCAAGTTTATTTTCTGTTATGACTGGCGTTTCATTGCTCGTTGGCAAGGGTTCATCACTTACTTCCTCTTCTTTTCGCAAGTAATAATTATCTAATAAATCAAGTTTGTTTTCTGTTATCACTACCGTTTCATTGCTTATTGGCAAGGGTTCATCACTTACTTCCTCTTCTTTTCGCAAGTAATAATTATCTAATAAATCAAGTTTGTTTTCTGTTATGACTGGCGTTTCATTGCTCGTTGGCAAGGGTTCATCACTTACTTCCTCTTCTTTTCGCAGGTAATAAGTATCCAACAAATCAAGTTTATTTTCTGTTATCACTACCGTTTCATTGCTTATTGGCAAGGGTTCATCACTTACTTCCTCTTCTTTTCGCAGGTAATACGCGTCAAGTAATTCTATTTTAGTTGAAGCCGAAAGTATTGTAAAATCTGCAAATACTTCATTATGAGCAACTTCGTTAGAGATAATTTCATGGTTTAAGGTATCTGTCCCCAGCGTTTCCTCTTCTTTTCGCAGGTAATACGCGTCAAGCAACTCTATTTTGTCTGTGATTGAAAGCACCGCATCACCCATCAATACTTCATTATGAGCAACTTCGTTAGAGATAATTTCATGGTTTAAGGTATCTGTCCCCAGCGTTTCCTCTTCTTTTCGCAGGTAATACGCATCAAGTAACGCTATTTTGTCTGTGATTGAAAGCACCGCATCACCCATCAATACTTCATTATGAGCAACTTCGTTAGAGATAATTTCATGCGCCAACTTATGAATTTCTTGCCCCTCTTCCTCTTTTCGCAAGTAATAAGTATCTAAAAATTCAAGTTTGTTTTCTATTTCAACTACCTGATTTTCAGTGCTTACTGCGAATTGCTCACTACTTATTTTTTCGGTCGTAGGCTTCATCAAATCATCTGACAAATCAAAAAAACTACTTTCTAACTTTTCTTTGTTAAAATCTTGATTATCAGTCCATTCACTTTCATTTTCCTCATTCACTATATTTTGAGGAATGTTATTCTTCACATCTTGATTGACTGTATTGAGTTCCAAGGGCTTGTCAATTTCTTCAAAATCAGGAACTTCAAAGAAATTTTCAATCTTTTCAGCCTCTATATTTTTACTGTCCTCTTTTTCACTTTCAGCCTGTAAAATAGCTTCCTCAAAGAAATTATCCGTAGAAATGATATAATTTTGGGGTTGTAGCGCAATATTTTCTATTTTTTCCTCTGTTTCATACTCAGAAAGCGGCTTTACCAAGTCATCGTCATAGTCCAAAGGCGTTTGGAGTTTTACGTCCTCATCTATCGCTATCTCGGTGGTAGAGAGTTCTTTATCAAAAATATCACTGGCAAATGGATTATAGACAGGCTCGTTTTTATCAAAGAGATTTTCCTCCGTATTGAGTGTGGTTTCCTCAAAAAAATTGTCTGTATCTGTGGTTTTAAAACTTGTAGTAAAATCATTTTCTTCATTCAGCACAATGCTGGCAGCCGATTCATCAATATCATCAAAAATGATGGTGGTTTCTGTAATTTCTTCTGGCTGCGTTTTATTGGCAATGGAGGTTTCTTCCTCTTTTACTTTTAATTTTTCGAAAGCATTGACCTGCTCGGTATTTTTGAGCAGATTGGCGAAGGAGTCTGTTTCGTTCGGGTTAAAATTTTTGGTGATGATTTTCCGAAGCAAATCGCGGTCTAAAGTCCGTACAGCCGCCTTTTCAATATTTTCAGACGCATTATTTGCCTTTGCGTAAAGCACATACAATGCCTGAAAATAAGGATAAACCTTAATCATTTGCTTCAACTCTGCCTCGTCCTGGGGCGTGAGCAAAGAAGGATTTTTGATGAGCTTGCTTAGTGATTCTCTGTTCAAGGAAGTAAAAATTCAAATGATAAATGATGAATTAAAAATAGAAAATGAAGATAAACGCTCATTATTCATTTTTATAATCCACTAAATAAGGTAATTAGAAGGAAATTTCAAAATTTTTTCCTAAACAAAAAATTAAAAACTCGAAACAATACATTTAGCCTATTTTTTTTGTAGTGCTTCCAAGTGTATGATGCTCAAAATTTCACCTCCCCCTACCCCCTCCGAAGGGGGAAAATAGCCTTTTGTGGGGGA
>JAAFJS010000229.1 GCA_013298985.1 Cytophagales bacterium
GAAACCACAGGAATCAAAATTTCGGCATAAATGCTATGCGGAAAAAAGTATTCGTCTAAAAAGACAATAAACCAACCCAGAAAAATTATACCAATACTTTTGAAAAATAATTCTTTGATTTTCATACTAAGATTCGATAGAAATATAAAAATGTAATACCAACTCGCTACTCTTTATCTTTTATCATACCAACTCCTTATTCCGAACGATTTTTTTCTTAATTACTTCAAATAACAATGTAATTTTTTATATTTTTGTAAAAAATGAAGTAAAAAAATGGGATACAGCAATTTTAAAAAAATAGAAACTGTTAGCAAGAAATTTGGCGTTTCTGTAAAAAGACAGAGATTGTTTGAGAAAGTAATATCCACAGAGCCAAGCAGCTGGCTGATACAAACCTTGCAAATAGCACAAAATTTTCCCTTACGAAACGAAAAAGTAAAATCAGAAAGGATAGTTTCTCCTATTTTGGTGGAGGTAGCAAATGCGTATCAAGACTATGTTACCTTATTCTCTGGAGAAGATTTGGAAGTAAATCCTGACAAAGATTTGTCAGGAGCTTGTGATTTTTTCTTTACACTTGTTCCAGAAAGTGCTTACTTAGAAACGCCAATTATCTCCTTAGTAGAAGCAAAGGACGAAGATATGGACTATGGCATTGCCCAGTGTGCCGCCCAGCTCTATGGTGCAAGGCTTTTCAATGAAGCAGAAAATAAAAATATTCCTATTTTGTATGGTGGCGCAACTGATGGAGCAGAGTGGATTTTTATGCGTTTTGAGAATAATACTTTCTACATAGACAAGCAAGTTTATACTGACCTCAAAGAAATTCTTGGCGTGTGGCATCACATTATCAAATCATACCTGTAGGCTTACTTGCGCCTGCAACTCATTCAGTACGCGTTTGTGGTCGCAAACGGCATAACGATAACGCATAATTTCTACAAAATCAGCATTAGCACCGTATTCTTTGACAATAAAAGCAGGTAATAAATTTTTCTCAAAAAGCAAATAGGCAAAAATGTCTTGTTCCTCAGTCGTTGCGCCAAGCTCTCCTTCATGCGTTTGTCCCTCAAAATAGCCCGTAGTAGGTTCAGCATCAAGGATTTCAGCAGGAAGCCCTAACACTTTTGCGATTTCGTAGATATCAATTTTATACAATTCATTCAGCACGCCCAAATCGTAAGAGATTGGCGTTCCGTACTTTGCATTGTAGCCTTGGCAAAACTCAGTCCGATTTACCGTCCCCAGCACGCGCCCTCTAACCGAACGCGCAAAGTCATATAGCACTGCCGTCCTCACGCGCGAAGAAAAATTGCCACTCCGCATTTTTTCCTCTTTATTTTGCTGATAATAACTGCCTCCAAGCTGTATTTGCGGCTGAGGTAGCGCAGTCATCACGTCAATATGTGCGCGCACAATCGGCTCAATATCAACGATAAAGGGCAAATTTCCACTTTCGTCATAACCTAAAAACTGCCTCATTACTTTTGCCATGCCCACTGACTGAGCATCATCAGGGCGAGCAGGCATCGTGATTGGCAAAACGGCATCAAGTCCCACCGCCCTGACCGCCAGCGCAGTAACTACCGAGCTATCAATCCCACCAGAAAGCCCCACCAGAAAGCGCGGGCGAATCAAGGATTCGCCACTTTTACCCATAAATCTACTCCTGCCCGCCGTAAGGTCAGTGTGAGGAAACTGCGTCAGAAAATACGCCCTTATCTGTGCGGTAATTGCCTCAATAAGAGCTTCATAACTTAATAAATGCCTTCCCTTGATTTCAGCTATCAGCGTTAAAACGGTAGCTTGCTGGGTAAAATGACGAAAGTGTTTCATATATTGCGGAAAATCGAATTATAAAAACAAAAATACAAATTTTATTGGGGAAATATGAAAACTAACTTCTTGATATTCTTTTTATTAATATCCAATAATCTCTGTGGACAAAAGGCATTTGAAACAGAAATTCGTGCCTTTGAGAAACAAGACAGCCTCCAAATGCCCGCCAAAGGGCAAATACTTCTTTATGGGAGTTCGAGCTTTCGCCTGTGGGACAACTGGAAGGCAGATTTGGCAGGCTATCAAGTAATTAATCGCGGATTTGGCGGCTCGCAAATGACTGATGCACTGTATTTTATGGATAGAATGGTGATTCCTTACCAGCCTAAGATTATTCTATTTTATGAAGGCGATAATGACTTGGCAGTAGGGAAAACTCCCCAAGAAATTTGCGATAATTTTATTCTTTTTGCTCAGAAAATACAAGCCCAACTTCCCCAAACTAAACTGTACTTCGTAGCAATCAAACCAAGCCCTTCGCGCGTGAAACTGCTTGATAAACAGAAGGAAACAAATCTACTTATTAAAAACTATTGCTCAAAGAACAAATCATATTTAGATTTTATTGATGTCTTTTCTCCAATGCTCAAAAAAGGCAAGCCAAATAAGGAATTTTTCAAGGCAGATAGTCTGCACATGAACCAGAAAGGTTATGATATTTGGAAACCAAAAATTAGAAAAGTGTTGAAAAAGAAGGTTCTATAACAATTTTTGTGGGAACTTCTTACGCCTCCCCCCTACCCCCTCCAAAGGGGGAAAACAGCATTTCTGTATTTTCTCCCCCTTTGGAGGCACAGTGCAACCGGGGGTAGGGGGAGGTTGTATTTTAAGCGCAGTTTAACTTTTATTTTAGTATAAATAAACATCTTGCAGATTAAAAACACCGTTAGGTGTTTGATGTTGATAGTAGTAAATAAATGATAATCAATATATTATGAACTCCTTAGGAGTTCAATCGCAGCGGCGAACCGTATTAAGCCCCTACGAGGCTTATAGAAACAAGGTAATGTTTTATATTACCAATATTTAAGCCCTAACGGGCTTAAAAAGCATAATTATCCAACTATTTATCTAAATGAGGATTGCTTGACATTAGAAAAGTTAGATGACTTATCTTTCGTACAATTCCAAAGGCAAATCATCGGGGTCTGCAAAGAAAGTGAAGCGTTTTCCTGTGATTTCATCTATTCTAATTGGCTCTGTTTCAATGCCTTCTGAGTTTAGCTTTTGGATAGCGGCTTCCAGATTTTCTACTTCGAAAGCTAAATGCCGCAAGCCACGCGCCTCTGGTCGCGAAGGGCGCGCGGGCGGGCTGGGGAAGGAAAATAATTCAATCTGGTAGAGTTCGTTCACTGCCAAATCCAGCTTATAAGATTGACGTTCTGCTCGATAGGTTTCCTTGACAATGGTTAGCCCTAAACTTTCGACATAGAACTTCTTTGAGGCTTCGTAATCTGAGCAAATAATTGCAATGTGATGAATTCGTGTAAACATGAGTTATGTAGGTAATTATGAGTTATGAGTTATGAGTTATGAGTTATAAATTATTGATAAACAGTGTTTTATATAATAATTATACATTTGTGCTATGAATTATTATAGTAGTTCCCCCCGCTAAAGCGAGGGGTTATCTTTAACTATGCCTTTTAAGCCGCAATGAAATTGGCATGGAACTTTATAAATACTTATCGCACGAGTCTAATATTATTAAAACTGATTTTGTGTCATTATTTATTTGATTTTAAGTAGCTTAATTAAAGTATTGATTATTAGTATTTTGTACGGTTTGCTCTTGCGACTAATTCATAACTTTGATAACAACTTATTTAATTTGTGAAAGGTAGAAAAGCCTATTTGTCTGACACTTTTGAGGTGTCAGACAAATATGATATAATTATGAGTTATAAATTATTGATAAACAGTGTTTTATATAATAATTATACATTTGTGCTATGAATTATTATAGTAGTTCCCCCCGCTAAAGCGAGGGGTTATCTTTAACTATGCCTTTTAAGCCGCAATGAAATTGGCATGGAACTTTATAAATACTTATCGCACGAGTCTAATATTATTAAAACTGATTTTGTGTCATTATTTATTTGATTTTAAGTAGCTTAATTAAAGTATTGATTATTAGTATTTTGTACGGTTTGCTCTTGCGACTAATTCAAACTTATAACTCATACTTAATAATTCATAACTACTTGAAGGCGAATTTATTGTATTTTTTCTTATCTTTCACTATGAAATGAGAGAGGTGCAAAAATAGCCGTTGATGGTAGGGGAAGTTGGGGGCGCAAGCCCACAACCGTAGCGAAGCGAAGCCCGAACAGCAACGACCGCAGAGGATTGAAATGATGAGTTTGCGCTCCAAAACAAAAATATTTATTTACCATTTATCATTTTTAGTATGAATCGTCGTTTGTTTTTTAGGGTTTCCTTTTCTGGGCTTTTTTCATTTTTGACGCATAAAATCTGGGCAACAGAAGCGGAAAAAGTAGATATTATGACTGTGAGGGGCTTTATTTCTAAGCAAAAAATGGGGATAACGCTTTCGCATGAGCATATTTTGGTCGATTTTATTGGGGCAGATAAGATTGATATGACCACGTATAATTATGACAAAATTTATGAAACTGCTTTGCCTTTTTTGCAAGCACTCAAAGCGGCTGGTTGCCAGACGTTGATTGAGTGTACGCCGAATTATTTGGGGCGTAGTCCTCTGTTATTCAAGCGGTTATCGGAAGCTACTGGGCTTCATATTCTTACCAATACGGGCTATTACGGCGCAGTCGACCACAAATATTTGCCTGCTCACGTTCGCACCGAAACGCCCAAACAACTGGCAAATCGCTGGCTGAAAGAGTGGAATGAGGGCATTGACGGGACGGGTATCAAGCCAAGTTTTATGAAAATATCGGTGGGAGATGCGCCTATTTCGGACTTGCAACGCAAACTTGTGGCGGCGGCGGCACTGACGCACCTGCAAAGTGGGCTGACGATTTGCTCGCATACGGGTAGCGGTGGCGCAGGCATGGAAGAGCTGGAAATCATTGAGAAACAGGGTGTTCACCCCTCGGCGTTTGTTTGGGTTCATGCTCAAAACGAGCAAAAGAGGGAGTTGCATTTCGAGGCGGCGCGCAAAGGGGCATGGATATCTTTTGATGGACTTTATCCCGCAGAATCTAAGCTGAGTGAGCAAACGACAAAGCAGTATTTGGATTTTTTGATGGGAATGAAAAGGGAAAAATTGTTGCACAAAACGCTTCTTTCCCAAGACTCTGGCTGGTACAATATCGGCACTGCCAATGGCGGAAATTATCTGCCTTATGACCTCATTTTCAAGGACTTTGTGCCAAAATTATATGACAATAGTTTTACAAAAAAAGAAGTAAAAATGCTACTGCAAGAGAATCCATACCAGGCGTTTCGAATTAAAATAAAAACCAACTAAGAATATGGGAAAATTTAGTGAGTCTATTAAACCTGCACACCAAGAATTTATTGAAAAACAACATATTTTTTTCGTTAGCACTGCGCCTTTGAGTGGCGAAGGGCGTATCAATCTGTCGCCCAAAGGATTGGATTGTTTTCGTGTACTTTCGGAAACGAAGGTGGCATACATGGATTTGATAAGTAGCGGCAACGAAACCTCGGCGCATACGCTTGAAAATGGGCGCATTACGCTGATGTTTTGCTCCTTTGAGGGTGCACCAACTATTCTCAGGCTCTATGGAAAGGGTTTTACGGTGCTTCCTCATACGCCTGAATGGGAAATTTACGCGCCCAATTTTACCATTTACCCAAGCACCAGACAGCTTATCGTGGCAGAGATTGACTTGGTGCAAACTTCCTGCGGTTTTGGTGTGCCACTTTTTGATTATGCGGGCGAGCGCGATATTCACTTCGATTGGGCAGAGAAAAAAGGTGCAGCAGGACTCCAAGACTATATCCAAGAAAAAAACTTGGTCAGCTTGGACGGGCTACCTACGAGCTTGGGATTGAAAAAGTAGATTTTTGTTGGGCGATTGCGTTTTGTTTTTATGCAAACAGTGTTTCTTGTTTATTACACACCTTTTTAAATTGTTTGACACTCACATTATTTTGCTTGTCATTGATGTATTCTTTGATGCAATTCGCTACATATTCAGCCAATTTTACAGGCACTGCATTTCCTATCACTTGCTCTAAATCAGACTTTGATAAGTTTGTCCAATTAAAATCTTTTGGAAAAGTTTGTAAATAACTTCTTTCCAAAGTTGTCAAAGGTCGTACTTTTTCTAAGTCTTTTGTTGTATCTCCTTCGTGAAATTGGTAAGTTTTTGGAATAGGTCTATTTACGCCCCTAATAGTTGGGCTTGGTTCATAAATACTGAAAATTGCCCTTCTTGCATAACTTCTTGGGTGTCTGTAATAATGTTCTGTGCCTAAATCATTGCCCAAATAATCAAAAATAGTCATAGGTTCTTTTGCCAACTTTTCATCTAAATAAGGTTCTAAAACACCATTATTTTCATTTAAAATACCAATCAAAAAAAATCTTTTTCGTGCTTGTGGTACTCCGCAAAGACTTGCATTAAGTGTTTTTTGAGAAAGCCCATATCCACTTTTTTTGAAAATTTCTAATGAATATTTCAAAGTTTTTGTAGTTGTAATTCTATCTACATTTTCCATTACGAAATAGTTGGGCTTTACTTCCGCTATAATTTCCGCAAATTTTATGGTTAAATTTGCTCTCTTTTCTTCATTTCTTTTTCCTGCACTTGAAAAATCTTGGCAGGGTGGTCCACCAATAATTGTATCCGCATTAAGGTTTTTAAAAATATCAAAATTTGTAATTGCTGATAAATCTAATTTATGAATAGGGTGATTAAAATTTTTTTCATAAATGTTAATAGCAGGTTGCCAATTATCAAAACCCGCAACGATTTCAAAACCTGCATTTTGAAAGCCTAACGATAAACCACCACAGCCCGAAAATAAGTCTATTGTTCTCATTTTCAGTTGAATAAATCAGGTGAATTATAAATAATAGCATCAAAACGTCTTTCTGGGCTTAATAATAAATGTCCACCACCCAAAATAATATTTTTGATTTCGTCTTTGGTAATTCTCGGTTTGGTTAGTGCTGCACAAGCCATAAAAGGTTGTGAAACTTTACCACTAACAGCAAAAGCCTTGTCATTTTTGGTATTAAACGAAAGTTCATCTATAATTTTGGTATGATTTATCTTTCCATTTTTACAAAAATCTAAAAGCATTTTAAGCAACCAAACCACAGAACGAAGTTGCCTTGTAATCTTATTTTCAGTTGTTAGTTCGTCTGTTGCTACGTTCAAAAATAGCCTTGTAAAAGCGTAATTACTCCAAACAAAAATATCCAAGCAATTATCTGCTAATTGAGATGATTTTCCAATAGTTTTCCAAATAGGTTGGACAATTAGGGGTTCTTGTTTATCTAAACTTTGTAACAAAATAGTATTCAAAATTTCAACCATTTTGGGAATAAAAGGCATTACTGCTGTTCCTTCCGTCCAATCTGTTATGGCATCAAAATGATTTCCAATCAAACTGTTTAGTTTTGTTATATCTTGTTTGTAGTTTGTTGCAATGCTCAAAGCCAAATAAACAATACTATCAGGACGAATTACTATTTCAGAACCAAATTTATCGTCTGTTAAATCGCAAGTTGAGTTATCAGGTAAGGCTGTCAATTTGATTTCCAAACCACGCAAGCAATTTCCATTGCTCTGTGTAACCAAATCTATTCTTGGTATATTTCCTACAACTAATTGTTGATAAGGAACATAATCACTTTCAAAAGCAAAAAATAAATCTTTATGATTTGGTTCTATACCAAAAAGTTGTGCAGTAGAAGTTGTTGAGTGTGAAACTTTTAAGTGTTTATCTAATTGCAAATACACAGGTTTTATATTTTGACTGTGCATATAACAAGCCAAAGCAGCAGGAAAAGAAGAATTAAATTGATTTTTGCCCCAACTGTCTTTTTGGGTAAAATCTCTATTTGAGTTATTTAGCCCAAATAATGATGATTTTTGCATAATTATTTTTTTGCAAAGTTACGTAATTATTCGGTCTTTTTGTTTCAAAGTAGTTTCTTTATAATGCATCGCCCAACACCTTCTCTATCACTCAAAAGCCAAAAGTCAGATTGATAGCAAGCGTAATAGCGGCAGGTTGGTCTGCACCAAATCGATACAAATTGACAAGGTTGAAATTGACGGGGTGAATTTTTGCCGCTTTGAACATGGTTTTTGTAAAGACAAAGGTAAAACCATAACGTCCGTTGCTCTCAAATCCCAAACGCGGGGTGATGGCGAAATTGTTTTTGAAATAGCGCGTTACGCCAGGGTGAACCATCAGGTTAGAAGTTTTGGAAGTGCCATCTTGCGACCGAATAAAAGAAACTAATTCGAGGTTAAAGGCGTATTTTTCTGCTTTTTTGATGATGACTGCCGTAGTCAGCCCTACCAAATAATAGTTGTTGAAATTAAAAGTAGTTGCCTGCTCTGTGAAGTTGATAATCGGGTGGACGATGCCAATGTAGGCTGAAACTTTGGTTTCTGGCGGTGGTGGCGGTGTTTGAGAAAATGCAATGAGTGAGCAAAGCAAAAAAATGAAGGTGTAAAATATTCTTTTCATGTTTGTTTTTTAGTTTTTATAATTTGATAGTTTATAAGAACAAAAATGGTGATTTGTTTCTAAATTACAAAATGCGGTTTATTTTAGCTATCCATACCAAACCAATGAATTAACCTCCCATTGTAGCTATTAGCCAAGCGCACCTGCAATAATTTGTAGGTGCGCTTGGCTACATCTAAAAAGGCAAAAAAGATAGATTTAGCTTTAATTATTACACTTTTAGGTGTTTTTATTTAACTTAAAGTGTATTTTATTAAATAATAAAACTAAAAATTGGTTTTATAATGCTTATAAGTTGTTTTAAACACCATTTTTATTTAACAATATTTAATCATAAATGAACTAACAGTTCATTTATACACATTTCAGTTCTTTTTTATTCAGATTTTTTGTTTTATCTTTGCAGGGTCAAATACGAAAAAACTGTAATTGCTCTAAGTTGCGCGCCTTGGGGCAGGCGAAGTTTGGCAGTATTTGACGGTAAATTTATGCATTTCAAACTTTAAAACAATTCTTTTAAGATGAAAAAATTTCCAAATTTCCAAATTTCCAAATTTCCAAATTTCCAAATCTTTAATACAAATTTGGGTAAAACCACCATTTTTCGTGTTTTTCTAATACGCATAAGCAATTTTTACTTTCCTACTTTTCACTTTCTCACTTTCAAAAACCAAATCA
Organism: Cytophagales bacterium; assembly: GCA_013298985.1. Taxonomy (GTDB): domain Bacteria; phylum Bacteroidota; class Bacteroidia; order Cytophagales; family Thermoflexibacteraceae; genus Thermoflexibacter. The sequence goes on from JAAFJS010000229.1 coordinate 9,184, forward strand.
TACAAAAGATTTCCTGACGTTTTGCAACGCCTCTGCGCGGGTATTGCGACAAGATAACGCATAAAGATTTTCAGCACACTTAAACTTAAATACCATGAATATTATCAAACTGACGACCTTACTTTATCTGCATGAATTGATTAGCAAAAAAGCAACAGGCAGTCCAGCTACACTTGCCCAACAGCTAAGTATCTCAAAACGTAGCACATACAGGTATTTGAGAGAAATCAAAAATATGGGCGCACCCCTTGTTTATTGCTATTTATCAGAGAGTTACCTCTATGAAACAGCATGGCAGCCCGATTTACTCAGCTACCTCTGGCAGCACCGCAAAATGTAATGATTTATTCACATAGACTGACCATTTTTGGCAGTGGCGTGCTTTTCCTTTGCAGTGTAATGGAAAGCAGATAGCTATATGAGTTGCAACGGCTGGGCTTTTTACT
>JAAFJS010000023.1 GCA_013298985.1 Cytophagales bacterium
AAAGACTTGAGATTTTGAGCTATCCTTAACAATTAGGAATCCTACTTTTTCGCTTCTTCTTTTTCCTGTTCTTCGCCCTGCTCTTTTGTTTTCAAAAGTGTGGTTATCAGCCCTTTGCGGCGTAAGATAGTTTCCATAAACTTCATTTCCAGGTCGTTTTTGAATAGGTCAAGCGGCAGGTAAATAAATTGCGCTCTCGAAAGCGTGAGAATGAAGGCTTCTTTGGTTTTTTCTGCTTTCTGAATCTTATCCCAAGTGATTTGGCTGCCTTCTTTGGCATTAATTTTCATCAAAATCTGGCGGCTGTCTATTTCATAGGCAAACTTCTCGAACAGCATTTTGTACTGGTCTAACTGGGTGATGGCGGTGAATTGGAGATACCAAAATGCCCAATAGCCAATAATCAAAACCAGCGCAATCGAGAAGCACCACCAAAAAGCACCTGTAACGAAAATTGGTAAAATCATTACCGCCAAAGGCACAAACCATACCCACCAAAATTCTTTGAGGATACTTTTGAGGCAGAGGGTAGTGTATAGTTTTTTGGAAAGTTGGTATTTTTTTGTCTTGATGACCATTTTTTTATGAGTTATTTTATTTGTTCTTTATTTTATTTTCAGTAGTGATTGGTTTATGACACTTCAATATCATATTTTTCTAAAAGTCCGATGATGCCAGAGATTGAAAATTTTGCTTTTTTGATTCGATTGAGTTCAGGATTGATGGAATAATGATGCGCCGTCCTCAAATCAGCCTTTTCCAAGATGGTATCGTCAAAGATAGCCTTCGTCAAATCGCAATGGTCAAAAATGGCTTGGGTCAAATCTGTTTGTGTAAAATCAACTTCTTCCAAACTCGAATCTTTGAATATTGTTTTTTTCATTTTCAACTTAAAGAAAGAAGAAAGATGGAGTTGACAATTTTCAAAATAAACCTCAAACAAAAATTCGTTGATGTGGTCAAAATGAAGTCCCACCAATTTGCAACGCTTGAACTTAACATTTTTGAACGAAGTTTTGGCTATTTTAGCCATACTCAAGTTGCAGTCTTCAAATTTACATTCCGTAAAATTGATATTTGTCAAATCCGTACTTGCAAAATTACAATTAGAAAATGTACAATTCTCATAATCTCCTTTACTTAACGGATTTTCTGAAAAATCTACTTTTTCAACTATTTCGTCTTCTATGTAAGTTTTATTCATTCTTTTTAAAATGCTTTGAGGCTCAAATCTAATGCTTTGGCTGAGTGTGTGAGTGCGCCCATCGAGATAAAATCTACGCCACAAGCCGCTACCGCAGGCAAATCCTCCAAAGTTAGTCCGCCCGAAGCCTCCGTAAGACACTTTCCATCAATCAGTTTGACAGCATCTGCCATCATTCCCAAAGACATATTATCAAGCATAATCACCTGAATATGACCTATTTCCAATGCCTCTCTGACTTCTGCCAAGTTGCGAGTTTCGACTTCTATGGCTATATCTTTTCCTAATCGTTCTTTATACGTAATTGCCGCTAAAATTGCTTTGCTAACACCACCCGCATAGTCTATGTGGTTATCTTTGAGCATAATCATGTCAAACAGACCAAATCTATGATTTTCTCCACCACCAATTTTCACTGCCCATTTTTCCATCAGGCGAAAGTTTGGCGTAGTTTTGCGTGTGTCCAATACCTTTGTTTTTGTGCCAGCCAATGCTTTTACTGCCTTTTGAGTTTGCGTAGCAATCGCGCTCATGCGCTGCATACAGTTCAGCACCAAGCGTTCGGCGGTCAGGATTGACTGCGCCTTGCCCTCTACTACAAAAGCAATATCGCCTTTTTTTACTTCCGAACCATCTGAAATAGAAATAGTTAGTTTTAAATCAGGGTTTACGCGCCCAAAAATAATTTTTGCTAACTCTACTCCCGCCAGCATACCGTCATCTTTGACCAAAAGACGCGCCTTGCGTACTGCTTCCGAAGGAACAGCAGAAAGCGAGGAATGGTCGCCTTCGCCTACATCTTCATGTAAAGCACTGTCAATGAATTGATTGATATTGTCAGTGGTCAGATAATCATACTTCATATCGCAAAGGTAATGATGCGTGTGGAGTTATGAATTATTTTGAGGTAATAATTTTTGATACTTCTTGCCCTTTTGCAATAAGATATGACAAAGCAAAGCATTTACCACAATTTTATTTTTGAATTTGGGCAAAAACAAAAAATAATTCTCTGGCAATGAGTCGGCAAGTAGCATCATACATTTGTGATTCTTCTGCTGTTCCATCTGATTTTTTGGGGTCTTCGTAGCCATGATAGATGCGGGTATCTGCGCCAAAAACTACAGGACAGGCTTCGTCAGCTTGCGAACAAACTAAAATTGCGCCGTAATTTTTCTGAGGATTTTGCTCATCATTATATTTCTTTGAAAACAAAATCATTGACGTTGTTTTTTCTGCAAAGCGAACTTCATAGCGAGGATTGTTAGCTGTAGTAGCAGACTCTGAAAGTTTAGTAATTTCTACCTTAATGCCTGCTCTTTGTAAAGCTGAAACAGTACGAGGATTGCAGGCAGTTGCTTCTGTACCGCCTGAATAAGTTTGTACTTTTTCAAGGTCAAATCCATAATAACCTGCAGCTATTTTTGCCCACACTTGCCCAAACTGACTGCGGCGAGAGTTATGAGTACAAATAAAAGTCAAATTTACAGTTTCTCCTTTTCGGTACTTTTCTTTGATAAAGCGCGCTATTTTGTTGAGATTTTTTTTCCTCTCTTCCGAAATTTGAGAAAATTCGCTTTCAATCGTTTGGCAATATATTTGCAATTCAGGGAAAAGCTCGGTTTTGGTATTCATAGCCCAAATTGTAAAAATGAGTGAAATAATAAATAGTGTTTTCATTTTGATAATTGTTTTTGTGTTTGGATTAGCAGCAAATATTTTGAATCTGAGAAATAGTTTGCCTAAAAAAAATATCGAATAGCTTCTGAAATTCTGTAAACTTTTCACCATCAAGGCAATAACAAACTTTCACACCTTCTGTTTCTCCTTTGATGAGTCCAAAATTTTTCAACTCTTGCAGATGTTGCGAAACTGTAACGCGGTTTAGCTGAGGAATTTCCTTAGAAATATCGCCAGAGATACAAGTTTTTTTTTTCGCCAAAACCTGAATAATGGCAATACGCGCAGGATGCGAAAGAATTTTGGCAAATTGTGAAAGTGCTTGCTGTTCCACACTGAAATTATTTATTTTTGCTTGCATAATGATAAATAAATATGTTGCAAACATACTACATTTTTTCAAATCCAATCAATCACTAATAGAATTTTGTTTGCAAAAATCTATTTTAGCATATCCAATTTTAAGGAGTTATTACACAAGCATTAAAAAAATTAATTTTTTACTTTTCAAAACATTTTTTGCTAATCTTTATGTATTTTATAATCAAACACTTAGCTGTTATTTAGAATTATTCCAAACTGACCTATTGTACTTTTCCTTTAAATACCGTTAAAATAGAGTTTACAAATGAACCTTACCTTTGCAGCACAATTTTTAATAGAAGTTGTTATCAAAATTTTAAAACTTTATTTTAATATTTTCTTACATGAAAAAGTTTAACAACATTTTAGTAGGTGCATTCATTTCCACAACTGTTTTATTATCAGCTTGTTCTAAGAGTGATGATGCAACGAAAGCAAGTGATGTCGTACTTGCAAACCACTCTGCAACTCCTGTTTTGGTAAAGAAGCAGGCAGGTTTTGAGAGCTTGGAAATTTTCGCTTTGGTAGGTAGCGATGACAAATTGGCGCAATCTCCAAACTTCGTATTTGGTGGCTCTGCGGACGGTGCAGGCTTAATGAAAGACGGTGAAAACTATGTAATGCTTGTAAATCATGAAGATAACTTTGCAGTTTCTCGTGTTACTTTGGACAAAACCTTCAAACCTGTGAAAGGAGAGTATATCCTTAACTCAACTGGTGGCTTGTGGAGACTTTGCTCTGCTACTTTGGCTACTCGTGAAATCCATGGCTTTGGTCCTACTTACTTGACTTGCGGTGAAAGTGGCGAAGAATCTCGTACACATGGCTTGAACCCGCTTGATGACGCAAACAGAGCTACACAAACTCGTGAATTGGCTGGCTTGGGTCGCTGGAACGCTGAAAATGCTGTTCCACTTCCTGTTGCTGCTTATCCTAATAGGACTGCTATTGTCATTGGTGATGACGACTCTGGTACTTTTGGGGGTCAAGTGGCTTTGTATCTTTCTAATACTGTGGGTGATTTGCAAAATGGAGCTTTGCACGTATTGAAAAGAACAGACAACAATATTCGTGAAATGGATATGAAAGTAGGTCAGCGTTTTCCTGTTGAGTTTGTGAGAATTAACAACCACACTACTTTAACTGGTCGCCAAATCAATGAAGCATCTGTGGCACTCAACTCTATCCAATTTGGTCGTGTAGAAGACGTAGATTACAGAAAAGGTAGCGCAGCAAACAACAGAGAAGTTTATTTCAATGCTACTGGTCAGAACAACACAGGCGTAAACGCAAGCTACTCACGCACTAAATATGGTAGAGTTTACAAATTAGTAATGGACGCTACTGACCCACTAAAAGGTAATTTGGAATTGGTTTTAGACGGTGATGACCGCCAAGGCAAAGCAAGAGAGTTCCAAAATGTGGATAACATTTGCGTAACTGAAAACTACGTTTATACACAAGAAGACCCTAATAGCTACGGCGACGAAACTCATGATGCATATATTTACCAATTGAACATCGCGACTGGTGATTTCAAAAAGGTAATAGAGTGTGACCACAGAAGAGATGCTACTGATGCTGCAAAGTTTAACGTAGGTGGAAGGTCTCGCTTTGGTACTTGGGAATATGGCGCAATGGAAGATATTTCTGACATCATTGGCGTTCCTAATACTTTTATGATTTGCGTACAGCCCCACACTTGGACTGGTGCTGCTTACAGAAATGCTGACGGTGGTACTTTGCGCCCTAACGAGGAGCAAGCAAGCCAAATCATTGTCATCAAAGGTTTGCAAAAGTAATATTAAAATTTGCTTAATAAAATAATTGGCAGTGAGTACTCAACCACTGCCAATTATTTTAATTTCAAAAAACGAAATTCTTATTTTCTAAAAACTTCTATGAAAAAGTTTGCCTTATTTCTTTCCATCTCCTTCTTTTTCTTCCTTGCTTGCTCCCAAAGTAACCAAGTGAAACAAAAAACTCCTGCTACTGAGCAAGCAAAGCAGTTTTACCTCGCTGACATTGATACGCTGTATCAAAAAGTACAAAAACTCAAAGACACCATTCAGGCAAATGCCACAGAAAAGGCAATTCAAAATATTTTTTTTGAGGCAAGATATGCTTACAAACGCATAGAATTTTTATCAGAACTTTACAATCCCTATACTTCCAAAAAACTCAATCAACCTGCCCTTGACGAGGTAGAAGAAGAAGACCCCAATGTGGTGATTTATCCCGAAGGTTTCCAAGTGATAGAGGAATTATTATTTCCCTATACTATTGAAAATCAAAAAGATGCACTCAAACACGTAGAAATTACCCTTGTCAATACCAAACATTTAAAACATTCCTCAGTAGAAAATACACTCACCGATGCCCATATTTTTGATGCAATGCGCTTGGAAATCGTCAGGCTCATTACGCTGGGAATCAGTGGTTTCGACTCTCCTGTTGCCAAAAACTCTTTGCCCGAAGCAGTGGCGGTGCTGGGAACATTGAAAAGATATTTTGCGCTTTATGAAAATGATAAAGTGCTGCGTGCGGACATGAGTGGTAAAAGTAATGTTGTTCGTGCGGACACGAACAACGGCGAGGATAACAGCGAGGAAGACGAGAAAAATATGAACGATTACGCCAAAATTTGGCACAAAATAGACCAAGCAGAAAAATATTTAACCAAACACAACGATTTTGATTCTTTCAACCGACTATATTTTATTACCAAATTTGCCAATCCTATTTCAGAGCAACTCCTTGATTATCAAAACAAATTAGGAATAAAACCTTTTGACGAAAATCGCTTTTTGAGAACAAATGCCAAAACAATTTTTGATGAAAATATCTTTGATGAAACCTATTTTGCGCCTGTGTATAGTCGTAAATTTGTGAATAATCAGCAAGTTGTAGAATTAGGCAAAGCACTTTTTTATGACCCCATTTTATCAGGAACAAACCAAAGGAACTGCGCCTCTTGCCACCAATTAGAAAAGGCATTTACAGACAGACTCCCCAAGAGCAAAACCATTGATAACAAGGGCTTTATCAGTAGAAACGCACCTACATTATTCAATTCAGGGCTGCAAGCAAGCCTATTTTACGAAGGGCGTGTGGCGTATATGGAAGACCAAATTACAGACGTACTAAGTGCCAAAGATGAAATGCACAGCTCTGTAAAAGAGGTAGTTACAAAGTTAAATCAAAATACGAAATACCGAACTCTTTTCCAAAAAGTATTTTTAGTTTCCCCCTTTGGAGGGGGTAAAGAGGAGGAAAATTCTGAAAATAATTCCTCCCCCCAGCCCCCTCATGAGGGGGAGAAACAGCCCAATACAATCACTGAAGAGCAGTTCAAAATTGCTTTGGCGACTTACCTGCGCTCACTCAAAAGCCTGAACTCACGCTTCGACAAGTACATGAGAGGCGACAAGGAGCAACTTAATCCGCAAGAAATCAATGGTTTCAATCTTTTTATGGGCAAGGCAAAATGCGGTACTTGCCACTTCATGCCGCTTTTCAATGGAACAGTACCTCCCGTTTTTGACAAGGGCGAAACGGAAGTTTTGGGCGTACCTGCCAAACCTGACACGCTAAATGCCCAAATTGACCCCGACAAGGGCAAATTTGGCTTGACAAAAATTCCCTTGCACACTTTCGCTTTCAAGACTACGACCGTTCGCAATACGGAACACACCGCACCTTATATGCACAACGGCGTATATCAGACTTTGGAACAAGTCATTGATTTTTACAATCGTGGCGGCGGCGCAGGCATCGGTATTGACTTGGAAAATCAAACGCTTCCTCCTGATAATCTGAATCTTAGCAAGCAAGAAAAAGCAGATTTAATCGCTTTTATCAGGACATTGAGTGATACTGGCTCACTCAAAAATCCTCAATAAGTTTCCTTCCAATTCTGTTTGGTACTTTTTCAAAGGCTTTTGGGCAGGGTCTTGGATTACTTTGCCTTCTATATCAAACTTTGAGTAATGCACAGGACACTCAAAATGATTTTTCTGAGGAATAAACTTAATCACACCCGCAGAATGGGTACAGTATTGGGTAAAAGCAAGAAACTCACTCTCGCTTTTCCGAGCAATGATGATGAGTTTCTCGTAAATAAATCCCCCAACTTTCTGTAAATCAGCAAATTTAGTATTGCTCAAATCTATTGTAAAATCTATTTCTTCTTTTTTAGGCTCTATTTGTTCCTCTTGGGAGCTTTGGCAAGCTCCTGCACAGGCGCACACACTCACAAACATTCCTGCTTTGATGATAAATTCTTTTCTGTCCATTATATTTTTTGACAAAGATAACCATAAATTTGAAGGTAAGACACGCTTTTAATATGAAAATACAGTCAGAAATATTATTTTTGTGTTAAATCAAAAACTAACATAAAGTACATGAAATTGGAAGTAATCAATTCGTTTTTTGCAAAAAGACAATGTTTTTTTTAAATTTCGTAAAAATACATGGTTAAAACTTACTCAATCCAAAACCACAATGCCCAACCCAATTCATACCGCCCTTACTTGTTTCGGAATGTCAGGAAGCGTATTCCACGCACCGCTACTTACTGCGGATAAACACTTCGTTTTGAGTAAGATAGTAGAACGCAATAGCGAAAAATCCAAGCAGAAATATCCAAATGTAGCAGTAGTAAAAAGTTTTGAAGAAATTTTAAAGGACGAATCCATTGAGTTGGTGGTAGTAAATACGCCTAATGAATTGCATTTTGAGCAAGCAATCGCCGTTTTGGAGGCGGGAAAACACCTTGTGTTGGAGAAACCCGCGACAAATTTCTCTTGGGAAGTACAAAAATTGATAGAGCTTGCCAAAAGTAAAAATCTTATTTTCAGCGTTTTTCAAAATCGCCGTTGGGATAGTGATTTCAAAACAGTCAAGAAAATCATTGAAAATCAGCTACTTGGAAATTTGGTAACTTTTGAATCAAGTTATAACAGGTTCAGAAATTTCATTGCGACGAATACTTGGAAAGAGGAGAAAGGAGCAGGCTCAGGCTTGGTTTACAATCTGGGTTCGCACCTCATAGACCAGTCATTGGTACTATTTGGCATACCCCAAAGCGTAACAGCCACGATTGGTACGCAACGCCAAAACGGAAAAATTGATGATTTTTTTGACATCATCTTAGATTATGGCGCAAGGCAGCAGGGCGTACAGGTCAGGCTTGCATCGAGTTATTTGGTTAGAGAGCCAAGTCCGCGTTTTGCCTTGCATGGAGATATTGGCTCTTTCATCAAATATGGGCTTGACCCACAAGAGGAGGCACTTCAACAGGGTTTTTTGCCTCATTCGCCTCAGTGGGGCGCGGAAGAACGCAGATTTTGGGGCAAACTCAATACCGAAATGGGCGGCTTGCACTACGAAGGGCAGGTAGCATCTTTGGCTGGCTCATATCCAGACTTTTACGAAAATATTTACCAAGCAATCCGCGAAGGAAAAGAGGTAGAAGTTAAGCCCGAACAAGCATATAACACCATCAAAATCATAGAGTTAGCTTATCAGAGTAATTTGGAAAGAAAAACAATAGATATAAACATATAAAAATCATGGCTGAATTAAAAACCAAAGCAAATGATGAAAGTGTAGATGCTTTTTTGAAAACCATTACAGAAGAGCAAAAACAACAAGATTGCTTCAAAATCTTGGAAATGATGCAGGAGATTACAAAGCAAGCACCCAAAATGTGGGGAAGCAGTATTATAGGCTTTGGAAGCCAGCATTACAAATACGAAACTGGACGCGAAGGAGATTGGTTTTTGGTCGGATTTTCCCCACGCAAGCAAAATATTACACTTTATTTGAGTGGTGGTTTTGAAAAACATCAAGATTTATTAGAAACATTGGGGAAATACAAAACAGGCAAATCTTGTATGTATATCAATAAGTTAGCAGATATAAATCAAGTAGCTTTGGAAAAACTAATCAAGGAATCCTTCGCATAATCAGTGATTATTCATCATATAACTGGAATTACCGCCTTTTTGAAGTTTACTAAAATAAGTAAATCTTCCATAACCGTTTTGAGGTAACGCAGGCAACTCTCACCTTTGACTATATAGTTGTAAATGCCCTCACTTTGGGCTTGGGCAATCAGCCCTGCACGCTCGTCAGCAGACATCACGATGACTTTTGCCTCTGGTTGATGTTTTCTGATTTCTTTGATAATGCCAAGTCCATGAATATCAGGCAGTACCATATCTACAATCACCACATCAGGGCTTCTGTGCAGATTGTCCAACAAATCTTTGCCTGTCGCAAAGTAGGCTATCTCGATATTTTCAATTCCACTAAAAGCTAATTGCATCATTAGCCCTTCCGTACGGTTGTCTTCTACAATAAAAATTTTATTTTTCATTGATAATAAAAAAATGATTTTGGCAAGAAATCCAATTCTCTCTAAAAACTGGTGCTAAATTTTAGTTTTTCTGACAATTTTGGTGGTACACAGCATAGGAATAAGATGCAAAATGGATAAAAACAAAATGTATGAATGAAACATTAACAATATAAAATTTTGTATAGATTGACTATTCGTTTAACTATTATGTTTTAAAATTTAAGTAATAAATATAATCGTTGGTTTTCCTTATTTTTATTTTACCAAAATCTTTGCAATGTCCATTTTGTAGGCTTGGAAGGCAGGAATAAAGGCAGAAAGAAAGCCTGCAAATACTGCCATCCCCAGCAAGTAAATTTCTTCGGGAAGCCAAACCAATGCACTAATTTGATTTCCAGCTTGCGTGTAGAGGGAAGCAAAAAGTGCAATGCCGCCATGCCCAAGCAGAATGCCCAAGCAAGTGCCAATCACTGCCAGCAAAATGCCTTCGAAAATAATCAAGAAAAATACTTTGGAACGAGATGCGCCCAAAGTTCGCATTAGCGCAATATCAAACTGCCTCTCTTTCAAGGCGTTATAAAGCACTCCAAACATACTCAAAAAAGAAATGCCAATGATTGCCAAGGCAAAAAAGCGCAAAATCTCTGCGCCAATACCTATCAGGTTAAATAAACGGCTGACTTCGGCGGCAGGGGAGGCGGCTTGTAAGTTGCTGATACTGTTCACTAAGCGTGGTAAGGCTACTGCCCCCATGGGCGAACGATATTTTATCAGCAGTGCCGTATATTCCTTGTCGTCTATATTGACGCTATCTACTTTTGCCTCGTGATTTTTTGCATCATGCGCCCCTTGCTCCTCTCCTAACTTCCCCTGCTCTGGCTCTTCTTTCTTTTCTTCATGCACCGCCCATACACTTTCCATTGCCGTCAAAATAAGCCTATCTGTAACCATTTCATTGGCTTCCATGATGCCAACTACCACATAATCATGCCCTTCGTGCGCGTGTCCGTCATCTTCCAGTCCATGCGCGCCCAAGAACTTATCCCCTATTTTCAAGCCCGTAACTTGGGCTACCTCACTCCCAATCACCGCGTCTAAGGTCTTTTCCCACAGTTTTCCTTCTTTGAGTTTACAACTAAAATGTTTAAAATAATCGTGGTTTGTCCCTACAATCCTAAAACTTTGGTAGCTATCACCCAGCCCTATCGGAATGGACTGTTTGACCAAAGGGTTTTTCATCACCTTGCGCGCATCTTTGATTTTGATATTGCCTGTGGGGTAATCTATGTGGTAAATCGCGGAAAGAATCAACTGCAAAGGGCTACCTTTTGCACCCACTACCAAGCTGATTTCCTTGGCATTACGGGTAAATCGGTCTTCTATCTGATGAACTACCAATAGCAAAATCACGACAACAGCAACGCCAAAAGCAAGCAAAAGCAAGTTCAGCACTGTACTTAAACGATTGGCTTTCAAATAGCTAAATGAAAGAGAGGCTATATTCATTTGATTCAATTTTTTTGTAAATTGTTACAAAGAAACACCTTTTTTTCCGTTTTACAAAGCCTCTTGCATATCAATATTGGTTTCGTCGCGATGTTTTGCCAAGTAGCGCATAAACGGTGTGCCACCTGTACCTATCTCGGTACTGTTATTACTCTGAGCAGACTGCTTGGCGATATAGTTGGCGGCGTATTCCAAGTGCTTCGAACGAAATCTATGCAATTCGTCAAAACACTGACTATAAGCCGTTTGTAAGGCTGCATTTTCTACATTGGACTTGACCAAACTCCTTACCTTCGCTTCATTTTCCACCTTTTCTATAAACTTACGATGCCCCTGCACCATGTACTGACGCATTTCTATCAAATATTCTTTCAACATATCGTTTTCATGCTGAATCCCCAGCAAACCATCAATGGTAGGCACGATGGCACTTTGCGCGCCCGTTTCGCCCCTAAAAAACTGACCTTTTCCCTCAAAACAGCCTTCATATTTCAAGCCTTCGGGCATGGCAGGATTATTTTTTGTCCCAAAAATATAGGGGCGGACGCGGGTATAATAAATGTAGGGGTCGCAATAGTCAGGCATACGATTCATGGTCTTATTGATGTCTTGCAAACTTCCAATTACTTCTTTTAAACCATCAATCACACCTGTAATGTCTTTGTTATCAGCACTTTCTATGATTTGGGGAATAGCCTTCAATGCACGCGCCGCCTTTGCTTCAATCTCTACATGAATGAGAATAAACCAATCTTCGTCTGCCCCACCCAAAAAGTTTTCAGTCATCAGCAAATTGCCAATGTGTGGCGGCTGGCTTTCATCAATGCGTTGCCAATTAAAAAGGCAATAAGAAGGATAAGACAAAATCGGCGGTCTGCCCAATTTTTCAGCCACAGCCACAAAAGGCTTTGACAGATAAGCAGGAAGCTGGGTAGGAACTTGTTTTTTACCCCACACGTACGTATGCGTGAGGTAGGAAAGCACGCGCATATCTCGTTCTAAATGAGCAATATCCGACGAGTTAATTTGATACGGTAGAAGTTTCTCCAAAAATTCCTCATACCTACCTGTCAGTAGTAGCTTGGGCGTTTGGCGCAAAACGGTTTCCCATGCCGCATTATTGCTATCCAAATTTTTCAATGGCTTTTCAGGTAAAAAACCCGTAACAGGGCTTACCTGATAATCTGCTAAGTTTATCATGTCAAAAAAGTAAAATGTTGTTTATTGGGTTTTTTAAAAATATAAGTAAAGTTAAAAAACAAAATACAGCTTTGGTGCTGTTTGCCTGAGAATCTTTGTCTTTCTGCAACCTTTCTTTTTGATTCACGTTTATTAAACTATAACGTAGTTTCAGAAATTATTGAAAAATAAATAATATTTTTATATGAAAAACATCAATTTATTTTGGCAGGGAGTGTGGGCAAATACCTTAAAAGCCTTTATTTTTTGTGCCACCGTCTATTTTGCCAATGCCGCCATGTCTTCATCTGATAATATAATTTTCCTATTTTTGCTCGTCTTTGTGGGAGTTGTACTTACAGGTGTCATCACTTCTTATTTTTGGCGAAAAATTGGCTTTTCAAGCAGGCAGATTTTTTTTCGCGCCTTGCTGCTGGACTGGATAGGTACTTTGCTATATATGTGCCTGTTTTTTCCAAATTGGGGTGAAAGAATTGGTTTATTTATCTATTTTACTATACTGGGTTTTTGGGTTTTCGCCTTGTGCATTTTGGGTGGCATATTGATAAGCAAGCTATTTGTGAAAAGTGTTTATTAAAACGGTAACGTTGTCAATGGTCGGAAGACCTTGACAAACGTTACCGTTTTTTATTTTTCTCCCTTCTCAAAATATTGCTTGCCCACCCAAAGCAAGCCAAAAGCCTCTCCTTTTTCCTTGCCCGTATGCCTGTGGTGCGCGTGATGTGCGCGGCGCAAAGCCCTGAAATACAAATGATTACTTCTCCGAAGCAGGGGTGGATAGCGTTGGTGAATAAAAACATCATGCACCAAAAAATAAATCAGTCCATAAACCGCAATGCCAATACCAATATACAGCTTAAAATTGCTGTCAGCAATGCCCGAATAAATGCAATACGCACTGGGAATAGCAAAAAACAACAAAAAAAGGTCATTGCGCTCAAAAAAACGACCTTCTTCCTTCACGTGATGCGACTCGTGCAAGTTCCACAAAAAACCGTGCATCACGTATTTGTGCAATGCCCACGCCACGCCTTCGGTTACAATAAAAGTAAGAAAAATAATACCAACATTAATTAACCAATTCATTTTAAAGCAGTTGTAATTTATTTTTTGAAAATACTCTTAAAAAATATTCTTTATATCCGTTTATCCTTGAATTTCATTTGTAAAAAGCGAGTAAAATTCAATTCGGAACGCAATTTAGTCAAATACAGTCATGGATTAAAAAAAATGCTTAATTTTGTTTAATTTATAAGAAAATCTAAGACATAAACACACATAAAAAAGATGAAAAAAACGATATTTTTTACCTTATTGATGCTTGCCTACGCCAGCGTTTTTGCCCAAATAGACAAGGAACTCACAGATGCGACAGTGAACAAAAGCAAAATTGAGTCGCATATTTACTTTTTGGCTTCTGACGAACTCAAAGGCAGGAACACACCTTCGCCCGAACAGCTTATCGCGGCGCGCTACCTCGCTACCCAGCTCAAAAGCTATGGGGTGAAGGCTCTGCCCGCTTACCCAAATTACCTCCAACCTGTCAGCATGAAATCTACCACTGCCCCCAAGGAAGCGAGCATTTCATACAAAGATAAAAACTTCAAATTGGTAGAAAACACCGTAATTTTAGATGGAAATAACCTCAAAACTGAGGCTGAAGCGGTATTTTTGGACTATGGCACGAATGAGGATTTTGACAAAGCTGATGTCAAAGGCAAAATTGTTGTTGTCAGAGGTGGCTCTACAGAGCAAGGTTCTCCCCAAACTTGGTTTTTTAAGGGCAAGGAAAAGCACAAAAAAGCAATGGAAAAAGGTGCAATGGCACTTATCGAACTTTATAATAATCCGCAACTTCCTTGGAAAATATTGGTGGGCTACCTAAATCGAGAAGGTGTAGAACTGGATAGCGAGGCAAATACTGCGACTCCAAGCACTATTCCGCATATTTGGCTGAACGACGGCGACTCCAAAGAAGTAAGTTTTTGGAAAGAAAGCAAAAAAACAAAGGTAAAATTGGCAGTAGAAAACGGTACTATCAAAAAGTTTACTACCTATAATGTGGTGGGCTATGTGGAAGGCAAAGACACAAAATTAAAAGAAGAATATGTGGTTTATTCTGCTCATTATGACCACGTTGGTATAGGAAACAAGGTAGATGGAGATTCTATTTACAATGGTGCAAGGGACAACGCCATAGGTACAGTTACAGTGCTTTCTGCCGCCGAAAATATTGGAAAATATCCTACTAATCGGTCTGCATTGTTTGTACTTTTTACGGGCGAAGAGAAGGGTTTGCTCGGAAGTCGTTGGTTTGTAGAACATTCTCCTTTGGAACTCAAAAAGATGGTTTATTGCTTCAACAGCGACAACGGAGGCTACAATGATACCTCTATTGCGACCATCATTGGGCTGGGGCGCACGACTGCCGAAGCCTTCATCAAGCAAGCCTGCCAAGCCTACGGACTCACCGCTACGGACGACCCTGCACCAGAGCAAGGGCTTTTTGACCGTTCTGACAATGTAAATTTTGCAAAAAAAGGAATTCCTGCTCCCACTTTTAGCTTGGGATTCAAGGCTTTTGATGATGAAATTGGCAAATATTATCACCAACCTGCTGACCACGCCGAAGGTTTGGATTACGATTATTTATACAAATTTTTTAGTGCGTATGTGTATTCTTGCCGTTTGATTGGCAATACTTCCGAAAAACTTTTTTGGAAAGCAGGCGATAAGTATTTTGAGGCAGGAAAAAAACTATACGAATAAACTATGATACTCATTGCAGATAGCGGTTCTACCAAAACATCTTGGCGGCTCATCATGCCCGACGAGCGTATGCTACAAGCTAAAACGGTTGGCATCAGTCCTTACTACCAAAATACGGAGTCTATCATGCAGACTTTGAACGAGTTGTACTATGGACAGTTGCAACCTGCGGTGCAGTCAAGCAAGGAAATCGCAGAGATTTATTTCTATGGAACGGGCTGCTCTACGCCCGAACGTTGCCAAATCGTTGCTGATGCCCTGCACCAAACTTTCCCCTATGCCAAGACAGCAGTTTACACAGACATTCTTGGCGCGGCGCGTGGCTTGTGCGGTACGGAGGAAGGAATTGCTTGCATCATAGGAACTGGCTCTAATTCAACACTTTACAATGGAAGTGAGATAGTTAAATCAACTGTAAATTTGGGTTTTTGGTTAGGAGATGAGGGCAGTGGAGCTTACTTGGGTAGGCAAATCGTTACTGATTTCCTGAACAAAGAAATGCCTGAAAATCTTTACCAATTATTTGAAAAAAGATACAGCCTCACGCGCAACGAAGTGCTTGATAATGTGTATAAGCCATTCCCCAATCGCTATTTTGCTTCTTTTTCCAAGTTTATTTTCGACCACCTGCGCGAGGTTTATTGTTATGAATTGGCATACAAGGCATTTGATTTATTTTTCCAACGCCATGTTTGCAAGTTCGAAAACTACAAAAATTACAAAGTGCATTTTACAGGTTCTATCGCCTTTTATTATGCCAATGTGCTGCGCCAAGTAGCTAATGATAAGGGAATTACGTTAAAAAATATCGTAGAAGAGCCAGTGGCAGGGCTGGCACTGTATCATCAAAATAGGTAAATCCAAATGAAAAGGAGATATTGGTTGCTAATATTAATCATAGGAATTGGGTGGTTTTTTGGTCGTTCTTGTGCCGTAAAGGTCAGCCAAGAGGCAATCAAGCGCGTAAACCTGAACTATGGCGAGGATGTAGCCTCTATTTGTGCGGAAATGGAGTTGCCCGCCTCCTATTTCAAGGCTCTCATCATTTTGGAGTGTTCGGCAAAGAAAAATCCTGCCAGCCGCTACGAGCCTCATGTTTTTTTGAAATTAAAAGCCGTAAAAGACGGAAAATTAAGCAGTTATTCAGGGCTAAAAAAAGCAGATTTGGCAACTTATTCTGACCAAACCTTAAAATTATTGGCAACTTCTTGGGGCGCATTGCAGCTAATGGGCTATAACTGCATCAAGTTGGGCATCAGCATTGACGAGCTAAAAGGGCAAAATTCGCTGCGCTACTCCATACTTTGGTGCAAAAATAATTATGGTGCTTATTTGGAAAACCGAGATTTCAGAAACGCTTTTCACATTCACAATACAGGAAAACCTCACCCTACTTTTTGGTTTGCCCAAACGCACGACCCTGCGTATGTGTATCGTGGCATTGCCTACACCAACGCAAATACGGATAGGTAAAATACTGTTTTTCAGGAGATTCCTAATTTAAAATCAAATCTCTTTGCTTTTTCCACTCTATTAGTTTTTTGTCCATCACCCCAAACCAAAGCGGTGGAACCAAGGCAAGCAAAATCATGGCAGAATAGCCTGCGGGAAGTTGCGGACTTTCCTCTACGTGCCTGAGTGCCTGATATCTACGGTGCGCGTAGGCGTGATGGTCAGAGTGGCGTTGGAGTTGGAAAAGGAAAAAATTGCTAACTAATTGATTCGCATTCCAAGAGTGTAACGTATTGACTTTCTCGTACTTATTCGGAGCTATCTCCTTTCTCAGAATACCATAATGCTCTATGTAGTTCACAATTTCCAACAGTGAAAAACCAAGCACACTTTGCACAAAAAAGAAAATAGGAACTTCAACCACAAACTTGCCTTGTAATACACTGAAAATCAAGGTCAAAGCACCACAAAAAGCCAAAGGAATCAGCGTAAACCAAATCATGTCGTTTTTAGTGCTAAACTTAGACAAATTCTTTTTATTCATGCGTTCAAACTCTAACTCCCACGCATTCAGGTAGCTATCTCTAACACTTCGAATCCAAAAGCCATAAAAACTTTCTCCTTTGCGGCTTGTCGCGGGGTCTTTGGGCGTACCAATATTAACATGATGTCCACGATTATGCTCAATATAAAAGTGCATATAACAAGTGGTCATCAGCAAAACCTTCGCATAAAAACGTTCTAATTTCTCTTTTTTATGCCCCAATTCATGCGCTACGGTAATGCCTATGCCACCCGTAACTAACGGAAAACCAGTCATAAAGCCTACCAATTCCACGCCCGTCATGTTGCTTTCTGAAACTACATAGCAGCCCCAAAGCAAAAAGGCAAACTGCACATAAGTCCATAAAAAAAGGATAAACTTATAGTACAATTCCTCAGAAATCACAGGTACAAGGCTTTCACTCACATTTTCAGTGTCTTTGCCCACCAACGCATCTACCACTGGAATCAATACAAATACGAAAATTACCGCGCTAAAATTCCAAACTCCGCCCAAGTAATAACCGCCAATTACCAAAGCAGGAATGATAAAAGCACAAAAAAAGCCTATTTTTTTCCAGATACTCATATATTTTTGGATTTTAGTAAAGTTCCTAAAAAATCTATACATTTTAGCATAATTGAATTACTAAAATAAATATTGCCTCAAAAAAACCCGCGCAAACCTTTGGTTGGGCGGGTTTTGAAGCGATATGCTTTGAAGTATATTTATTCTTCGCCTACTTTTGCAGTTTCTGCTCCTTTTTTGCGAAGCCCAGTCTTTTTTGGTTTTTCTTTTTCCACAATAACAACTTCTTCCACATCAGCGAAAATACGTCCGCAATGCTCGCAAACAATGATTTTCTTTTTTTCTCTGATTTCTGCTTGTCTTTGTGGAGGAACGATATTAAAGCAACCACCGCAGGCATCTCTTTTCACTGTAACGACAGCCAAGCCATTTTGTGCATTTTCTCTGGTTTTCATATAAGGCTTGTAGAGGCGAGGTTCTATGAGCTTGCTGCGTTTTTCTCTCTCTTTTTTCAGCTTGTCTTCATCTTCTTCGCTTTCGGACATGATGATGTCGAGTTCCTTGCGCTTATTTTTGAGGTCTTTGTTGCGTTCGCTCAAGGCATTTTCAGTTTCCTCGATAGATTCCTCTTTTTTCTCAATTTTAGCAAGTGTTTCCCTGATTTTCTTTTTTGCTACCTGAGTTTCGAGGTCTTGGAGTTCCATTTCCTTTGAGATAGCCTCAAATTCGCGGTTATTTTTGACGTTAGTTTGTTGCTGTTGGTATTTTTCAATGAGGCGTTCCGCTTCTTTAATTTCTTGTTTGTGTTTAGAAATAGTTTCGTTCAGCGTTGTTAGTTCTTCTTTGTACTTACCTATTCGGGTTTCGTATCCAGCAATCTCGTCTTCCAAATCTTGCACTTCGGCGGGTAAATCTCCTCTTACTTTTCTGATTTCATCTAACTTGGAATCAATGATTTGCAATTTCAAAAGTGATTCTAACTTTTTTGCGACTGTGTTTTCCATAGAATATATCGGGTGCTTGTAACTGATTTTTTTGTGTTACGTAAATATTTTTGAGGAAAAATAGATGACTATATTTCCTATTTTTTGAACCACAAATTTAAGAATAAACTTTTTAAAAAGTTTGAAAATCAAGGTTTTTAATCATATTTTTTTTATCATCTATATTTATTGCTTTTAATTTACAAACAATGTGGTCTATGAAAGTGTTAAAATTAGAAGTGAATGAAGGGCAATCATTTTGTAAAGTCAAAAAAATGATTAAGTTTGTGAGGAAAGGGAGAATAAAATAGTTTTTTAGTAAAAATGAATCCATTATGCAGTTTGATATTAAACAAGAAGGTGATTTTAAGTTTATAGATGAGGGGCAGGGTGAAGTCTTATTGCTTTTGCATGGACTTTTTGGGGCATTAAGCAACTGGGAGGGAGTGGTAAGTCATTTTAGCAAGACACATCGGGTCATTATCCCAATGTTACCTATTTATGATATGCCTTTGCGCGAGGCGGGGCTGAACAGGTTGGTTCGTTTTGTGGAGGATTTTGTTAATTTTAAGAAGTTAGATAATTTGACTGTGTTGGGCAATTCTCTGGGCGGTCATATTGGGCTAATTTATATTCTGAACAATAAGGAGAAGGTGCAAAGGTTGGTTTTGACGGGTAGTTCGGGCTTGTTTGAGGACAGCATGGGCGGTTCATACCCTAAGCGCGGGAACTATGCGTACATAGAGGAGCGCGTGGCTTATACTTTTTATGACCCCAAGGTCGCGACCAAATCGCTGGTAGATGAGATTTTTGCGGTGATGAATAGCATCTCAAAGTGTATGTGTATCGTTGCCGTTGCGAAGTCTGCTCAGAGGCACAATATGGCAAAGGATTTGAGCAGTATTCGTGTACCTACCCTGCTGATTTGGGGGCTGAATGATACGATTACGCCGCCCTTGGTAGCACATGAGTTTGATTCTCTGATAGATACGACAGAGCTTTGCTTTATAGATAAGTGCGGTCATGCACCTATGATGGAACACCCTGATATTTTCAACCACTATTTAGCTTCATTTTTAAACAAATATAAAACGTAAAAGCGATGACTGAACTACAAACCTCAGAGGTTGGCACTGACTATATGACTGCTCGCGATTTTATCAACCTGAGTATGCCGCCACTCAAGCCAACAGACTCCGCGCAAAGGGCGTTGGGGTGGATGGGTGAGCTAAAAGTGCATCAGCTTGCGGTGGCTGATGAGGGTGAATATTTGGGAATGTTGTCCGAAGATATGCTCTACGATTCGGCAGATTTTGACGCATTGGTCAGTGATTTTTCTTTGCAGTTCCAAAATATCTATGTTTCTGAATATCAGCACTTTTACGAGGTTATCAATAAGGCAAATCGGAATAATTTGCAGAGTATTGCCGTACTGGACGAGTTTGGAAAATATATAGGTATTATCTCTGTGAATGATACCGCCAATGCCTTAGCGCGCAGTTACGCTACCAAAGAGCAAGGTGGAATTTTGGTGCTTTTGATGCGCGACTACGACTACTCTATGACCGAAATATCGCGGTTGATTGAAGCGGACGGCGTGAAAATTCTGAGTAGCTATATAGAAACAGATACCTACGACCGCAGCATGATAAAACTCACCCTAAAACTTAACAGAACAGACCTGACACGCGTGATTGCGACCTTAGAACGATTTGACTACCAAGTAGTTGCCAGTTTTCACGAAAGCGAAAAAGTAAACCACCACAAGGAACGATTAGATATGCTCTTGCGCTATTTGGAAGTATAAAATGTCGAAGAATCCAATTTTTTTGAGGAAGCTATTTTTATAATTAGCTCAAAATCAATCATTTCCTGAACTTCTTCTCTGAAACTCGCCAAGCGGATTGGGCGCAGTTTCTACAATTCGCACTTTTTGGGTAATCAGGGTATTGATGGGCAGTATCAATTTGCCTTCTTCGGTTTTAAGCGTAACGGAAATATTGTCCATTTTTACGATTTCGCCCACAGAGCCATCTTCCAAGATGATTTTTTGTCCAATTTGAAAATTATTTTTGCTATAAAGTGAAGCCAAAAAGTTATTCAAAATATCTTTGGACGCAAACCCGTAGGAAATAGCAAACGCCAGCACCGCACCGCCAATGATAATGATAACATTGGAAGTGATGATGGTCGTATTGATGCCCAACTGCTCTAAGGCAATGACCATCACAAAAAGCAAAAGAAAGTAAAAAAACGCATTGCTCACCAGTCTGCCAAAAGCCAAGCCAAAAGAAAGGAAAGCAGCAACAATGGTTTGGCGCACTACGCTGGCTATGTAAAGCCCTATTATCAAGATTATCAAGCTGATAAAAACTTGGGGAAGGAAATTAATAAAATCAGAAATTTTTTGGGAAACTGCGCCCCAGCCCAGTGTATCTGAAATGCCTACCAAAAAAATAAGTAAAATTACCCAGTAGGCAAACCGCGCAATAATCTCCGCAACAGAAGTTTTGATTTGGGCTTTCTCAAATAGTTCGTGTACTTTGAGCTTTTCCATCCATTCCTCAAAACGAGTGAGTTTCAAGGTTTTAACTATCACCACGCCTACCAAACGCGCGATAAACAAGCCGAAAACAAGTAATATGATAGCCCCTAAGATTTTTGGCAAAGCACCAAGTAAGCCTGTAAGTAAGTGTTGAAAAGAATTAAAAAACAATTCAGACCAGTTCACAATTTGTTCCATTTTTAATTTGAGAAGTTTGCTAAGTAATACGTTTCTATGCAATTAGACAGCCAAAAGAACGAATTTGTAAATTTAGGGGTAAAAAAGAGGCAGTTTTTAACTAAAAATACCTACTATTGTAAATTAAATAGAATAGAACGCAAATTTAGCAAAAATATTGCGTATTTGTGTTTTAATTTTTTTATTTAATTTTTATTTTCAATATGCCCTATAAAATAGTATGACAGAAGAAGAAATCATTAAAAAACTAATTCACTCGAATGATACTTCGGCGTTTTCTGTTTTATATGACAAATATGCAGACAAGATTTATTATAAATGTCTTTCTTTCGTCAAAGATAAGCAACTGGCGCAAGACCTTACGCACGATATTTTTGTCAAAATTTTTATTACCATCAAGAAATTCAGGTTTGAGTCGTCCTTCTCTACTTGGGTGTACAGAATCACTTATAATTTTTGTATTGATTACCTGAGAAGACAACAAAAATACAGTGTTTCTCGTTTAAATGAAGAGGACGATATAGGTGAGGAGATGGAAGATACAGACGAACTCTTTTCGATTTCTGTGGAAAGTTTGGAGCTACTCTTGGAGCAAATCCCCACAGAAGACAAGGCTATTTTACTGATGAAATACCAAGACGAGCTTTCTATCAAAGACATCACCACTACGCTGGAAATTTCAGAAAGTGCAACTAAAATGAGGCTAAAGCGGGCAAAAGAAAAAGTGGTTTCGCTGAGTAAACAGACATAAAGTAAATCATAACAATAAAATATCAATTACCAAAATTAATACATACATACAAAACCATGAAACCTAACCCATTCAAACAACTAAAACAAGAAAAAGCACCTGTGCATCTCAAACAAGAGGTGATTGAAAGCATAGAAACGGCAAAGATTGTGCTTGGCATCGCTGATTTATTTACGATGAAGATGGGCGAAACTTTCACAGGCATTTTCCGCACTCAAAATTTTGACAAGGGCAAAAAATAAAATAAGCGAAGTTCGTTCGTCTATGCTATTATTGCTCATTTTTTGCTTTTTCATTTTTTAAACTTTCTATCTGCTCTTTTAGCATATTTTCCTTTTTCTTAAAATCGTCCATGACTTTTGCCATCAACTTTTTCTGTTGGTCTATCATTGCTTTGGTGCGTTTTTGTTCGTCCTCTTTCAGTTTTTCCATTTCAAGCCTTGTTTGCTCCAGTTCAAGCATTTGTTGGTGCATTTGTTCCTGTTTTTCTATCTGTGCTAAGTTGGCAAGTTTTAAATCTTCGCTTTGCTTTTTAGTTTTCTCCATTGTTTTCTGTAAGATTTGCTCATTGGATTTTAGCTTCCTATTGGCGAGTTCTGCTTCTTCTTGTTTGCGTTTCATTTGTTCTTGGGTAGCCATGAGTTCTTCTACGTTCTGACGCATTTCTTCTTCCTGTGCGCGCAGCATCTCACTTTGTTCTTGGCTCTCTCTGAGCAGTTTAGCTGTTCTGATTGTATTCCTGAACGTAGCTATCGTAGCGGCAATATTTTCACTGACCTTTTCCAGAAACTCCAGTTGGTACGGCTCAAAAGCCTCAAATGAGCAGAGTTCTATCACACCAAAAACAACATCATTGATTTTGAGGGGAATAATGAGCAGGTGAGCAGGTGTAGCCTCGCCCAGCCCCGAAGTGATATAGACATAGCCATCAGGAATTTCTTTGAGATAAATCGTTGATTTCTCTACAAATGCCTGCCCAAGTAAGCCGTCGGTAGCAGGTATCTCATTGTCAATGAACCGCTTACGGTCGTAGGCATAGCTTGCTATCAATTTGAGGTGATTGAGGTCAGGGTTGTGTACGAATAGTCCTCCCTGATTGGCATGAACATATTTGACCAATTCGAGAATGACTGTATTGGCAAGTAAACTTTGGTCTTGCTGCCTGTCTAAGCGCAAAATGTCTGCAAACTTAGCCAATCCTTCGTTTGCCCACTTGCGTTTTTGTTCTTCTTGACTGACTTTGAGCAGGTTATCGCGCATTTCGAGCAGGGACTGCGAAAGCAAATCTTTCTCACTACGGATTTCCAAAGAAGCACTAAAATCGCCATCACCTACCTTGTCCGCAAAATCAGTAATTTTGTCAAGCCCAACCGTAATTTGGTTTAACCCATTCAGCACGATACTTATTTCATGGTTTTCTTGCTTAAGATTATCGTCAATCACTAATTCACCTTGCGCTATGCGCTGAGTGAGTTTGGCAATATTAGTCAGTGGCTTGACAATAAAATATGAAATCCTGTAGTTTTCAAAAAATAAAAAACCAATTAATAAAGCAGAAAAAATAAGCAAATACAGGAGAAAATTACTGTCGTCTGCCTGAATAAGGCTATAATAATGTTCGGAAAGATTATTAATCACATTCTTGATTTTCTCTACATGACCTACAATGTACTTCTGGGCATTGATGTCTATGCGGTCAGGCTTACTGTCTGTAATTTTTTGCAAATTTTCCTTGTATCCTGTCCACTCTGCTTCTAATTGAAGGAGAATTTCCTTACTTTTGCTATCGTCAAGTGGAGAAAGATTTATTTTTTCGTTTTTGAACGTTATCTCTCCGCCCTTGCTGAGTATGCCGAAATATTGGTCAAAATCGCTGAGGTCGCTATTAATATCCACGATGGCTGTTCTTTCGCCATCGGCATAATTAAGTGCATGGAAACTGAGGGAAGTTGCTGATTGCTCTAAGCGGGCGGCAAGTTCCAAATGAATGACTTTTTCTGCATTGTGTAAATAACTGTAAACAAGTAGGGAAATACTAATGAGAATAGTAAATAATACAATACTAAAAAAAATCCGTAATCGTTGTTTAAAATTTAATTTTTTCATATTTCCCTAAACAATATTATATAAAATTTGTAGTTTCAAGAGGGATAAGCGTGATTAATTTATAACGAAGTTACTTTTTTTATATGAGATAGTCTAATTTTCTAAAAAAAAATATGAATTTTTCAGAGAATATTCGAAAGCGAGATTGGGCAGTGATTCGCGTCATTTTATTGCTTGGTGCATTTATGATACCTTTGGCTGGTCATCTGTCATACTTTTGGCTACATACAGCCCAAGATTTTTTGTGGGTGCGTTATGCGATTTCTATGGAAGTTCTGCTATTGGTTTACCTTACTGCCAGTGGTAAAATAGCTGAAGCTGTTACTTACACTTGGCTACACTGGCACGTTACCTTTCTAAATATTTTTATTACTATCCTCTTGTATCTGAATGATTTAAACTATTTGTATCAACTCCAATTCATTCTTGTTTACCTTGCTCTTACGCTTTGCATACGTAAGCGTAGGCTAATTATTGGGTTTGCAACAATCAATTTTGTGTATTTGATTACTTGTTTTTTCATTTTTAGTAATCCAAGCCATGAAACTCAGGCATTTATCATTGCCACCAACGTTTTAGTCTTACTGACGACTATCTTCAATTTATTTTTTACCAAAACGCTTTTCGAATTAGAGGAAAACGTACAGGTATTAAAACAAAGCCAAGCAGTTCTCCAAGCGTCCGAGCTAAATTTGAAGGCGTTTTTGGATAGCAGCGAGGAGCAAATTGTGATTCTCTCTTTGGACAGGATACTCATTGCCTTCAATGAAAAAGCACGAGAAAATAGCAAAGCATTCCGCACCTTAGAAAAAGGTGTTTTATTTGATAGCCTCTTCCCTGATGAAAGTTTATTACCCTATTTCAGGAACAATTTTAAATACGTTATCGAGTCAAAACAAAAACTAAAAATAGAACGCCAATCCACAGACAAACAGCAGTGGAATGAGTTTACTTATGTGCCTATTTTCGAGAATAATCAAATCTGGGCGGTGACACTCATCGCTAAGGACATCACGAAGGAAAAAATATACGAGAAACAGCTACGTGCTTCTGAGGAGATGTATCGGCAAATCCTCAATGCAGTCGAAGACCAGATTTTGGTAAAAAGTGAAGGCTCAAAATATGTGTGGGCAAACAAAGCCTTTCATGATTTTTTTGAAATGAATGTACCACAATTTAGACAGTTTGCAGAAGGTACATTGGAAAACAAGGAAAATGAAGAAAAATACAAAAATGATGATACATATATTTTCCAGACAGGGCAAAGTATAAAAGTTACAGAGGTCATAGAAAAGCATGATGGCTCAAGGCGCATTTTCCAAACCCTCAAATCACCTATCAAAGATGAGTTAAAGCAAGTCAAAATGACAGTTGCAGTATATAGAGATGCTACTGAGCAGTTTGAAAAAGAAATAGAACTTCGCAAAATAGCAGGAGAGTCGCAAGCTCTTTTTAAGCAACTCATGCGAAGCAAAGACGAGCTGGCGGAAAGTGAAAAAAGACTGCGCCTCCTTGCCGATAATTCTATTGAGATGATTACCCTTTGCACGCCTGATGGAGAGATGATTTACCTCAGCCCCTCCACCGAAAAGCTCACAGGCTACGCCAAAGGGGATATTTATGGCAAAAATTTTATAGATTTTTTTCACCCTGACGACATATTATTGGTGCAAGATGAATCACAAAAACAAGTCAATCAAAATATACGTGAAATTAATATTACACACCGTTTTTTGCTCAAAAATAACATTTATGCGTGGTTTGATAGCATTTTGAAATTTATCTATGACGAAGACAATGACGTAACCAGTCTGCAAACCTCTTCGCGCTATGCAACTGAACGCGTGAAGGCGGAGCAGGCTTTGCGGTCATCAGAAAAAAAGTTTAGAGAACTCTTCAATGGTGGCTATGATGCTATTTTTATTTTTGAAGTCATTGATAATAAGATTCTTAAACTTATAGAGGTGAACAAAATTGCTACAAAAATGCTTGGATATTCACTGGAAGATTTACAAAAGATGGGACGTGGATTTGTGGAAATAGAGCCTAATGTTACCAAAGAAATCTTACATGGGAGGGTAAAAAAATTGAATAAAGAAAAATTTTTAATTTATGAAACTGTTATAGTCAGTAAGTCTGGTGTAAAAATCCCTGTGGAGGTGGTCAATAGCTTTTTTGAGTATGAAAATCAAACAATGAATCAACTGATAGTCAGGGACATTACCGAACGCCAAAAGGCAGAGCAAGCAGAAAAAGAAAAAGAAATCGCCCAGCGTTCTCTCCAAATCAAATCCAGCTTTTTGGCAAACATGAGCCACGAAATTCGCACGCCCATGAACGGCATGATAGGCATGACGCACTTGTTGCTCAATACCTCACTTACTCCCCAGCAACGTAGCTTCATCAATACCATTCAGCGCAGTAGTAAAAATCTGCTTGGCATTTTGAATGACGTACTGGAACTTTCTAAATTGGAAGCGGGCAAAACCAGCCTCAAAGAAATTCCCTTTGACTACCTGGAAATGATGCAAACGCTAAAAGACCTTTTTAATCCTTTGGCAATCCAGAAAGACATTTTGTTGCAATTTATCATGATGCCAGAGGTGCCGCGCTATATTATTGCGGACGAGATGCGCCTTATCCAAGTCCTCAATAACTTACTGGGCAACGCCCTCAAATTTACCCAAAATGGAAGCGTAGCCCTCCATACCTCTGTTCAATCTTTTGACGAAAAAACTGAAACTTACGAACTCTATATCGCTGTAATGGACACTGGAACGGGCATCAGGGCAGAAGACCAAGAAAAACTATTTGAAAAGTTTTATCAGGTAGAAACCGACACCATGAACAAACAAGACGGAACGGGCTTGGGGCTGTCTATCAGTCAAGAAATCGTGGGGCTGTGGGGCGGAGAAATGGGCGTGGAAAGCGATATAGGCGAAGGAACTATTTTTTGGTTTACGATTCCCATCAAAAAAGTAGCAGACAAACAGGTCAAAAAAATGGGGCTGAACAAAGAAAAAACCTACAATTTCACCTCCGATTTTACCTTCAAAAACCTAAAAGTCCTCTTGGTCGAAGACAGAATTGTGAACCAAGAAATTGCTAAAATGATACTCGAAGAGGTAAAATGCAAGGTCGATATCGCCCAAAACGGATTAGAGGCACTGTCAGCCATACACAAAAAAACCTACGATTTGGTGTTGATGGATATTTTTATGCCTGTGATGGACGGCATCACTGCCACCCAAAAAATCAAAAAAGAATTTGCCCTCCCGCCTGTCATCATTGGGCTGAGTGCCAATGCCGCCACCCATGATGTTGCCAGATTTATAGAGCAAGGCATGGACGATTATTTGGAAAAACCTATTGAACCTACGGTTCTTTTTGAAAGAATAGCCAAATGGTTGCCTGACAAAATGATGCAAAAGGAAAATATTACTAAAAAACAACCAAAAAACAAAAAGGAACAAGCACCCAAAGGCAAGAAAAAAATAGATGATAAAAAAATAAAGCAAAAAAGTAAAGTACCAGTCATCAATCACTCAACACCAGAAAACATAAATAACAACAACATGGTAAATCAAGAAGTATTAGAACGCATCAAAGTATTGGCTAAGAACAATCAAGCCTACCTCAGAAACCTCTACTTGTCTTTCAAGGACGACCTCGACACCTTGTTCAAAGAAACCTATGAGTTAATAAGCAGTCAGCAAAATGAGGCTTTGGTCAAGAACATTCACACTATCAAGGGCTTGACAGGCACTATAGGAGCTACCAAATTGCACGAAATCACCACCTCATTTTACACCCAACTCAAAGAAGGCAATTTTGAAAACGCCCACGCGCAGGTGCAAGACATGGAAAAGTGCTACTTGGAAACATTACCTATTATAAAGCAAGTATTGGAAAGCTAAGAATCTTTATTTGCTCTATATCAGTTTGACCAAAAAATAATTTTTTTTCCCTTTTTGTACCAACAGATATTTTTCTTTCAACAATTCAAAATTCATGGGCGTATCTTCGCTTGCCTTTTGGCGGTTGATGCTTACACCTCCATCTTTGAGCATTCTTTTGGCATCTCCTTTGGAAGCAAATAGTTGACCGCCAGTCGCCACAGAAAGCAAATCAACCACATTTGCAGTATGGCTGTATTCCTCTTTGCTAATTTCTACCTGCGGAACTCCCTCAAAAATTTCGTTCAAAATGTTTTCCTCTGTCTGTTGAAAATCATCTAAGCTACCCTTGAAAAGCAATTCACTTGCCTTCACCGCCTGTTCGTAGTCATTTTCTGAATGTATGCGAGTAGTCATTTCCCTTGCCAATTCACGCTTTACCTTGTTCTTATCAGGCTCATTATCAAATGCTTCTATCGTTTCCCTGTCCCACAAAGTAAAAATACGCAACAGTTTGGGCAGCTCGGCATCATTGGTATTGAGCCAAAATTGGTAAAATTTGTAGGGTGAGGTCATCGTAGCGTCCAGCCAGATATTACCACTTTCTGACTTCCCAAATTTCTGTCCGTCCGCTTTGGTAAGTAGCGGCGTAGTGAGCGCAAAAGCATCTCCCCCATCTTTGCGACGAATCAGCTCCGTTCCTGTTACTATATTTCCCCACTGGTCAGAGCCGCCCATTTGGAGTTTCACATTTTTATTTTTGAAAAGGTAATAAAAATCGTAGCCTTGCAGGAGTTGGTAAGAAAATTCGGTGAAAGAAAGCCCTGTTTCCAATCGTTTTTGTACCGAATCTTTGGACATCATGTAGTTGATGGTCAGGTTTTTACCTACTTCGCGAAGAAACTGCAAAAAGCCCATTTCTTTGAACCAGTCATAGTTATTGACCATTTCAGCGGAATTTGCGCCAGCGTCAAAATCCAAGAATTTAGCCAACTGTTTTTTGATACATTCTTGGTTATGTCTTAGCACTTCTTCGTCCAAAAACTTGCGTTCTTCGGATTTTCCAGAGGGGTCGCCCACCATACCTGTCGCGCCACCTACAAGTGCGAAAGGCTTGTGTCCTGCCTTTTGCAAATGAACCAACAGCATGATACTCACTAAGTTACCTATGTGTAGAGAGGCGGCAGTAGGGTCAAAGCCAATGTAGCCCGCCGTCATTTCTTTGTTTAATTGTTGTTCGGTGTCGGGAGTCATGTCTTGTAACATTCCGCGCCACCTGAGTTCTTCTACCAGATTTTTCATGGTGCAAAAGTAAAAGAAATTTTAAAATTTTGTTAAACTTTATTTTTGGCTTTAACAAAATTAAACACTCACACGTTTTTTTGATAAGTAGTTTATTAGAATTAGTTTAAGTTATTTGATAATTTAAAATTCGCATAACTATTTAATAATCAAACCCATAAGGACTTAAAGACCTTATGGGTTTTTCTTGGGGTGAGCTTTGCACCAGTTTTGTCAGCATCACAAAGCCATTAGCCAATGATGATTTTTTCTTTTTCTTTTTTTCTAAATCGGTTTGCTATTCTTTCCGCAATCAGGTACATCACAGGTACGATAATTAGGGTCAAGAAAGTCGCAAAAGTCAAACCGTAAACCACTGTCCACGCCATAGGTCCCCAGAACGCCGCATTGTCGCCGCCTGTGTAGATGTGTGGGTCAAAGTTTTTATATAAGTCAAAGAAGTCGATATTCAAGCCCATTGCCATCGGAATCAAGCCCAAAACGGTCGTGATAGCCGTCAAAAGCACTGGACGCAAGCGCGTGTAACCCGCCTCTACCAAACATTCTATCAAGTCCTGTTTGCTCAATTTGTCATCTGGTGAAAGCCCCAATGCAGCTAACTTCCTTTTTTCCAACTGTATCGTATAATCTACCAACACAATGGCATTATTCACCACCACACCCGCGAGAGAAATGATACCAATACCCGTCATAATAATAATGAAAGCGTCATTGAAAATGGTCATGCCCAAAAATACACCTTGCAAGCTGAAAAGCACCGAAGTCATAATGATAAAAGGCTTCACCACAGAGTTAAACTGAGAAACTAAAATCAAGAAAATAGACGCAACAGCAATCAGCATTGCCTTCATCAAAAACGCCATAGATTGCGCTTGTTCTTCTTGTTCTCCTGTAAATTTGAAAATGTAACCATAAGGCATTGGGTGGTCTGCCAATAAAGTCCTTACCTGCTCTACGATTTGGTTAGGATTATAACCCTCTGATACACCAGCACTTACTACAATTACTTTGTCCAAATCCTTGCGCTTCACTGAGCCATAAGACGAGCTATAACGCATTGCTGCTACGGAGGAAATAGGAATTTGATGGAACTTGCCTTTGTTGTCCCTGAACGAAATTTTTTGGTCATTCAGTGAAGCTAAGTCATAGCGGTAGCGGTCTTGGAGGCGCAACTGAATCGGGTAATCGTCATCTCCATCTTTGAGTTTAGAAACTTCCTTGCCGTAAATTGCGGTACGCATATTCATTGCCAAAGATGAGGTAGAAAGCCCTAACATTCTTGCTTTTTCTCTATCAATATTGAGTAGAACTTCTGGTTTGCCAGTTTCTAAGTCCGTAGCCAATCCTTCCATACCTGCAATGCTTGCCTTTTCAATGATATTTTTAATTTTTTCTGCCTCTTTGATAAGTGTCAGATAATCAGCCCCTTTGACTTCTATATTCAAAGGAAAACCTGTGGGAGGTCCCGAACTATTTTTCCCTGTCGTGATTTTTAGCCCTGGCATAGATTTGGTCATTTCGCTAAATTTTTTCAGGATTTCTGCGGTTTCTACACCATTTCTTGACTCATAATCTATAAAACCAATGGAAATTTTGCTCTTGTGAGGTGTAAAAGAAGCCATACTTCCTGCGCCAGGTCCTGCCATAGGATTTCCTGTGCCTTCGCCCACATTGGTTACGATAGAGGAAACGATATTTTTGTACGGTTTTAGTGTTTCAAAAACCTTTTTTTCTAAGTCTTTGGTGATTTTATCTGTGGTTTCTACGTCTGTTCCAAGCGGTGCTTCGTTGTAGAGATATACGTAAAGCGGCTCATTATCAGGGAAAAGCAGTACCAAAGGCTGGTTTGCCCCAAAAATCATCACAGAAAAAATAAGCGAAACAAAAGTGCCTATAAAAAACCAAATAGGGCGTTTTCCTGCCAAAGCAAAGCGCAAGAATCTTAAATATACATTTTCTAACCATACCAAGGCATTATTTTGAAACCAAATAGAGGCATCGCGCAAGAAATAAACGTTCAATAAAGTGAGTAAACCGCCTGTCATCAGCAAGTTAGGGAAGGTATAGCCATCTTTTGCCATGAAATAAAGCGGAATAGAAAGCGCAATTAACGCAAAACCAACAATGGTAGGTCGTCTTTTTTGTTTTTTAATATTTTTGTCATCAATCACCATAAAAGCCGCCGCCGTTACAGGGCTAACGAACAAACCCACAAATAATGAGGCACTTAGCACCGCAATCAGCGTTACAGGCAAAATACTCATAAAAGAGCCAATGATGCCACCCCAGAAGAGCAGGGGCGCAAATGCCGCCAAGGTGGTCAGTGTAGAGCTGATGATAGGCCAGGCTACCTCGCCCACGCCATGCACAGAGGCACTTTCTCTGCTTGCACCTTCTTCCATTTGGCGATAGATATTTTCAATTACCACAATTCCATTGTCCACGAGCATACCCAATGCCAATACCAAACCAAAAAGCACCATGATATTAACCGTATAGCCCATCGCATCAAGGAAAATAAAAGACAAAAACATAGACAGAGGAATGGCAATCCCTACAAAAATCGCATTTCGCAAGCCCATGAAAAACAGCAACACGCCCACTACCAAAATCGTACTAAAAATGATGTTGTTTTCTAAGTTTGCTATCTGAATTTTCATGTCATCTGCCTGATTATCAGTATAAACAATATTCAAATCGGCAGGTAA
Organism: Cytophagales bacterium; assembly: GCA_013298985.1. Taxonomy (GTDB): domain Bacteria; phylum Bacteroidota; class Bacteroidia; order Cytophagales; family Thermoflexibacteraceae; genus Thermoflexibacter. The sequence goes on from JAAFJS010000023.1 coordinate 32,103, forward strand.
TACGGTTTTTCTTGCTTCTTCTACGATTTTTTTGATTTTTTCATCTGCATTAATCAGATTCTCAGCATTTTTCTTTACTACACGCAAGGAAATAACAGGAAAATTGCCTTTTTCTGCAAAACTTTCTGTAGCCAAGCGTGCATAACTTTTGCGTTCTACAAAGGCATCTTTGACATCAGCTACATCTTTGAGATAGACAGACTCCATGTCCTCAGCCTTGACGATGATATTGGCAATGTCTGCTGCCGTTTTGAACTCGCCCGAAATACGCATAGAACGCCTGTAACCGTCTGTGAGGACTTCCCCGCCCGACATGGAGATATTTTCGGCACGAATTGCATTTTCTATATCGCCAAAAGTTACTTTCCTTGCGTCCATTTTATAAATATCCGCATTGATTTGAATTTCTCTGTCCAGCGCACCTATCAGGTTTGCGCTTGATACTTCGGGCAGTTCCTCAAATCTATCTTCCAGATATTCAGCATAATAGCGAAGCTTTTCCATGTCGTAATTCCCTGAAATATTCACCATTACGATAGGAATTTGGGACACATCGACCTCCAATACTTGCGGGTCAGTATCCAAGTCAGTGGGCAGATTGCGCTTAGACTTATCTACGGCATCTTTGGTATCTTGTAACGCCTTGCTAATCTGCACGTTCTCGTTAAATTCTACAATAATTACAGACACATCTTGGGAAGACGTAGAATTGATTTTTTTGACCCCTTTTACTGATTTGACCTCTTTCTCGATGTGCCTTGACACCAGATTTTCAATATCTACGGGCGAATTTCCAGGGTATATCGTATTGATAATCACCGTAGGAATCACCACTTCTGGGAATTGCTCTTTGGGCATACTGTTGTACGCCGCCAGCCCCATAAAGGCAATAATTGCCGTCAAAATGAATATGCTTGTCTTATTTTTGATGGCAAACGTACTCAGCCCAAATTCGGGTAATGCGGACTTTTTTTCTTGGTTTTCCATTTTTTATAGTTGAAAAATTAATTTTATATCAAACTATGCCCTTTTGGGTTATTTATTCATAGAAATTTTATCTTGCGAAGGTTGAATGCTTACTTCCTCATTATCAATCACTTCGTTATAGCCTTTGCTCACCAGCACATCACTTGCTTGCAAGCCTTCCGCTACCAGTGTTTCACCGCCATAAGATTTGCCTGTTTTGATAGCAACTTTGGCAATAATATTTTTGCCTTGATTTTGACGCACTACAAAGACAAACTCTTGACCGTCAGTGGCTTGCTGAATGAGGTGAGTAGGCACTACAATCGCGTTTTTCTGGCTAAAATCTTTGATTTTTACCACTGCCAGCGTGTTGGGTTTCAGTAATCCATCGCGATTGCTGATTTGCATTTCTACTTTGAAAGTGCGATTGGCTGGCTCTATGAACTGCCCTACGTTAGAAACTCTGACAGGAATTTCCTTGTTAAGTGTAGGGAATTTTGCCAAGACTTCATCGCCTCGTTTCACATTAGGCACGTAAGCCTCTGATACATCGGCTTTTATCTGCACCTCTGATACGTTTACTACACGCGCCATCGGCATAGCTGGGCTTGCCATTTCGCCTTGTTTCATAAAAAGTTCATCAACTACACCATCAATCGGAGATTTGACATACGCCTTTTTCAACTGCGATTTGAGGCTTTCTATGCTACGTTCCAGCGATTCTTTCCCATTTTTGGCTTGCAAATATTGCATTTCCGAACCAATTTGCTGTTTCCACAAATTTTCTTGACGCTCGAACATGGTTTTTGCCAATTCCAAGCGAGTTTCTAACTCATTGATATTCTTGCGGACAGGCTCGGCATCTACCTCAGCTATGACTTGCCCTCTGCCAACAGATTGCCCACGTTCCACATTCATCTTCAGAATCACACCCGCCATTTCTGGGGCAACCGCTACGTTTTTATCTGATTCGACATTGCCCTGTACTTCTATGAAATGGGCAAAGTCTTTTTGGGCAACTGCCTGAGTTTCAATTAGTTTTAGGCTGACCTTTGTGCCTGCTGCGCTACTTGCTTTAAGTTCAGTTTCTAAGGCATCAATTTTGGTTTTGAGGTCAGCAAAATCTTTTTTGTACTGCGCTAACTGCTTCTTTTTGCCTTCGGGAGAGTTATCAGTAGTAGCATTGCCACCTCCACAACTTGCTAAATACAAATTACTTAGCAATAAAATAGTGAAAAAAAATATTTTAAATAAACTTGTTTTCATGTTATTTTAAATTTAATAGTTCAAATGGTTAAATAGTTTGATAGTTTAAATACAATTTTTGACTTGTTATGAATAGTTGTTTTATTTTTTATTTATTCAACTATTTGTATTTATTGTATTTCTTAATTCCAGATTCTTCATTCCAGATTTTGTATCCCCATTCCAGATTATTTACCCAAATTTCCTTTTGCCTTGTCCAAATCCACTTTGGCAATCAGGGCATCATAAAAGGCGGCGTAATAATTGGTCTGTGCAGTAATAAAAGCACTTTCTGCGTCAATCACTTCATTGTTTGTGCCTACGCCTTCCTTGTATTTTATTTTGGTGATGCGTGCAATTTCGCCCGCCAAATCCATGTTTTGTTTGAGTGCATCAAGGGTTTCCATGGCATTTTGAAGGCTGAGGCGGGCTTGGTTAATTTCCAAATCAATGCCGCGTTTAGTTTCTTTCAGCGTATTTTCAGCTTTCAACAAACCAACTTTTGCGCCTTGTACTTGATTTTGGCGGCGCAAACCATCAAAAATGGGAATAGAAAGATTGAGTCCAACTAAACCATTGGTAAACCAACGGCTTTGGAATTGAAATAACTGACCAAACTCGCCCGCTCCAGTATTTGTACCATAGCCTGCGTTTAGGGTCAAGCGTGGATAATAACCAACTTTAAATCGGCGTACATTATATTTTTCTAAGGTAATTTGTGTTTGAAGTATTTGGGTTTCAATGCGTTGTGCATAATCAAAGTTATCTTCCTTTAAGATTAATGCACTACGAAGTTCGCTGAGTTGCTGGCTTTCCAAGTCTTGGATTGAGCCTTTTACACTAATTTGGTCTTGGGCTTGCATTCCCATTTGGAACTTCAAAAGTGTGTAAGTAAGTTCTAACATTCGCATCATTTTCTGCCTTTCAATCACCAAAGAATTATAGTTTACCTCAATGCGGTCTGCATCTATTTTTTCTACAAAACCTTGTTTGTAAAGCTGTCTGGTGTCATTAAGCAGTGATTCTAAGCGTTTTACATTGGCATCAATCAATTCCAATCTTTGCTTGGTAATGAGTGCCGTATAAAATGCTTTGGAAATAGTATTAACTACATCTACTTCTGTTCTTTGCACCAGTTTTTCAGTGAGTTCGCTATATACAGTTGCCGCCTTCAATCCCAAAAAGTATGTTCCATCAAAAAGCATTTGGCTCATATTGATACCCACAGAGCTTGTGTAGGCAATACCAAACTTTAATTTGAGAATTTCATTGGGGTTGCCACCTGGGAATGCATCACCTTTCAATATGGAAATTGGAATCAGGTAATTATACGTGAGATTTGAGTTAGCACTGACTTGTGGTAAGCCGTCGGCAAAGATTACACCTATATCAGCTTTTGCTTTGGCAATGTCCAGCTTGGCGTTAGCGACTGTATTTGAGTTCTTTAGACCGTAATCGATACATTCTTTTAAGCCCAGATTGTCTAATTTTACCTTGTCTTGGGCTTGCAAGGAGATAAAAGAGGACAAAACAAAAAGTAAGCACAAGAAATTTGTAAAAAATAAAATAGTCGGTTTAAGTTTCATAAATTGATTTTTGTGTTTGGTAATAATTTAGTTAGTTTGCTGGTTAATGTACTGGACAATGTCGCGTACACGTCTGAATTTAGGTATTTCATTATCAGCGATTTGAATATCAAAGGCATTTTCAGTGTGGGCAATCATCGCGACAAACTCGCTTTCGTTCAGTCTAAAATCTTGCTGAAAAGATTTGCTAAAATCTACTGAGTCAGGATTTACAAAAAAGTTTTTTGCAAAAGTTTTTTGAAATTTTTTAAGAATTTTTTTCATAAATAATTGTAGTTTAAGTAGTTACATTTGGTTCTTGGTTTTGCTTTTTATACTGGTTTAGTAAATTTAAGCCTTTGAGGGTGATGATGCCATAAATAAAATGCTCAAAAAGTTGGAGATTGACCTCCACAAAATTGAACTGTGTGGGCGGATAAACCTTGGAATCAAAGATGAGCTGTACCAGTTCGAGGCGCATTTTTGCCAAGATTTCCACATCAATATTTGACCTAAAAAAGCCATCTTTGATGCCTTTTTTTAGAGATTTGATGAGGTGTTCTCGCATTTCTCCTTCCTTGCACTGATTAAAAAGTTCCCACGCCTTGGGGTGATATTTTTTTAACTCGAAAATCATCATTGGGTTTATCTTACTAAACATTTCGCGTGTTTTGACCATCGCCAGATGCAGTTCTTCTATCACATTTTCACTTTTTTCCGCCATTTCTCGCATTTCCTTCATCTCCTCCATCATGCCCACCTGCATAAACGCATATACCAATTCGTCTTTATCAGCAAAATATTGGTAAATTGTCTTTTTTGACATACCTATTTCTCTGGCAATGTCGTCCATGCTTACATTTCTGATGCCATATTGAAAAAAAAGCTGTCCTGCGCCCTCTACAATTCTGTTTTTCGTTTCCAATGTTTATAACTTAGAATAAAGATATGTATTATTTGTTGTAAAATTTCTGCAAAGTTACAACATGGAAACGAAATAAACAAACAAATGTTTCCAAAGTTTTATTTGTTTTTGCTGTGTTTTTCTAAAACAGTGATTATGAACCTATCAGGAAGAAATAAAATTAACATTTCTGAATAGAAAAATGGTTTAATTAGCTTTTGGGACTGAAAAGACTAAAATGTTAATTCTGTTGAAGGAAAAAGGAAGTATGGGTATCAAAGTCTAAACAAGAGAAGGCTTAGAAAAGTTTTCATTTGTAAATATTTTTTTGTTTCCAATTTTGTTTTTGTCAAAAATAGTCTTACCTTAGTGTAAAAATAACACTTAATATTCGTTTTTTATGAAAATCACGCAAAATCTATACGGAACGTCATTGGCATTACTCACTGATTTATACCAAATTACGATGGCTTATGGCTACTGGAAGTCTGGACTGACAGAGAAAGAAGCCGTTTTTAATTTATTTTTTAGGAAAAATCCATTTCAAGGCGGTTTTACGATTGCCTGCGGGTTGGATTATGTGATTGATTTCTTGGAGAGTTTTCACTTTACCCAAGATGACGTAGATTATCTGGCAACTTTGCAGGGCAATAACGGTGCGCCACTTTTTGAAGATGGTTTTTTGAAATACTTGCTTGACATGAAGTTTGACCTTGACGTAGAGGCTATTCCCGAAGGAACAGTTGTATTTCCGCAAGAACCTTTGGTCAGGATTAAAGGTTCGCTGATTCAGGGGCAGTTGATAGAAACGCCTTTGCTCAATATCATTAATTTTCAGAGCCTTATCGCTACTAAATCGTCGCGTATGTGCATGGCGGCAAAGGGCGAATCGGTGCTGGAATTTGGGCTGAGAAGGGCGCAAGGTATTGATGGAGGCTTGGCGGCGAGCAGGGCGGCGTACATTGGCGGCTGTCATGCTACCTCCAATGTGCTGGCAGGCAAACTTTTCGATATTCCTGTACGCGGTACGCACGCGCATAGCTGGGTGATGTCTTTTGATACTGAATTAGAGGCATTTAAGGCGTATGCCAAGGCAATGCCCAATAATTGCGTGTTTTTGGTAGATACTTTTGATACAGTCGAAGGGGTGAAAAAAGCGATAGAAGTGGGCAAATGGCTAAACGAACAGGGATTCAAAATGGCTGGGATTCGCTTGGATTCGGGCGACTTGGCGTACCTCAGTATTCAGGCGCGCAAATTATTGGACGCGGCGGGCTTCCAAGATGCAGCAATTGTGGCGAGTAATGACCTCGACGAACACATTATTACCAGTTTGAAACAGCAAGATGCACAGATTACGGTTTGGGGAATCGGTACAAAACTGGTTACTGGCAATGACCAGCCTGCGCTCGGTGGGGTGTATAAAATCGGGGCTGTCCGAGAAAATGGACAATGGGATTACAAGGTAAAGCTCTCAGAACAAGCGATTAAAGTATCAAACCCTGGCATTTTGCAGGTGAGGAGATTTTATGCAGATAATTTGTGCATGGCAGACATGATTTTTGACGAAGAAAATACACCAACAGGCATCAATACGATTATAGACCCACTGGACGGCACGCGACGCAAAAATATAGATGAGAGTGTGCAGTACAAAGACTTGCTCCAACCTATCTTTGAAAAGGGAAAATTGGTCTATCAAAGTCCTGATATTCACCAGATTAGGGCAAATGCACAAAAGGAATTAGAAACGCTACACAATAGTATTTTGCGTTTTACGAATCCACATCAATATCCTGTGGGGCTGGAAAAGGGCTTGTATGAACTCAAAACGAATTTGATAATGAAATTGAGGCACTTGGCGTAAGGAGTTTGTAAATTGTATATTATCAGCATAACACCCACAAATTTTGTAAAACTATCTGTGCTAATTCATCTTTTTAATGAATTTTTCTTTTATTCGCAAAAAACTAATTCTTTAAAACGATGAAAACAGGTATCAATTATCAGTTAGCAGTCATTAAATTTCTACAAAAAAGTGTATTTTTTATCTTTTGTATTTTATTTTTTACTTTTTCACATTTTATTTCTTTTAGCCAAAAAGCAAAGCAAAGTCCTGTAAATCAGGTACAAAGCAATGTGGGGTATGATTCTACTTTCTTGCAGGGGCTACAATATCGCTTGGCGGGACCGCATCGCGGCGGACGTGTAACCGCAGTTACGGGCGTAGCAAGCGACATTTTGACTTATTACTTTGGCAGTACGGGCGGTGGCGTTTGGAAAACTGCGGACGGAGGCACTTCTTGGAAAAATATTTCTGATGGTTACTTTGCCTGCGCGCCGATTGGCTCAGTTGAGGTTGCTCTTTCTGATAATAACGTAGTTTATGTAGGCACTGGCTCGTCAGCGATTCGCGGGAATATTTCTATGGGTTGTGGAATGTATAAATCTACAGACGCGGGAAAGTCTTGGAAAAACGCAGGCTTGCCCAAGGCGGGGCAGATTGGTAGGATTGCGATTCACCCCCAAAATCCTGATTTGGTGTATGCTGCCGCGCTCGGCAATCCTTTTGGCAAAAATGAGGAACGTGGCGTTTTTCGTAGCAAAGATGGTGGGAAAGTTTGGGAGAAAGTATTGTTTTTAAATGATTCTACGGGCGCAATAGACTTGGTGATGGACGTGAAAAACCCTCGCGTATTGTACGCAGGAATGTGGCGCGCCGAGCGCAAATCGTGGACTATGATAGACGGCGGGAATACAGGAGGTTTGTATAAAAGCACTGATGGAGGCGACACTTGGGAAAAATTAGGTAGTGGTTTCCCTGATTCGGGCTTGATTGGCAAGATTGGCGTGGCGGTTTCCCCTGTCAATTCGAATCGAGTATGGGCGGTAGTAGAAACAGATGTGGAAACCAAAGGTGGTGTGTATCGTTCTGATGATGCGGGTGAAACGTGGAAACGCGTGAGTCGCGACCACAAATTGCGTCAGCGCGCTTGGTATTA
>JAAFJS010000230.1 GCA_013298985.1 Cytophagales bacterium
AGCCTTGCATGACTTCTATAAAACTTTGTTCATATTGATAGCCATCAGTTTTGGGTTTACTTTCCCACTCCGCAAGGCGTTGAAGTAAGATTGCTGTTGCTTTTTCTTTGTCCATAATAAGGTGATATTTATTTTTTTTGCTAATTTACAAATTATATGCATTTATTCGTACACCCGTTTTTTTTTCCACTGTAAACTTCTTTCTGTTTTTCATTGTTACTGGGTTGCTCTACTTTAAACTCAGTAACATCCAAAATTAACTTATTCTCTGATTGAAAATAGGTTAAAAATTCAGCCTCATTCTCGAATTGGCGTGCAGGCATATAACCATTATCTACTAAACATTGATGTAATATTTTTAACCCTTTTGTGAAATTATAATCTGCTGTACTTTGGGGAATTTCAAATATTAAACCTAATACAGAAAGAACTGTAGGGTTTTTCAAACCGAACAAGGTAAAAAATAAAAGTTCAATACTGCTGTTAAAAACAAACTCTTTTGCTAAATTAGCTTGCGATTCTTGAATAGAAACTCCATAAATCTTACAATAAGTGCTTGAAAATAAAACACTTAATTGATTAAACTTCGTGGTACTCAAACTGGTTGAAGCACGAAGTTCTTTGTCCGTCTTAATTTTAGAAAAGGATAAACCCATAAAAATATTTTTTTCAAATGTAAATACTAATTACTTGATAATCAAACACTTTTATATAACTTGCTGATTATCAAATATAAATAAGTCTAATACTTAAATTTTTAATACAATAGTTACTTTATTAGTTGAATAATACAAGCTATCAATAAAATTTAACCATTAAGTTAGTATGAATAAAATACGAAAATCAATGGGCGATATTAAGAAATTGAGAAATTTTTAAAACAGAAACATCAAAAAAATACATTATAAGGCATATTTTGCAAATACGAAGTAGTATTATGTTCACAAGAGCAAAAATTTAATTTAATTTTGAAAAATATCTGATTAGCTTTGTAATATTTTGTATAGTATCTTGATTTTATTGAACCATCAAATAATTAATAATCAACAACTTAAAATATGCTTGAATTAGAAACGACCCTCCTTGTCCTTCTTCTTATCACACTTTTAGCCGCCTTCGGTTTTGAGTTTGTCAATGGTTTTCACGACACTGCTAATGCCGTAGCCACCGTAATTTATACCAATTCTCTCTCCCCTGTGCCTGCCGTAGTTTGGTCAGGTTTCTGCAATATGATGGGCGTAATGCTTGGCGGAATAGGCGTGGCAATGGGCATTGTGGATTTGCTACCCTCAGACCTCCAAGTGGGGCTAAGTGCCAAAGAAGGCGTTTTGATGGTGATGGCACTACTTACCAGTGCTATCGTGTGGAATCTAAGCACTTGGTATTATGGGATTCCTTGTTCCAGTTCGCACACACTCATTGGCTCTATCATTGGCGTTGGGTTAGCGTATTCCATGCTTCCTAATCACGTTTTTGGGTCAGGCATCAACTGGAGCAAAGCAGGCGAAATAGGTCTTTCTTTGCTTGTTTCTCCCTTGATTGGGCTTACTTTTTCTGCCTTATTATTGATTTTGATGAAAAAATTTATCAAAAACCCTACCTTATATAAAGAACCTGAAAAAGACAAACGACCACCCACTTGGATTCGTGTGATTTTATTTCTCACTTGCACAGGCGTAAGTTTTGCACATGGAAATAACGACGGACAGAAAGGGGTGGGCTTGGTGATGCTTATTCTAATTGTGAGCTTGCCAACCATTTATTCTATCAATTCAGAATCAACTGGTTACAAAGAATTACCCGCCTTGGTTCAGACCATTGAAAAAGAAATAAAAAATACAAACCTGACCATCAAGCCTACCGAGTTAGAAATTGCCAATAAAAGCATTGCCAACCTCAACGGATTGTTGGCTGATGCCAGTCAGAAGGAAAACAAACACTTATTGCGTGCAGAAATAGCAAATTTGGTCAAAGCACTCAAAAAGACAGAAAATCAATCTGACGCATTAAAAAATGCAAACAAAGAAATCCAATCCGCCATTTATTACACTCCGTTTTGGGTAGTGATAGCCATTTCTCTTTGCCTTGGCGTAGGGACTATGATTGGCTATAAGCGAATTGTAGTTACGATTGGTGAAAAAATCGGAAAAACGCACATGACTTACTCACAAGGGGCGGCAGCAGAAACAGTGGCGGCGTGTACGATAGCACTCTCATCTTTCTATTCAGTGCCTGTTAGTACCACGCAGGTACTTTCTTCGGGCGTAGCGGGTACAATGCTCGCCAATGACGGCACGCAAAACCTCCAAATGAGTACACTTCGCAGCATTTTCTTGGCTTGGGTACTTACTTTTCCAGTTACTGTAACCATTGCTTTTAGTGTTTTCTTTTTGTACCGTTTCTTATTTTTGTAGTCGTTGTAAAATCAATTTAGTATATTAATAAGTAGAGTTCCTCACAAATTTGTTTTTTGCAAAGATTTTTTTTTAACTTTGAGAAAAATGAATATGTGAGGTTTTTCTTTGTTATCAAAACCTCTATTGTCAAATATCTAATCTCCAAATAGTGAATATCTTACAGACCAAAAACGTGGTGAAGCAGTATGCTAATCACAAAGCACTCCATGATGTGAGTATTAGTGTTCCCCAGGGCAGTATTTATGGATTGCTCGGACCCAATGGCGCAGGAAAAACGTCCTTAATTCGTATTATTACGCAGATTACGGGCGCGGACAGTGGCGAAGTCCTGATTCATGGAGAGCTACTCAGCCCTCGACATACCGAAGAAATTGGTTATATGCCCGAAGAGCGCGGGCTATACCGCAAAATGAAAGTCGGCGAACAGTTGGTCTATTTGGCGCGATTGAAGGGAATGAAGCAAACTGAGGCACGCACCAAAATCCGTGAGTGGCTCAAAAGATTGGACATTGATAGCTGGTGGAACAAAAACGTAGAAGACCTTTCCAAAGGTATGCAACAAAAAGTGCAGTTTATTTCCACAGTCTTGCATCAGCCGCGTCTTATTATTCTGGACGAGCCATTTTCAGGCTTAGACCCTGTGAATGAGAATATTATACGCGACGAAATCCTTGCCTTGCGGAAGCAAGGAAGCACCATTATTTTTTCTACGCACCGCATGGAAACGGTAGAAGAACTCTGCGACGATATAGCCCTGATTAATAAATCCAAAAAAATATTGGAAGGAAAAAAGAAGGAAATTAAGGAGCAACACAAGACACACACCTTTTTAGTAGAAACTGACAAAGAACTTACACACGTATCTAATCAGTTTAAGTTGATAGAAACAAAACCAAATGAAAATGGTAACTTTGTCGCACATATCAAAATTGTGGAAGGAACAAATAATGAACTGCTCGGAGAAATCATGCAACACGCAAATATTGTGTCGTTTAGCGAGGAATTTCCAAGTATGCACGATATTTTTATCGAACTGGTAACAGAGAAAAGTTAAACTGCTAAAGTTATGCAAAGGAAAAAGCCAACAAGTTATTCTGATTTTACACTGATAGATTTAGAGGAAATTTTTGGAATCATAAACTCAGGGCGGAACTTAGATTTATACAAAAAAAGTATTCAACCTACAGAGTGGCTTTTGACTACACTTAAAATGCAGCAAAATGTACCAAAAGGAACAGAAAAAGCAAAATCAGAATTATTAGTTGTGCCTGTTTTATTAGAAATGATGCAGTCAAACAATGAGGGTTTTAAATTTTTTTCAGGTTATAGTTTTGAAGTTGATGCAGAAAACGCCCTGAAAGGCAGGTGTGATTTTTTATTGAGCAAAGGGCAATCTATGGAAATAGGCGCGCCAGTATTTGGCATTTTTGAGGCAAAAGATGATAGTTTAGAGCATTGGTACGGGCAGTGTGGCGCAGAAATGTATGCCGCTATGATTTTTAACAAACAACGGAATAATTCTATTACAATTATTCATGGTGCAATATCTAATGGTATGAATTGGCAGTTTTTACGCTTAGAAGATAAGCAACTTTTGATTGATAACACCTATTATGGCTTACAAAATTTACCTATCTTATTGGGTGTATTACAGGGAATTATAGATTTTTATAGTTAAAACAGAAATGCTTGCAACTAATAGCCAATTACTCTACGACGGAAATCACTCGTCTTTATACTTTCAAGGAAATACTGAAAGTGCCAGCGCGTTCATTGTAAAAATCCTAAAAACCAATGTGCCTCACGCCGCAGAAGCAAGCCAAATCTCTAACGAGTTCCAAATCACGCAGCTACTCCAAGATGTAAAAGGCGTAAGGAAAGTAGTGAGCAAGGAAAATGTAAACGGCTATCTCTCTATCTTGCTCGAATACGTACAAGGAAGCACCTTGAAAGAGCATTTTATCAAAAATTCCCAATCATTACCTACTTTTCTCAAAGTAGCGATTCATATTGCAGAAACGCTTGCCCAAATTCATGCGCGCAATGTAATCCACAAAGATATTAACGTAAATAATATCATCTATAATGCTGAAAAAGAGGAAGTTAAAATCATAGATTTTGGTATTTCATCAAAAGTAAACCTCAAAAGGCAGTATTTGGGCAATCCTGACAAACTTGAAGGGACGCTTGCCTACATCTCGCCTGAGCAAACGGGACGCATGAACCGCGCGGTCGACCACCGTTCGGACTTGTACTCTTTGGGGGTAACTTTTTACGAAATGCTCACAAGGAAATTGCCTTTTGATGCCAATGACCCCATGGAACTGGTGCATAGCCATATTGCCAAGAATCCGCTTTCGCCCCACGAACTGAATCAGGAAATCCCGCTTGCCCTCTCGCAGATGGTGATGAAACTATTGGCAAAAAGTGCGGAACTGCGCTATCAGTCTGCGCTGGGACTCAAAAATGACTTGGCAGTTTTTCTTCATTCGGTGGAAACTGCTACTGATTTGCCCCCTGATTTCCGAATTGGGGAAATGGATTTTTCAGGCAAATTTCAAATCCCACAAAAACTGTATGGGAGAGAAAAAGAAATTGCAGAATTACTGCTGGCTTACGAGCGCGCAAGCGAGGGAAGTTCGGAAGTATTATTAATTAGCGGTGCTTCGGGGATTGGCAAGTCGCAACTGGTACATGAAATCCATGCCTCTATTACGGCAAAGCGTGGCTGGTTTGTAGAGGGAAAATTTGAGCAATTCCAAAAAAATGTGCCTTACAAAGGCTGGATTCAGGCTTTTGAGGAGTTTGTAAATTTGCTTTTGACTGAAAATACGCAGGTTCTCAGCCAATGGAAAGCTAAAATTATGGAAGCTGTCGACGGAAATGGAAAGATTTTGACTGACCTGATTCCTAACCTCGAACTCATTATTGGCAAACAGGCAGAGGTCAAAGAATTAGACTCCTCAGAGGCACAGAGCCGCTTTAATAACGTGATATTGAAGTTTTTACAACTGATAGCAAGACAGGAACATCCTTTGGTCGTTTTCTTAGACGATTTGCAATGGACAGACATTGCCTCTCTGAACCTCATAGAATTTTTGCTCATAGATAAAACGACCAATTATTTGTTGCTCATCTGTGCGTATCGCGACCGCGAAGTTTCACCTTCACACCCTTTTATGATGACCGTAAATGAGTTGCAAAAGGGTCAGGTTCAGCTGAATACGTTACAAATTTTGCCACTTTCTCAGGAAAATATCAATGAATTACTTTCAGAAACACTCAATGCAACCCCAGACTATACTGAGCCACTTGCCAAGCTGATTTTTAACAAAACAGAGGGCAATGCCTTCTTTGTCAATCAGTTTTTTTATACACTGTATGAACAAGAATTGCTCGTTTTTAAGGTAAAACAAACGCCTTATGGTCAAAAAGCGGTTTGGGAATGGGATACTTACTATATAGAGCAGTTGAATTTTACGGATAACGTGGTGGAGTTATTGGTGGGGAAAATTCAGAAGTTGCCCAAAGTTACGCAGAAAATATTAAAATTAGCGGCGTGTATTGGCAATCGCTTTGATTTGCAAATACTTACGCTGATTAGCAACGAGCCTTCCGAACAGGTCAATGAAGATTTGGAAAAGGCGGTACTTGAAAACCTGATTTTGCCTACGGACTTTAATAACTACAAATTTGCCCACGACCGCGTGCAGCAAGCAGTTTATTCGCTGATAGACGAGCAAGACCGCAGGGCTACGCACCTTGCCATAGGCAAATTATTGTTCAATAGCTTAGATGAAGAAGACAGAGAAGATGAGCTTTTCGAGATAGTCAATCAGATGAATTTGGGCATGAGCCTAATAGATAATCAGCAGAAAAAGAATGAGTTATCTCAACTTAATTTCAAAGCGGGCTTAAAAGCAGAAGATGCTGCCGCCTTTGACTCTGCCTTTGATTATTTGCAAACCTCGATTCAGTTATTGGACTCGAATAGCTGGAAATCAGACTACGCCCATACCAGTCAGGTTTACCAAACCGCCGCCCATACTGCCTTCCAGAGTAGTAAGTTTGTAGAAGCAAACGATATTGGGCAAAAGGTATTGACCAATGCGAAAAGTTTGGTAGAAAAAGCTGCGATTTACAATATCCAACTTCAATCGTTACTTGCTCAAAATCAGCCTGTTCAGATGCTGGATTTGAGTATAGAAATTTTAAAGGAATTTAAAGTAAACCTGCCTCGAAAAGCCTCTAACTTAGCGATAGTTAAGAGTTTGATTGCTTTGAAAATAGCCATCAGAGGCAAAACGCCCGAATCTTTCATGCAGCTAAATATGATGAAAGACGAAGAAAAAAAGGCGTTGATGACGCTTTATGATGCGATTGGTAATGCTGCATACTTTGCAGAGCCTACTTTGCTGGCAATTGTGATTTTTAATAGGTTAAAATTAGTTGCCAAATACGGAAATACAGAAGATTCGATTTATGTATTTGCCTCTTATGGATTGTTGCTTTGTGGCGTTCTGAACGATATCGAAACAGGCTATCGCTTTGGTAAAGTGGCAGATACGCTGTTGGCAACTTGGAAAGTAAAGCGTTTGGAGGCAAAGACGGCGTTTGTGAATAACTATTTTATTTATCACTGGAAAGAGCCGCTAAACACCACCGCCAAAGGGCTGGAAAATGCCTACAAAAAAGCACTTGATTATGGTGGCGACCCACTTTTTACAGCTTATTGCATCACGATTGCTGACGTGCAGTATCTGTTTTCGGGTAAATACCTGCCCGATTTGTTGGCACAAAGCATTGAGAGTGGCTCGGTGTGTTTGAAGGTAAAACAGGCACAGTCCTACCAACATTCACTTGCACTCCAGCAATGCGTAGCTAACTTGTGCCAAGAAGTGGAGAATCCAACAAGATTGGCAGGAAGCTATTACCATGCGGAGCATCAAAGCGCAGAAAGAGCAAAATCAAAAGACCAAGCCCTCGAATTTACACTTATTTTTTATGAAACTTTCCTTTCCTATTTGTTTGACGACTTGGAGTACGCTTTGAAAGGAAATGAATGGCTCAAAGCCAATATGGGAACAGCAATGGGTTCGCTGTATATGTATGTGCATAATACACTGGACTCACTACTTATTTTACAAAAAAACAGCAAAGGTAGTGTAGATAAAAAGCAGATAAGCAAGGTGTTAGCAAATCAGAAAAAGCTAAAATCGTGGGCAAAAGTTTATCCAAATAATACCTTGCATCGATACCATTTGGTCGAGGCGGAGCTGGCAAGGGTGCAAAACTTCGCAGACAAGGCAAAGACAAATTACGATAAGGCAATTTCCTTAGCAAATGAATATCAATACATTAATGATGAAGCCTTGGCTTGGGAGCTGGCTGGAAAGTTTTATACAAGCCTCAATGAAAACTATTTAGCTGTTTTTTATATCCAAAACGCAATCCGTTGCTATGGGCAGTGGGGCGCAACTGCCAAAGTCAGACAGCTTGAAAATCTGTACCCACAAGCACGACCACTGATTGGCAAAACGGCTAATATGAGTAAAACAGTAAGTTTTTCCAAAAGTTCGACTATTTCTTCTTCTACCATATCTGGTATGCAAGGCACGATTACCATGAGTTCCATGTTGGATATGCGAAGCATCATCAAGGCTTCACAAACCCTTTCTGGCGAGGTAGTTTTGAGCAAGTTATTGGAAAAAATGTTACAAATCGTGATGGAAAATGCAGGCGCAGAGTTTGCAGTGCTTTTGCAGCGAAGTGAAGGCGGACAGTTTAAGGTCATAGCCGAATCGAGTGGGGCAGGCAATTATCATCAGATAGAAGAAATACCATTGGAGCAGTACCCCAACATAGCAAGCACTATTGTCAATTATGTGATTCGTACCAAAGATTCTGTCGTACTAAACGATGCGTCTGAAGACAAAAAATACAATACAGATAGCTATATCAAAATCCGCCAGCCCAAATCTGTGCTTTGTTTCCCTATCAGTTACAAAAGTAGAATTGCAGGCATTTTTTATTTGGAAAACAACTTGGCAGAAGGCGTATTTACGGCAGACCGATTTGAGGTCTTGAAGCTACTCTCTGCCCAGATTTCTATTTCTTTGGAAAATGCACTTTTGTACGAAAACTTAGAAGACAAAGTTCGCGAACGCACCCAAAAACTTAACGAAAGAAACGAAGAGGTCAAAGCACAAGCAACCGTTTTAGCACTGACCAACAAGGAGTTAGACAGTAAAAATCAAGCCATTACGTCAAGTATCACTTATGCCCAGCGTATCCAATCGGCAATGTTGCCTTTGGAGGAAGACTTCAAAAAATGTTTTGCGGAACATTTTGTTTTCTTTCGCCCGCGCGACATTGTCAGTGGTGATTTTTATTGGTTAGAAGAAAAGGAAGGCAAAATAATTGTGGCGGCGGTGGATTGTACTGGGCATGGCGTTCCTGGTGCATTTATGTCATTGATTAGTGAGGCAAAACTCAATGAAGTAATTAATATCCAAGATGTTACAGCCGCAGATGAAATCCTTAATCAGCTAAACAAGGGCATCAAAACCGCCCTCCAACAAGAGGAAACCAACAACCGCGATGGCATGGACATGGCTCTCTGCGTGATAGACAAAGCCGCCAACCTCATGGAGTACGCAGGCGCAGGCAACCCACTTATCTATATCCAAAACGACGAGGAAGGTAAGCCCCAACTGCACTATATAAAGGCAGACGTGTATCCGATTGGTGGTTTCAACAAAAATATAGCACATTCTTTCAAACGACACTTAATAGACATTTCTGTCCCAACGACTTTTTATATCTTCTCTGATGGCTACCAAGACCAGTTTGGCGGTGCGGACAAGCGTAAGTTTATGACCAAGCGTTTCCGAGAATTGCTTTTTGAAATTCATACCAAGCCCATGAATGAGCAAGAAAAAGCACTTAATGATACCTTAGAAGCGTGGATGCAGGAAGGGCAAAGTCCTCAGATTGATGATATTTTGGTGATGGGATTTAAGGTATGAAGCTAATTCTACTTTGGCAGTCTGTATTTTTACTTATTGAGTTTTCATTTTGGTTTCAAGTCATTGTAAATCACTGATTTACTATCATTTTGGAGTTTTTCTATATCTTTCTATATCTGCTTTCCTTTGTTTG
>JAAFJS010000231.1 GCA_013298985.1 Cytophagales bacterium
GATTTGAAAGGTAACTACAACTACTGGCTTAGGTGGTGTATTAAATCTTATGTTTTAGCAGACCTTGATTTGAAAGGTAACTACAACCAAGAAATTTGCGGTATGCCACGAGCAAAAGTTTTAGCAGACCTTGATTTGAAAGGTAACTACAACGGTTCTCCCTATATTTTTCTACAAATCTTTGTTTTAGCAGACCTTGATTTGAAAGGTAACTACAACGAGTGTAACTGAACTGTTAATTGTCATGGTGTTTTAGCAGACCTTGATTTGAAAGGTAACTACAACGATAAGAATATTACCTATGCTGCTAATCCAGTTTTAGCAGACCTTGATTTGAAAGGTAACTACAACAGCAGGCACAAACTATGCGCCGTAGCTAATGTTTTAGCAGACCTTGATTTGAAAGGTAAAGCAGCTTGGGCGCAAATTCTTCGTGAGGCTTTTTATAAATTCCCCTTGGGAGTTTTCCCATTTTTATTTAATAGATAACTTGCTCAAATAATTGCAGTTTACAAGCCCATTAGGGCTTAAATGTTGGTAGAATGAAGCCTCTACCATTTTTACAAGCCTCGTAGAGGCTTAATACGGTTCGCCGCTGCGATTGAACTCCTACGGAGTTCTTAATGTTTTGAATATCAAGAATTTACTACCAATATGAAACACCTAACGGTGTTTTTATATCTGCAAGATGTCTAATGCTTCGCTACTGATACCATACTTGAAAACATCATTTTCCTCTTGCTTATCAAAAATACCATAGAGATGAAAGTTCAAATTTTCAGGGTCTTTATCCTCAGAAAAGTTCATATAGAGCTATTTTTTTAATACCAGTTGTCTTTGTTGCTGTAAGTTTCGTAAGAATGAGTAGGAATATAATCAAAAACAGGCAAATCCGTCTTGAGTTTATAGGCTTTTTCTGCAATATAAAGTATTGATTCACAAGGCAATATATTTTTGATAGGGGCAGGATTTGCCAAAAAATTTTCAAAAAAATCTCTCCCTTGTGCTACTACTCCGCACCGCCAATATAGAAAACCATCTACAGAAATAGCGTCTTTATAGAAAGCGGCAGCATATTTTTTACCATCAATCAGATACAGTTTTTGAGCTAATATTTCTTCAAATTGTGCGGTAGCTTTGAGAGGCATCACTGCCAATGATTGGATAAGAGCCTCATTATCAAAGTCTTTATTTTTGAATAAAGCAATCAACTCCCAAAATTTGTTCTCATCTAACGCTGCTTTTTCATATTCTTTCACTACCGCGTCCTTGTACTCTTCGGGCAGTTGCCTGAAAATTTGCATGACTTGGTTTAATGAAAACTGCAAGTTTATCTCTGTGGGTGAGGTTTGCATACGCTTTGTTCGTTTTTCAAATATATTCCATTTATCTAATATATCCAATTCCAGCCCCTTATTTCTCCAGTTGTACGGAAAATCTTTCCAAAAAAGGTTTGGTAAAAGCCTTGTCCTCAGAGAAATACAAATTGAGGTTGCCTCTGTCTGTATCTTCCCAAAAGGTAGGCGAGGCAGATTCTATGCGCTTGCAGACGGACTCGATAGCGTTTTTGAGTTGGTGCGTATTCATAAACTCTAAGTCCAGCAGCAGGTCGCGGCAGATAATATCTACCAAGAAAAAAGTATTTTTGCGGAGATAATACAGTGCCAGTCCGATTTGTAGCACGCGAATATTGGTATTGAAGCTGCGATGTTTGATGTCGCCCAAATTATCTATTTTGAGGAAAATACCCAAAATTTCTCGTTCCAAATCCTCTGAAACCTGATTTTCGTGCAGTTTGATAAGCACACGTTTTAGCTCCCACGTAAACACATCTACCAGAAAAGTAAAAGAATCGTTCCGCAGGCTGTGGCGATATACCTCGTTCAGATAGACATTTACATACGTTGCGCCTTGTTTGATGAGTTCCACATTCTGATAGCCCACCAAGCAATCGAGAAATTTACCATAATAAAAAACGGAATTGTAGATATTGCGCGCTTCATTGTCGCGAAGTCCATGCTTGATACCAAAGCGCAAAATAGTATTAAATCGAATCAGGGTGATTCTGATAACTTCGTCGTCTTTTTGCTCTACCGCAACTTTCCCGCACTGATAAATCTCAAAAACGCACATAGAGGCAAGGTCAAACTCTCCTTTTTCAATCAAATGCCAGTACGCATTGCTGAACTGGCGGTAGGTTTTGTGTTCGTAGAAAACTTGTTTTTCTTCTATTTCTTTGAACTGCTCAGTGATGGTTTTGAAAGAAATATCGTTGCGAATGTGGGTACTAATTTTGAAAAAACGAGGGTTAATGCTGGGCTTAATTTCCAAGTATTGTTGCATCAGCAAGCTCACTTTGTTGATAATATCGCTTTTGGGTTCTTTGAAATCCACGTATTTGAGCAAGTCGTCCAGTTGGTTCAGCCCCTCAAAAAGTAGGAATTGATACTCTGAAACGGTTTTATTTTTAGAAAGCAAGCCAAAATTGGTGCGAATTTTTAGTCGTTGAATCCTTTTGCGATTGTCTTTGTAAATTTTATCGACTACGTTTTTGGTTTGGGTATAGCGCAAAATATAGAGGATATAGGGAATCGCCAGCGTAAGCGCGATGGGCAACATCACATACGAATTGAGCAAGGCACTAAACTTGAAATTGTGCAATCTTTCGGGGTCGCTATTGCCGATATAGATAGTGATAAAAAAATCAACAAAAAGATTGTGAAGCGAGCCTGCGGTAATAAACCAAACGTAAGACAAACTAAAACTATCTTTGAGGTAAATATCTATCAATTTGGGCGTACTCTGCGAAGCAATAGAAATCACAATTATCAGTGTACCAAGCACTAAGGCAAGCAAACTGAGCCAAATTTCAGGCAGGCTAATGTCCAAGTCTTTGGGGTGAGTAGCAAAATAAGTGTCCAGCATGGTTAGCTCCGTATGAGGAAGTATCGTAAAAAGCAAAAAGTCGAAAAACATCACAATCATAATCACGCAAAGGAAAGTGATTGCTGACTGATTTTTGCGAAAAATAGAGGATAAAATGAAAAGTAAATATAATAGTTTGTTTTTCATTATTTCATTAACCTACTGTAATGTAGCACGTTTGGTGTGTTGAAAGGGGAAATTCCTACACAAAGCTAATCAAAAATTAATGCAAAGAAGGGAAATTTTAAATAATTTGTCTATACCTTTGCAAAAAAATTTCGTTTTTAACATGAAAATACGATTTTTATATTTGTCTTTGTTTTTTATTTTTCAAATTTTATTTTTTATTCCTCAAATTTCCCACGCCCAAGAATCCAGGAAATTGACAGGAAAAAAATGGAAGTTTGACCTCTTAGAAATCGTCAAAGAAATGGATTTCTCTATGACCGTTTTGGATTCCATGACGAGCCTCGCCCCTGAAAATGAGAAAGTTACACTACAAAACCTAAGAAGTGGCGTGGAATCTATGCTCAGATTTATTCCTACCATTGGCAGTACCACCTTTGAGTTCAAGCGCAACGGCGACTTGCTTGTTCTTTGGGAAGGCAAGCAAATGAGCAAAGGAAAATGGCGCATGGAAGGCAAAATGCTCGCGATGCAGCTTGGTGATGAGGCAGAAGATATTATCACCATTAACCAGCTCACACACAACAGGTTAGTGGCTACTACAGGAAATGACAGTTCGTTAAGATTAGTTTCCTTAGAATAAAAAATTGAGCTTTTCTTAGTCCACCTCGCCAATCCAAGCAACCTAACTATCGTTCATCATGGCAATTTCCTTCCGATTTATTCCTACTAAGGGCATTAAGCTACACATTGCGGAGGCGGGCGAGCAAGGCAGCCCTGTGCTAATCCTCTTGCATGGATTTCCTGAGTTTTGGTATGCGTGGATTCACCAAATTGAGTTTTTTGCTGCCGCAGGCTTTCACGTTATCGCCCCTGACCAGCGTGGCTACAACCTCAGCGATAAACCCCAAGGCGTGAAAAACTATGGATTGGATATACTTTGCGAAGATATTATTGGACTGCTCGACCACGAAAAAGTACAAAAATGCTACCTCGTAGGGCATGACTGGGGCGCAATGGTAAGCTGGGTACTGGCGATGAAATACCCCGAAAGATTTTACAAATTAGGTATTCTGAACGTGCCTCACCCAACTGTGATGAAGAAAAACCTCACCAATAGCAAGGAACAGCGCAAAAAAAGTGCGTATATGTTTTTTTTTCAACTTCCTTTTTTGCCTGAGTATATCTTGAAAAAAAACAATTTTCTTTACTTGGTCAAAACCCTAAAAAAGCGAACCAAAAAAGGTGCATTTTCAGCCGAGGAGTTGGAGATTTATAGAAAAGCATGGGCGCAAAAAGGCGCATTGACAGGCATCTTGAACTGGTACAGAGGAATGTTCCGCGCCGCGCCCACCCGCGCCCGTACGAACAGAATCAGTATTCCTGCACATATTTTTTGGGGAGAAAACGACTACGTACTGGGCAGAAACCTCGCCGAACAAAGCATGAAATACTTAGAAAATGGCGAAATCACCTTTTTTCAAGCTACCCACTGGATTATGCACGAGATTCCTGATGAATTGAACGAGGCATTGCTGCGCTTTTTAGTGGAATCTAAAACTAATCATATTTTTTGAAAAATAAGCTATTTTTTTCTAACTTTGGACAAAAGAACAATCCCATGTTTACAGAAATAACAACCACACTTTACACCTTAGAGGATTACCTACAGTTGATTGAGATTGTAGAAGATAAGCCTTTTTTCGAGTACAATGAAGGAGTGATTTATTGGAGGTATAGCCAGCAAGAAGTGCCAGAAGAAATCTTGGACTTTTTGTTATCGCCTACTTATGATTGGCACACATTCATGCAACTCACCCTTAATTACAACTTAGAAATGAAAACCAAAAATCACGACCAAATCGGCTACAACCTAATCTCTCAGATTAGCAAACAACTGAATGAGGAGAAATACAATCTCTATTCCGAATCTCCGAATCTCAAAATTCCTAACAAGGAAAAATCTCGTATTCCCGATATTTGTGCCACCTCCGCCACCGAAGAGAAGCGCAACGAAAAGGGACTCGTCGAGAATCCCATCGTAAACATAGAAATCCTCTCTCGCTCCACCAGACAAGTAGATAAAACCGAAAAATCAGAAGAATACCGCACGATTCCTTCCTTGCAAGAGTATATTATGATAGAGCAAGATAAAATCGGCATCGAGCAGTACATCAGAAAAGGCGAAAACAAGTGGGAAGTAAACCTCTTAGACGAAAAAGACAAAACTCTACCCATCAAAGCAATAGAAGTAGAGATAGAAATTGCTAAAATTTATAACAAGGTTGCGATGAAGAAGAAGTGAGAGAGGAAATAAAAAGCCTCTATTTTTTTGAAATTTCCCAAATTTCCGTAAGATTTACGACTGAATTTCTATCAAAATATTTCTTACTAAACATTTTTAAAAACCATGAAAAAAAACACTTATTGCAATTTTCTTATTGCAATTTTCTTATTGCAATTTTCTTATTGCAATTTTCTTATTGCAATTTTTAATTTTTTTTAACCCGTATGTTTCTCTTGCCCAAAAAAAGAAGAAGGAGAAAGACCCTTGTAAAACATTAGTTTCTGGGAAAATGAATCTCTATAAATGTAAACAATGGACAAGAATAGGTAGAATTGGAGAAGGGAAAGGATATGACATATCATCAGTATCTGTGTTTTCAATAGGAAAAGATGGAGAAAAGATGGTAGTTGCGAAAAAATACATAACACCTTATTTTGCAGAAGTACCTGCCGCACAAGAATTATACGGAAAACATAGAAGTTTAAACACTCTCGACTTTCTTACAACAAGTGTTGGATGGTTAGGCGCAGGATATATTGCAGCATCATCTCTTATTGATGGTATGGAACCTCCAATCAAAGATAATGTTGCCGCAAATATAGGTTTGTCATTTCTTGCATTAGGAGCAACAGGAGTGATAACCTATTATGCATTTGAGAAGTATTCTGACAAGAGATTGGAAGAAGCTGTAAAAGCATATAACAAAGGACTATCCAAGAAAACCTCTTTCCTTACCCCTCTCAAACCCGATTACCTCAAAATTGGGAATGCACAAGGCACAGCAGGGATTAGCATTGGCTGGCATTTAGGTAGGAATTAATATAAAGACAAATCATTGATTTCTGAAAGTTTCTCAAAAGGAGTTTTGGGAAACTTTTTTGTTTATACTCCAAAAATACTTCTAATAGATAACTTGTAGAAGTTTATATTTGTTAAAAAAACTCTGCGATTAATTGGTGTAAAAATCAGAATACAAGTTGTCTAATAACAATAGCATTAATTTCATCTGAAAACTTCCTGTTTTTCTCCCAAAAATACATTAACTTAGACAATTATCCAAGAATATAAAATTTATTCCATTTATCTCCCTCTCTTTCAATCAGTTAAAAAATAATTTCAAAAAGTGTATAAAAAACGTGGATATTAATGTGAGAAATATTACGTAAGTATTTTAGAAATAAGTTCACTTGCAATATTGCTTTAATGCTATCTCTGCATCTTTTTCACCATATTTATTCGCATTGTAGAAATCATCGCAAAAACCAGAGATGTTCAATTCTTGCTTCACTTGTCCTAAAACGAGATAACCATAACCATATTGAGGATTTAACTCAACTGATTTCTTAGCATCAGCTAATGACATTTCAATTTTCCCAAGTTGTAAGTATAAAAATGCTCTGTATCCAAATGCTCGAAAGAAATTAGGATTTATCTCAAGAGATTTATTAAAATCTTTTTCTGCTTCTTCAAATCTCTTTAATTTTCTATTACATAAACCTCTATCAAGATAAGCTACATGATTATCAGGCTTAAGTTCAAGGCGTTTATTCGTATATTCTAAGGATTTCTGAAAATCATCTTTTTTGAAATACAACAAGCTAAGATTATCTAAGATTAAATCTTTTGTAACATCAGAAGACTTCAATGCCTCTAAATAATCCTTCTCTGCTTTATCATAATCCTTCATCTGAAAATAGCAATAACCTCTATTAAGGAAAATATCAGACTTTTTGACCTTATAATCTTCGACTAATATTGAAAACGCCTTAATACTCTGATTATAATACTTATTTAATACGCTTACTTCTGCAGCAAATTGCATCTTTTGCACTTTAGAGCCATCACATATAGAGTCAGGTATCCCTATTGTATTTTTTGCCCCCATTCCCAAAGCAATGCGTTCACTCACACAAGCTGAATCAATATTTAAAAGGGCAAGATATATTTTGGCTTTCATGGAATATGTCTTTGGATTCTTTTTATTGAGAGATAGTGCTTTGTCTATTGCTTTTAAAGCATCTATAAATTTTTCTTTTTCCGACAATAAAATAGTCAGATTGCTATATAATTCGGCACTTTCAAATTTTTTTTCGATTGCTTTTAGGTAATCTCTTTCTGCAAAATCATTCATTTTAAGTCGCTGATTCATAATCCCTCGCCAAAAAAAATACTTCCCAATAGGATTAATTTTGACAGCAGAGTCAAATGCAGCCAAAGAAGCCTGCAAATCATTCATCTGATTATACAATTCCCCTTTTACAAAATAGATTTCCGCATTTTTAGGCTCAGCCATTATAGCCTTTTTAATGCTATTTTTAGCATCATCTTGCCTGTAAAGCACATAAGAGGCTTTAGAGTGCCTAATCCAATATTTTGCTTTCAAAGAATCTTTTGCCAATGTTGTTTCAAGTATTTTTAAAACGGAAAGTGAATTTACCATAGATTCTGTTTCTATGAGAGAATCAAGATGCTCATAGTCAGCATCAATACTTTGAGATTTAAGCAAAAAAGGATAGAATAAAGATATGATTGTCAGCAACAAACATTTTCTTTTGCAATATTGTAAAATGTCTTTCTTCAAATTGATATACATAAATTACGATTTTTCTCCCAAAAATAAATTAACTTAGACAATTATCCAAGAATATAAAATTTATTCCATTTATCTCCCTCTCTTTCAATCAGTTAAAAAATAATTTCAAAAAGTGTATAAAAAACACTAACCTTAGTGTAATAAATACGTATATGTGTTTAGTTATGAGTTATAAGTTATGAATTATAACGAACTCATAACTCATAATTAATAACTTATAACTGAAAAAAAATGAACGACGTAAACAGAGAACGTGATTTGGTACTTGCGCCGAACGAGTACGCTTTCATTTCAGACCAAACCAAAGGCAATATCAACGTCTATGTGGGTCCGTACAAGACGAGTTTGGCAAATACGGACAAACCTGTACTGTTTGATGCTCAAACCAAGCAGTTTATCAAATGTAACCTTGACGAATCTACGCAGACTTTTACCATTGCCCCAGAGGGCTGGTACATTGTGCTGAAAAATCCGCCCAAAGACGGCAACCAACCTAAAATTGGTACTTCCAACAACTTGGGCGAGCTAAACATTGGGCGGAAGGTGAATATTCCTGGTCCCGTTTTCTTTGCGCTTTGGCCTGGACAAATTGCCAAAATCGTAACAGGGCATCACCTGCGCTCCAATCAATATTTGGTGGTGCGGATTTATGACGAAACGGAGGCGAAGAAAAACTGGACAAAGGCAGTCGTTAAAATCAAAAATGCAGAAAGCGGCGAAGATGAAATCATTAGCACCGAGGCTCCTGACCTGATTACAGGTAAAACCCTGATAATCAAAGGGACAAGCGTTTCGTTTTATATGCCTCCTACGGGTGTGGAAGTGGTGCGCGACGAAAACGATTATTATGTACGCGAAGCCGTTACCTTAGAACGGTTGGAATATTGTATTTTGCTTGATGAAAACGGCAACAAACGTTATTTACAAGGTCCTGCCGTTGTGTTTCCAGAACCTACCGAAGATTTTATCATGCGTAACGGCAACCGTAAATTTAGGGCGATTGAGCTAAACGAAATTAGTGGTTTATACATCAAAGTCATTGCGCCATATACCGAAAACGGCATCCGTTATGAACTGGGGCAGGAGTTATTCATCACAGGCAAAGACCAAATGATTTATTATCCGCGCATCGAACACGCCATTATCAAGTACGGTGAGCAGGAAATTTACCATGCCGTTGCGATTCCTGCGGGCGAAGGTCGCTACGTGCTGAACCGAAAAACGGGTGCCGTTACACTCAAAACGGGTCCCATTATGTACCTGCCTGACCCGCGTGAGGAGGTCATCGTGAGGCGTGTATTAGATGCTCGACAGGTAGAGTTGTGGTTTCCTGGAAACAAAGAAGCCTTAGAGTATAATTTGAAGCTCAAAGAGATTTTCCAAGAAACCCAGCAAGATGAATTTATCTTGGCAAAAGATGCTGACGAGGCACTCAAAGGAGGCGTAAGCAGAGAGCAATCACGCAAACGTTCCATGACCACCGTTCCTTCGGGCTTCACAGGCGAAGAGTTTAACCGTTCTGAGCAACTTTCTAA
>JAAFJS010000232.1 GCA_013298985.1 Cytophagales bacterium
GATTGACTTGGGAAAAAGAGGGCAAAAAACTTTCAGGCGACCGAAAATTGCTCTGGGACGGCAAAAATATGAAAATTACTAACTTCGAGCCTGCTAATCAGTTCGTCAAACGCGAATACAGAAATGGGTGGAGTTTGGGTGTTTAATGGTATATCAAACCTGTCAGGTCTTCAAGACCTGACAGGTTTAAGTAAAAAACAACTTACATTCTTGCCGCAATTATCAGCGATAACTCCTTGTATTTCATGCCAAACTTGCGGCTAATAGCCTCATTGGTAAGCTCGCCCGAATAGCTATAAACTCCTTTGGCAAAGCCTTTGTCTGCAAAAATCATGTCATCTACGCCACCCAGTTCTGCCATCTGTAACAGCAAGGGAGTCAAGATATTACTAATCACTTTGGTCGCTGTGCGCGGTACGCGTGAGGCAACATTTGGCACGCAATAGTGAATAATTCCGTATTTTTTATAGACAGGATTTTGGTGAGTAGTGGGTTCAGAGGTTTCAAAACAGCCTCCATTGTCTATGCTTACATCTATAATTACTGAGCCTGGACGCATTTCGCTGACCATTTCCTCACTCACCACGCTGATAGAACGCCCTTCTGTGCTTCTCAATGCGCCAATCGCTACGTTAGTGGTTTTCAGCGCGCGAGCCAAAGTAGTGCGTTCCAGTGTAGAGGTAAATAAATCGCCTTTGCCCAAGCTGTGTTTTAATCGCCTCAGTTTGTTGAGGTTATCATCAAAAACTTTGACGACTGCGCCCATGCCTATTGCCGTTCTTGCGGCAAACTCTGCGACCGTTCCCGCCCCCAAAATCAGGACTTTGGTGGGTGGCACTCCTGTAATTCCACCAAAAATAATGCCCTTGCCCCCATGCGAGGCGGTCAAATATTCGGCGGCAATCGAAACGGCTACATTGCCTGCAATCTCACTCATCGCGCGCACCAAAGGCAGATTGCCGATTTCGTCTTCCAAAAACTCGTAGCCTACTGCCGTAATTTTCTTTTTGTTCATCGCCTTCAAAAAGTCCGATTTGAGTTCGGCAAGGTGAATGGCAGAAATGATTGCCGTTTTGGGTTTCATGTAGTCTATTTCCTCCAACGTGGGCGGCGCAACTTTCAAAATAAGCTCTGCCGCATATACTTCTTCGGGCGAATAGACAATTTTTGCCCCTGCTTCGCTGTATTCCTTGTCGCTATAATTGGAGAGCAAGCCAGCACCCGCTTCCACAAAAACCTCATGCCCGCGTGCGGTCAGAATTGCCACACTTTCGGGGCGCAGGGCAATCCTATTTTCGTCAAATAGCTCTTTGGGAATCCCTATCACAAGCTGTTTCTTGTCTTTCATCACTTCGAGCAGCTCCTCTTGTGGATAGTACAAGCCATGCTCTTGCACCAATTTTTTAACGTCCGATGTCAGTTTACTCATGTCTGATTAACTTTATTAATCTCTGATTATCAGGCAATACGCTGATATTTATCGTGATATGATTGGGAGGAATAAGTGCTGGAATCAGGCTTGCCCATTCTAAAAAACATAAATTTCCTGAATCTAAATATTCCTCAATACCAATGTCCAGTGCTTCGTGTTCGTTTTTTAGCCTATAAAAGTCAAAATGATAAATGGTACTTCCTTTTTGGGTCAAATATTCATTGACGATGGCAAAAGTAGGGCTACTCACATTATCGACCACGCCCAAATGTTGGCAAATAACCTTGATAAAAGTTGTTTTGCCTGCCCCCATCTGCCCGTTCAGGAGGCAAATCGTTTCCTGCCCAATAAATTTGATGATTTCGGACGCAACTGCTGGCAGTTCGTCTAATGTCCTACAAAAAAGTTCCAATGTTGCGCCAAATAAAGCTAAAATTAAAATTTTGTACGCGAATATAGTGAAAAATAGGAATATGGGTATTTTGTTTTAAAAGTTAATAAAAAAATGCTTGACAGACAAACAGTATGTCAAGCATTTTTTCGTAGTTTGGTAGAATTGAATTGATGGTGAGTGGTAGTTTTTGTTCTTCTTTATCTTATCATTGTTCATCTTTCTTTTTATACATTGGCTATTATAGTCGTGGGTCAACTGATTCACTTTCCATTGCTAAAACTCCAAACACACATTCGTGAATTCGTCTTAATGGTTCTTTGTTTACAAATCTGTCAAGTGATTCAAGTCCTAAAGTAAATTCTTTTTAATTCCTCCACTAAAATAGGTAAAGCGGTGATTTGATTAGCATACAAATCCAAAGTCGTTAAATTCTTCAATTCAAAAAAAGTAGGGGGTAAGGTATCTATATTACAAGATTGTAGTTTTAGAAAAATTAAAGCCTGTAATTGGTTGATTTGCTTAGGGATAGTGATTTTAGTGTTTTCTTTTATTTCATTTATCATCAGTATTTTTAGCTGAGGGTATTGCAATGCCTGCATAGGGAAGTTTGCCTGTTCCTTGTTTCGCAGGTCTAATGCCTCTACTTCGGGGCTGAGGTCGCTGAGGTTGTAGGCGACTCGGTAGGTATTGCCAAGTGTGTCCAAGAGGTATTCCTTACCGTCTTCCTTGCTTACGTAAGCCCAGCCGTCCTCATCAAAGTTGTTTGCCTCTTTGTATTCTCCTAAGCGTTCTACTCTATTTCCCTCTTTGTCTATGAAATAAAAAACTTTTTGATAATTTTTTTCTCCAAAAGCCACGGCAAACTTTCCGTCATAAAAATAAAAGGCATTGATGAGTTTTTCGTTTTTGGCATTGGCGGAGTCTGCTTTGGCGAGGGCAAGGGTGGCTTCGGTAGCTCTTTGGCTTGCTTGGCGCATTTGTTAGAAGGCAAAAATGGCGGTGAGTAGTATGGTGAGGACTGCGGCTGCACCTACCCTGCGTATGGTTTTTTGTACTGCTTTTTGGTGTGCCAGTCGCTGCTCGCTTTTGCTGATGAGGGCTTGCTCGGCTTCGTTTCACTTGCTCATGCCTTCCCTGCCGCTCTGTACGGTGGCGAGGTCGGTTTCGTCTAAGTAGATGGCGTTGCGGTCTGCCTCGCTTACGCTGGCGAGGTCGGTCATTTTGGCTTTGAGGATACGTGCGGCTCGCTGCCCCTGTTTGCCCGATTGGTTGTATTCCGCACTATGGGCGCAAGGGTATCGTGCGTGAGGATAGTAGCGGCTACTGCCTCAAAATCAAAAGCCTGTGGTGCTTCTTGCGTACTTTTCCATATTTCGTTGAGCAGGGAAAGTTCGCTGAGTTGGGGGACAAGCTGGTCTATTTCCGTTTGGCGGTGCTGGTAGTGTTCTCGGAGTGCCTCTATGGAGTAGCTGTTGGCAGTCCCCACCAGGCTGATGTGTTTCTGCAAAATGTCTATCACCAATCCCGAAGCTACCGCATTGGGCAGGTGTTTTTCTAACTGCTTCATTTGCTGCATGAAAAAGTCCTTCATTTCTACGCCTTCGCTTTTTAGCTGGCGGTAAGTCGCCAAAGAAAAGAGGCGTTGCGCCTGCACGAGGGGCGTATTTTGCCAAAACTTGCTCAAAATTATCTGAAAGACAGTAGCAACGGGCGACTCTATCCGTTGGCTCAGGTCTTGGGTGAGCATTTCGGGCAGTCTTTTCTCAAAACTGATGTGGTACTTGTCTTGGAGGGCTTCGTCATGCTCAAACTTGTGCAGCACCTCGCCGATGTCGTATATGGAAAGCTGCTCTAAGAAAAGTTTGGTTTTGGGCAGGGAATACTGCTCAAACGCCTTTTCTATTTCGGGGTGAAACTCTTTGCGGTAGCTCAAAATCAGCTTGCCTTCGGGCAGGTCGTCTTGCTTGCCAAACAGCATTTTGAGTGCCAAAAGAAAAACAGTGAGTTCGCTATCTTGTTGGTTTTCTGTGTCTTGTTCGCCTATTTCTTTGGGCGCATACCAATAATTTATTTACTTCTTTTACTCCACAATGGGAAGAAGAAAATAACGTATATCTACTCTTTTTACCTGAATCCATTGAAGCATCAGGCTTTTTACTTTTTCTGACTTGCTTTGAACAAAATTTGCTTTTCTTCTGTTGTTAGCGATTCGTAGCCGTTGGCTGAGATTTTGTCCAGAATAGCATCAATGTCATCTTGGGTTGGCGTGGCAGCAGAAGTATAACCTTTTGATTTTGAGGAATTTCCTGTTTTTCCTGCGGTGGCTTTTGCCTTGCTGGTATTACCTGTGCGGCTTGTATATTTGCGTCCAAATAGTCCAGCTATCATATTCAAAAAACGCATGATGGGAATACTCCAATCGCTGCCTCTTTCGTACTGCTTGATGAAAACATAACCTATCAATGCGCCGCCTAAGTGCGCCAAGTTTCCACCCGCGCCCGCATCTGAGGAGGCTGCTCCAATGCCTATGAACGACAAGAAAATGACGATAATCGCAATATAAACGATTTTGACATTGCCAAAAAACAGCAAATTCATCTCCAAATGAGGCTTGTAAGTGGCGGCGGCGGTAACAATCGCATATACGCAGGCAGAAGCTCCTAACATTCCGAGTTCGGGCGTAAGTGCCTTGAAATAAGGTAGCGTATTAAAGCAAATCAGGTAAATAATGCCACCTGCAATACCTCCTAACACATACAAAGCTATCACCTTGCCATTTCCAAGGAAGTCCTTGATAATCAGCCCAAACCAATACATTATCCACATATTAAATAAAATGTGTAGCGGATTTTGATGCGTGAAAAAATAGGTGATAAGCGTCCAAGGTCGCCACAAAAACTTCTCAATGGGCGCAGGAATATAGATAAACTGGGCAATCGCACCGTATAAATCTCGCACTCCTGATACTGCCAGACCTACGTACAGCAAGTTTATCACCAAGAAAACAAGGAGGTTAATGACAATAATTTGCATTAACGCATTGTTTGGTTTTACCCAGACATTTTTAAACTCATCTGTTAAAGCACTCATAATGAATGACTAATAATTTAATGACTTAATGACTATTTTTTGATAATAAGTAGGTTTAATTAAGTTATTTTCCTGCATAATAAGTTTTAACGTATTGACTTTCATTGCTTTATTATGCTATCTACTAAATTCTAACTACTAAACCCTAAATTCTAACTACTACTTAACTATTTATTTCATTGCCTTTAACCCCCACGCTTTGAGCAAGATAAAGGCAAATAGCATACCGCCCAGGTGAGCAGTGTGCGCGATATTATCATCTAATTTCGTCCAAATTTCTGCGTAAATTTCGTAAGCCGCATACAGGGCAACAAAATATTTTGCCTTCATAGGAATTGGTGGAAAAAGCAACATCAATTTCATATTAGGAAAAAGCATACCAAAAGCCATCAAAATCCCAAAAACTGCGCCCGAAGCACCAATAAGCACAGATTTTGACTTTTCTTGAAAAATTACTTTTGCAAATTCTTTGGAAGACTCTATGTATTCTTGGTTGCTGGCATTGGCGGCAAAGTCGTTTACTACCTTGATTACTGCCTCATATTTGAAAACCTGCATACCATATTTGTTCATCAAAATCGTAAAACTGTCAGGGTTGGGATTGGAAAGGTAAGTTTCGACTACTGCCTGTACCTGACTGATTTCCATATAGTTAATAAAAGTATAAAGCACACTCGCCCCAAAGCCACAGACCAAATAAAAAATCAAAAAGCGTTTTGTGCCAAAATAAGATTCCAACAAGGGACCAAAGAAGAACAAAGACAGCATATTACTAAAAAGGTGCATAAAACCGCCATGCACAAATAGGTGTGTCAGAATCTGATAAGGCGCAAAATCTTGATTGAATACATAATGCAGACCCAGTAAATGTGAAAAATCTTCATTCATTAGGTTTGCGATTAAAAATACTCCAACGTTCAAAATAAGGAGATTTCTGACGGTGGGCGTGATTGGTTGCATCATAAGAAAACACGAATAAGTTTAAGTTTCATTAAATAAACAGCAATTTAGGGTTTTAAGTTGTCTAATCAAACAAATTTTCTGTTAAAAAACGTTTTTATTTCTCACTGCCTCATAAAGCACCAAACCTGTTGCTACTGAAACGTTTAGCGAAGCGATTTTACCATACATCGGAATTTTTACCTGCTCATTGCAGAGGTGCATACATTCGGGCGAGATGCCGTCTTCCTCTGACCCCATCAGAATAGCAAGCGGAATGTCATAGTCTATTTCGTACATCAGTTTTTCTGCCTTTTCGGTACAAGCAATCACCTGTAAACCGTTGTTTTTGAGGTAAGTAAGTGTACCTTTGAGGTTGCGCTCGCGACAGATAGGCACGCGACTGAGCGCGCCCGCCGAGGTTTTGAAAGCATCTCCGCCCAGCCTTGCAGTATTTTTGTCAGGAATGACTATTGCGTCAATGCCCACACATTCTGCCGTTCGGACGATAGCACCAAAGTTCCGCACATCAGTAATGCGGTCTAACACCAAAATAAATGGGTTTTTCCCATTTTCATAAGTGGTAGAAATAATATTTTCCAGCGAGGCGTAGCTTATCGCAGAAATAAAGGCAATCACGCCTTGATGATTTTTGCGCGTGATGCGATTCATTTTTTCTATGGGGACGCGAATCACTGGAATCTTGTAATGATTGCAGAGCCGCGCCAACTCACTGAGTCCTTCACTTTTTAACTCTTTCTGAATCAATACTTTATCTACTTCTTTGCCCGATTCTATGGTTTCTGTAATCGGGTGAATCCCAAAAATAAACTCTTGGGCATTGGTTTCTGTTTCCATTTATTTTTAACTTTCTTTGACTGCAATACATGAAATTTCTACACGCGCATCTTTGGGCAGGCGACTGACCTGCACCGTTTCGCGCGCGGGGTGATGGTGCGTAAAATACTGCCCATACACATTATTCACTACCGTAAAATCGTCCATGTCTTTGAGAAAAATAGTGCATTTGACCACACTCTTGAAAGCCAAGCCCGCCTCGTGCAGGATATATTCTAAGTTTCGCATGACTTGGTGCGCTTCGGTAGCCACGTCCTCATTGGCAAGCTGCCCCATTTCGCGGTCTATCGCGATTTGTCCTGATACGTACAGCGTGCCGTTTACCATAATTGCCTGACTGTACGGTCCGATAGGTTCGGGGGCTTTGGAACTATTGATGACTATTCGGTTCATTGTTTTTGAGTTTTTTTTGATTTTTCAGATAAATGATGTTAGACTTATTCAACATTGATAATCAAGAGGATATAAAATATTTCATTTTTTCGCATAAATATAAATTTAGAACACAGATGACACTGATTTTGCGGATTTTCACGAATAACAATAATCAGTGTATATCAGTAGCATCCGTTTTATCTGTGTGTTGAATTTGTCAAAATTATCGTATAAATTTTCTAAAGTATTAAAAACTGAATCTGAACAAATCTATTTGTTATTTTTTGAGATGTGCAATACAAAGGTAATAAAGTTTGTAAGATTTCATAAAGATTTAATCTTGTTTTTAGGCTATCTGAATTTTGTACGGCGGATAGCAAAGGTGGCTGAAAACCAGTGAATATTTTTTTACAAAATAGACAAATTTAAAAAAATAATAGGTACTTTTGCACGTTTTTACATTTCTGCTTTCACACCATTGGTGCTATCAATGGTATGAATTAACGCAGTCCTTTAAATCTTTAAATGTGTTTTTTCTAAAAATCACACGAACTCCAAACACTCATTTTATTATTTAATCGCTTAGAAATTAATGAAAAATGTATCCAACAATTTGTCAAAGGTTTCGTTACTTTTGACTTTATTACTTTTTGCATCGGGGCTGGCAGTGAGCCAAAGCAAGACTGATGAAAAAGAAATGATTACCTTAGATTCTGCCGCGCTGGTTCAGGCTTTTATCAAGATGAAGCTGGATTCCATCACTCAGACCCTGAAATATGAAACGGGAGAGGTCAAATTGGCAAATGGCATTGCCACTATCAATGTGCCAGCCAAATACAAGTATTTGAATCCCGAAAATGCCAAAAAGGTGCTTGTAGATTTGTGGGGAAACCCCGAAGCTACGGCAGAAGGCTCTCTCGGCATGATTTTCCCTGAGCAGGTTACGCCGATGGACAGCAACGCTTGGGGCTTTAACATTACCTATGACGCGATTGGCTTTGTGGAAGATGACGACAGTGAAGACCTTGATTATGAGGAACTTCTTACGCAGATGAAGGAAGAAACGAGTCAAGGCTCAGTGGAAAGAGAAAAATTGGGCTATGAAAGCATCAGACTGGTGGGCTGGGCTACCAAGCCTTATTATGATGCCAGCCAGAAAGTGCTTTATTGGGCAAAAGAAATCGAATTTGGTGGCAATCCTTCACACACGCTCAACTACAACGTGCGCGTGCTGGGGCGAAAAGGTGTTTTGATTTTAAACGCAATTGGTTCTATGGAACAGCTAAACGAGATAGACCCCAATATCAAGCAGATTTACGAGGTGGTCAAATTTACTGATGGCAACAAATACAGCGATTTTAACCCTGACTTGGACGAAGTTGCCGCGTATGGCATTGGTGGATTGATAGCAGGAAAGGTGCTTGCCAAAGTAGGACTTTTCGCAGTGCTGGCAAAGTTTGGCAAAGTAATCATCATTGGCTTGCTGGCGGGCTTGGGATTTTTGTGGAAACTTATCACAGGTAGAAACAAGAAAGATAATAATGCTTCATAAAGTAAACCGTAAATCTTCTGTCTTTTAGTAGATTTCAAAAAAGCAACTTCAAAATTTAAAGATTTTTGAAGTTGCTTTTTTTGTAAAACTGACTCTTAGTCATAAAATATACGCAAAGTAAAGCTATTGATTATCAAATTATTATAAAAAAAAGCAATAAGTTTTTGATGAATTATGCTATTCTAAAAAAGTATTTTTCTCATATTTGCGAGATACTAAATATTTAGCGTTTTTTGTTTTTTGTTTCTTATCATTAAAATATCAAGGAGAAACAACAGGCAACAAACAACAAACAATTAACAATTTAAAAATCATGGCAGTAATTAACTTCGGCGGGGTAGAGGAAAATGTAGTAACAAGAGATGAATTTCCACTCGCAAAAGCACGAGAAGTATTAAAAAACGAAACTATCGCTATCATTGGCTATGGCGTTCAGGGACCTGGGCAGGCACTTAACCTGCGCGACAATGGGTTCAATGTCATTATCGGGCAGCGCAAAAACAGCAAGACTTGGGACAAGGCTCTTGCTGATGGCTGGGTAGAAGGCAAAACGCTTTTCGACATCGAGGAAGCGTGCCAAAAAGGGACAATTATCCAATATTTGCTCTCTGATGCAGGACAAATCGCCCTTTGGCAGACCGTAAAAAAATACCTTACTGCGGGTAAAGCATTGTACTTTTCGCATGGATTTGGCATCACTTACAAGGAACAAACAGGCATTATTCCGCCTGCGGAC
Organism: Cytophagales bacterium; assembly: GCA_013298985.1. Classification (GTDB taxonomy): domain Bacteria; phylum Bacteroidota; class Bacteroidia; order Cytophagales; family Thermoflexibacteraceae; genus Thermoflexibacter. The sequence continues at coordinate 9,377 of JAAFJS010000232.1, forward strand.
ATAGATGTAATTTTGGTTGCGCCCAAAGGCTCAGGCACCAGTTTGAGGAGGTTA
>JAAFJS010000233.1 GCA_013298985.1 Cytophagales bacterium
GCCCGACATGATGGAATATGAGATTGAAGCGGAATTTATCCACGAATTTATCCGCAACCGTTCGCAAGGATTTGCCTACACGCCCATCATTGCTTCGGGCAAAAACTCATGTGTATTGCATTATTTGGCAAATAATCAGCCCTGCAAGGCAGGAGATGTGATATTGATGGACGTGGCGGCAGAGTATTCAAATTACACTTCAGACCTCACGCGCACAGTTCCTGTAAGTGGCAGATTTTCAGCACGTCAGCGCGAGGTGTATGATGCCGTTTTGCGCGTAATGCGTGCGGCGCGCCAGATGCTCGTAGTAGGTAACAACTGGATAGATTATCATAAAGAAGTGGGCAAAATCATGGAATCTGAGCTGATTGGCTTGGGGCTACTGGACAGGCACGAGGTCAGCAGGCAAGACGAGGAAAAGCCACTTTACAAAAAATATTTTATGCACGGCACTTCGCACCATCTGGGATTGGACGTACACGACTACGGAAACAAGTTTAGAACCTTCGAGGCGGGCATGGTTTTTACCTGCGAACCAGGAATTTATATCCCTGCCGAAAACTTTGGCATAAGATTGGAGAATGATATTTTAATTACCCCCACAGGCAATACCGACCTGATGGAATCAATCCCCATCGAAGCAGACGAAATAGAAACATTGATGAACCAATCCTAATTTTAGGGCTAATTTTATTGTTTTTGTCAGTTTTTCTTATTAAATTGCACTTTTCAGGAGTATGCCAATCCTGTTTTTATTTTATTGTATTAACCGTTAATGAAAAAACATTCTTTCATACTATTACTTTTTATTCTTTTTAGCCCATTCACACAGGGCTTCATTTGGGGGCAGGTATTTATTTCAGGAAAAGTGGTCAGAGAAGACGGCAAACCCCTCAAAGATGTGAGTGTAATTATAGATAACTCACGACCTATCGTTACCAATACGGTGGGTGTTTTTGGTGTGGACATCAAAAATGAAAAGCCAACTTCGGTCAAGGCAACCAAGAAAAATTTTGTTTTCAAAGATTGGTCTTTTGACGAAAATGCCAAAAAGATAAAAATAATTATGCACCCACTCAGTAACTTTCGCGGGGTGCTACAAGACGCAGACAAAAACCCAATTTCAGATGCAAAAATCGTATTAAGTGCCATCAATCCCGACAAACCCGCCCTGACCAATAAAAAAGGAGAGTTTGACATTGTATTGCCCGAAGGCGCAGACATTAGCCAGCCAGGAAATATCACGATTAATGACAAAGAAATAGATGCAAGCAATTTTTCCGTAGATGGTAACGGCAAGCTACAAATCAATGTGCCTAAGTCAGTTGCCACCGCCACAGTGGTCGTCAATAATAATGTGATTCTGGAAAAAGCCAATGTGCTGGAAAAGAAAAAGATTAATAAAATCAAAGTCAATGACCAATCGGGAAGCCCAGTTCAGCGACTAAAAATCAAGATTGATGACGATTTTTATTTCACAGACGACAAAGGCGAGGTAATTACGCGCAAAGACCTCCATAAAGACACCAAACTTTCCGTCGAAGGTTTTAAAATTACGGTACTCCCAAGCGATTTTTATCTTTTGGTCAATATTGAGGCAATATCAAATGGCGAAGTGGTGGATACGACTGCCCAAGAGATTGGAGAAATCATCAATGAAACCGCCACAGTAGATGTAAGTGGCAATTATGAAGACAGGCTCGACGAAATTATCCAAGATTTGGAAGTGCAAAAACAATTACTTTTGCAACTTAACGAACAAACACGCATCGAGATAGAAGAAATCACCAAACGCATCATAGAGGACAAAACCCTCACACCGCAGCAAAAAAAGGAACTTTCTGACAAACGTACCGAATTAGAACAGGCTTTGGTAAAAAACGAATTAGAATACCAAGATGCCGTAGTGAAAACAAGAGTAGCCTTAGATAGCATGAGGCAGGTCTTAAAACTTTCGGAAGACGAAAATAGAGCAAAAACCCAAACTTTGCAAGAGGAGAAAGACGAAGCACTGCGAAATAAAATCATTTTTATGGCAGTTGCGATTTCACTGGTCGTGATAGTAGTGATTTTCTTTATTACCAACCGCAGAGTAAACAAAGAGCATGACCAATTAGAAAAAGCACATGAAAAACTGGAAAAAGCAAATACTGATTTGGAAGAATCTTTTAAACAAGTTACGCTTGCCAAAAACGAAATTGAGCAAAAAAACAACCAAATCACGACCAGTATTCGATATGCTGAAACCATGCAGCAAGCAATTTTGCCCTTAGACGAAACTTTTAACAAAAATTTTAGCGACCATTTCAAAATCTATATCCCCAAAGACATCGTTTCAGGCGACTTTTATTGGTGTCTGCCTCTGGAAAAAGAAACTTTTTTGGCATTGGTAGATTGTACGGGGCATGGCGTACCTGGTGCGTTTATGTCGTTGATTGGCAATAATTCCCTCAACGAAATCGTCAATCAAAAAAATGTACGCGAACCTGCACTCATCTTAGAAGAACTCAATGCAAGTATCCGAAAGGCACTCAGGCAAGAATTTACGGACAATGACGACGGCATGGACGTAGCCCTCTGCCGCATAGATAGCCCTGACAAAAATGGTAATGTCAAGGTCGTTTTTGCAGGTGCAAAACGCAATATGCTTTATTGTGCTAAAAAACTGGGCAAAGAGCTTTTTGAAATCAAAGGCGACAAAAAAACCGTAGGTGGGTTTTTTAAAGGTAATAAAATTACACAATTTAATAACCAAGAAATAGAGTTACAAAAAGGTGATTTGATTTATATGTTTACTGATGGTATCGCTGACCAGCCCAATAGTGTGGGCGAAAAGTTTGGCTCGTTCAAGCTGAAAGAGTTGCTCAAAGAAAACGCTAAATTAACGCTTTCTGAGCAACAAACTATCATCATGGAAGAGCTAAAACTGCACCAACGCAATGCCGCCCAGCGCGACGATATTACCCTAATTGGTGTTAGGGTTTGACCATGTAGCCCTCACTTGGGTTTATCTTGCCCGCCAACATTTCTAAGTACATGGTCTTGATTTGGTCTTGCGTGTTTGCGTGTTTTATCACCAACCATTTTTTTGTGTAACTTGTAAAGTGTTGCCACGCTTCTGCCAGCTTGGTTTGGAAAACTTCACGTCCCCAATCTTGGTTGCGCTTTTGTGCGTGTGTGGGTGCGAAAAACAAAATTGGTTTATGAGCCGTTTTGTGTTCAGGCATATAGTTTTTGTCCCAGTGCGTCATGCCCACCGCGCAGTTATAGACAAGTTGCTCGCCCAGATGAGTTTGCAAATCTTTCTGCAATTTCTGATTTCCCGAAAAATCTACAATCACATATTTCTCTTTTGGAGAAAGCGCGCTGACCTCGTCATAAGTCAAAACTTCGTCATACAAATTTTGTTGTTGGACAAAGCTGAAGTTGCTTTTTGAAGTCAAGCCAATAATTTTTATGTTTTCTTTGCCGTTTTTTTGTCTTAAATGTAATAAAAATGCCAAACCCAAAGCCGTTTTGCTTGATGCCCCCGTCAGAATGATATTGGTTGCCGTAAAAAATTGATTATCTGCAAAAAAATCATCTAATAAAAACGAAGTAACAAATAACGGTCTGAAAATACTAATAATTTCCTCATTTTCAGGTGCATACAGCAAATCGTTTTTCGTATTGTTGTAATAATTATAGATAATGGGCAACTCTAAGCGGTGGCTACTCATGTCCAAAAAGCCCGTTAGGTTTACCTTGCCCGCCTTTACTACCAAGTGCGAAGCCATAGGATAATAACCATAAAAACGTTCATTGGGCTGAATATCAGCATTTTGAGAAGCGATTACCTTTGCAAAACCCCACGCAGGAATAATGCCATATCCTTCCTCAGTGGGGAAGAAACGCCAATAACCAATTTTTTCACCCACCATGCTGTATGTAATGTTGTTAGAAGTGAAAGAAAAATGGTCTATTTCCAATAAAACCTCACCCTCCGCCAGCATACTGGCAGAGGGAAGTGAGGTTTCTACAAATTTGGTTTGCTGGAAATCTTGGCGATTGACGATGAACTGTGTTTGCATGAGTTTTTTTAGTTTTTAATCTATAAATCTACTGGTAATTGGCTGATAAGAGTCGATTCTTCGGTCGCGCAGGAAAGGCCAGTGCGTTCTGTAATACTCAGCTTGGGTGAGGTCTATTTCCTGCACGTGAACTTCCTCTTGGCTGTGCGAGGCTTGATAAATGACCTTTCCAAAAGCATTGGTAACAAAAGAGCCACCCCAAAAAAGCATTTCCCCTTCTGTTCCTACGCGGTTTACGGAGATGACAGGCACGCCATTCGCTACCGAATGACTGCGCTGAATCGTCTGCCACGCCGCATATTGGTCATTATTCACTTCTTGGGTTTGGTGGATAGACCAGCCTATTGCCGTTGGGTAAAATAACATTTCTGCGCCCATCAGCGTCGTGATGCGCGCCGCTTCGGGATACCACTGGTCCCAGCAAATCAGCACGCCAAGTTTACCAAATTTGGTATCAAAAATTCTGTATCCTGTATCACCAGGCGTAAAATAAAATTTTTCGTAATAGCCAGGGTCATCGGGAATGTGCATTTTGCGGTACTTGCCCAGATATGTGCCGTCAGCGTCCAGCACCGCCGTTGTGTTGTGGTAAACGCCCTGTGCGCGACGCTCGAAAAGTGAAGCAATAATCACAATGCCAAGCTCTTTTGCCAGCGCACCAAACAGTTCGGTATTTTCGCCAGGGATAGCCTCGCCAAGTTTGAAGTTTTCATAATCCTCGACATCACAAAAATACAAAGAGGTAAAAAGTTCTTGCAAACACACGATTTGCGCGCCTATTGCTGCCGCCTCGCGCACTTTTAGCACTGCTTTGGCTACATTTTCACTTTTTTCTTTGGTACAAGTCATCTGTACCAGACCTACATTTACTTTTTTCATTTTTGTTTTTGATAAATTATTGTTGTTTGTTGATTTATTTTATTGGATTTCAATGCTGTAAAGTTTCTATATTTACACCAATAAATCAGCTACGTTTTTTGCTATAATATCTTGTACTTATCCATCTATTTATCACGTTTTTGACAAATGTAATATATTTTTGTAAGTTATTTATTTGTGCTTCTCAAAAAAAATGATAAAACTACTCTTTGCCTTCGTTTTCCTTACTTGCTTTGCTTGTCATCAGCAAGAAAAAACAAATACAGCCTCCAATTTAGCGGTAGGAACAGCTACTACCCAAAACGACCCTACGCGGTTTCGTCCTATTTTTCATTTTTCTCCACCCAAGAACTGGGTGAACGACCCCAATGGGCTGGTTTATCATCAGGGCAACTATCATTTATTTTATCAGTACAACCCTTATGGCACAAAGTGGGGACACATGACTTGGGCGCACGCGACGACCAAAGATTTTGTTAGTTGGGAAAATTTGCCCGCCGCGATTCCTGAAAATGAGCAAGATAGCATCATGATTTTTTCTGGTAGTGTAGTCGTAGATACTGAGAATAGCAGTGGTTTTGGCACAAAAGAAAAGCCGCCTTTGGTGGCGATTTATACCGCTTTTAACCATAGCGCGGACGCGCAGAAAGCAGGGCAGAGTCAGCACATCGCGTATAGTAATGACGGCGGAATAGCTTGGGTAAAATATGAAAAAAATCCTATTCTTGATTTGAAGAAAAAAGACTTTCGCGACCCCAATGTTTTCTGGCACGCCCCCAGCAAGCAATGGGTGATGGCAGTAGTTTTGCCTTTGGAGTTCAAATGCTTGTTTTATGGGTCTAAAAACCTGAAAGAGTGGAAGTTGCTGAGTGAATTTGCTGATGCAGGCAACAAGCGACTGATATGGGAATGTCCTGCACTGGTCGAGTTGGCTCTTGACGGTGATGAGAAAAATAAGAAATGGGCATTGCTCATCTCCTCTGCCCACCCTGACAGCACCAGCAAATATGTGGGTATGCAGTATTTTGTGGGCGATTTTGATGGAAAAACTTTTAAAAATCTCCATAAACCAAGCACCACGCTTTGGCTGGAATACGGCAAGGATTTCTACGCGGCGATTCCTTGGAATCAAAACCCTGACGGGCGAAAAATCATACTGGGCTGGATGAATAACTGGGCGTACGCTGATACGATTCCGACCTCACCTTGGCGCGGGCAAATGAGTGTGCCACGCACGATGGCTTTGAAAACTTATGCGGAAGGAATCAGGATTACGCAGCAGCCCGTAAAAGAATTAGAGAAATTAAGAAAAAAACTGCATCATTTTGAAAACATGGAGATTGGCTCTCCGTTTGATTTGATAAAAGGTGTACGCGGAAATGTATTGGAAATAGAAATTGAGTTCGAAATCCAAGACGCAAAAGAATTTGGCATCAAAGTAGCACAAGGCAAGGCAGAGGAAACCATCATTGGTTATGAAGTGGGCAGTCAGCAAGTTTATATTGACCGCCGCAAGTCAGGAATGGTAGATTTTAAAAACAATTTTGCCAGCAAGGATAGTGCGCCTTTGCGGGCAGAAAATGGAAAAATCAAGTGGAAAATTTTGCTTGACAAGTGTTCCGTAGAGGTTTTTGCAAATGACGGCATCGTAGCAATCACCAGCCTTATTTTTCCGAGCGCAGGCAGTCAAGGTTTGAGCCTGTTTGCCAAGGAAGGAAAGGTAAAAATCAAACATTTAATGATTTGGGAATTAGGTAAATAGAAAAATTTTGTATGGTTATTGCTATTTTCTTTTTAAAGGCATTAAATCACAAGACTAAAATTCATTACGATTAAAAAGATAGCGATTTTAAAATGAAATATTTATACAAAAATGCTTTCTTAATACGTTATGAAATATGATTGAATTTTTATCTATCATTGCTTTCTGTATTATTTTTATACAAAAATTGATACTTGCCAAGCGCAGTTTGTCATCATTATTGCGTATAAATACTTAAAAATCGCCCTAAATAAACTTACTTACCTTGTTTTGATATTTATGAATCGGATAATCAAGATGTTACCTATAAAATTTTTGTTCGTTTTATCTTTTTTTGTATTTGTTTTCTCGTCTTGGGCTATGGCGCAGGACATTCAGCAAGATGACCCTTACAAAAAACCGCAAATTTGGAAAAAAATAAAAGCAAATCCAAACGATTCTACGCTTTGGTCTTTGTACTTTGGCAAGAAATGGACGGTGATGACTCCCGCTGACAAGGAAGAAATTGCCAACTGGAAACAGGAATTATACATTCAGTCAATTGCCGAAAAGGAAGCTATTTATGGCGCAAGGGAAAGAGATGAGGACTTGTTTGCTACGGCTCCTCCTACCAAAGCGGCTGGAACAGCAACCAATACTGCTGCTCGCCCCGTTAAAAGTGAAACGGAGATGAAGCAATTAGCTGCCTTAGAAAACCTCATCATGCAGGAACGCAGCGATATAGCCCAGCTCAAAAAGAATATTTACGAAAATTTTGTGATACTCGAAGACGCGCTTCGTGAGGAGTTTGCACTTTATAATGTTACTTATCGCTACTATGATGATGTCCATGCAGACCGTAAGTACAGCGAAATCAAGTGGATAGAAGAGCAAGAGGTAAGACTGAAAAAACTCAAACAAGAAAAAGTAGCGGCACTAAAGAAACAAGTAGGCATCAAATAAAAAATGATTTTATATAAAATTAGTGCAAGGTACATCAGCACCTTGCACTAATAAAATATTCTATTTTTTTAATGTTGCCAAAGCCTTTTCCAGCACTACTATCAAATCTCTGCCTTCGTTTTGGCTGGCGCGAGGCGGATTTGCGTCATTGAACTTACCTTCTCCATCAATCAAGTAGTATTTGGGAATCCCTTGAATGTTGTAGGCACGCGTTACTGGGTCTTGCCAAGCCTGTTCTGCCCACAAATTTACGCCATTGACTTCGTGTTTTTCCATTGCTTTTTTCCAATCTTCTGCTTTTTCATCTACCGAAATATACAAAAAAACCAAGTCTTTGTTGTCTTTGAAATGCTCTTTGACGGGTTTGGAGGCTTTCATTTCTTGAATACAAGGTCCGCACCAAGAAGCCCAAAAATCCAAATAAACTACCTTATTTTTGAAATCTTGGAGTTGCACCTCTACTCCTTTTTCGTTTTTGAGGGTAAACGGAATGGCAGGCTTCCCTACCGAATAGGCTTTCATTTTCTCTACGATTTTCTCCAATTCCGTTTTGTATTGGCTTTCAGGGTAATCTTTTAAGAAAGAATCATATTCTTTTTGAGATTCGGGAGTCAAGCCAGCATAACCAATATTGCTGTGTGCGTCCAAAGCCATCGTCAATTCCAAGAATTTATCTTTGTAAAATGCCTTCCTCAAGGCTTTAAATTTTTCTGCTGACCAGCCTTTATTGCCCGAAAGTTTGTCCATTTCTTGATAAACCATATAAAAAACACTTGAAAGATAGCTTCTGAACAAAAAAGCCTTGAAAGTTGTGTCGTTTTGTGCAGGCATATCATTCATAAATTTGCGCTGGTCGGCAGAAAGAGAGAACAGACCAAAATCTTTATTTTTCCTTTTCTCCATGTAAACAGGTGTAAAACGGTAACTATTTACCATACCTTTAATATCTGCTTTCCATACTTCATAAAACATGGAGCTGACCTTGTTTTTGTACTTTTCCAAGACCCCAAGTTTCAAATCCATGATGGTGTCTAAGTAGGCAAATTGTTTTTCAATGGGTAATTCGGTATTTTTTTGTACCTGCTCGCCCCATTTTCTTTTGACATCAGTTTCTATGTAGTCAGCTACATAATAATTAAATTTTTCTGCATTTTTACCCTCAAATTTGAGGCTTGGATAGAAATTTTTGGAGTCAAAAGTCATGCTTACCTCGTCATTAGGCTCTAAAATCCACCAATTAATGGAGTTTTCAGTGCCATGATTAAAGTTCATGCGTGCCATGTCGCCAATCTTTGTCGCAAAGGCAAAGCTATTGGTTTTGTCCAGATTAATGGTAATATTCTCAGGTTCACCCATTTCTCCTTTTGTGATGGTAAAGGTTACTTTGGTATCCGCAGGGTTCGTAATTTTCCCTTTGATGGTTACATTATTCTGTGCGCTGGCAATGCTTACAAAAAGCATTAAAACAAGGAAACTAAAAAAAGATGGTATTTTCATACTTATTTTAAAGGTTTTGGTGATGGTATTTATTAAAGAAGCAATCTAAAACTAAAATATTAGTTTTTCCTATTATTTCTTAAAAATCTAGGTTCTACTAAGATTTATACGGAATCACCCAAATTCCATCAAAACTCTTCTTTTGAGATTTTCAAAACTGTGAAATCCAAAAGAACGCCTGATGACTCCTCTAATTGCATTATTAAGTCCTTCAACT
>JAAFJS010000234.1 GCA_013298985.1 Cytophagales bacterium
TATAATGAATGGGAGAAAAAAAGTTTTATTCTGCTGAATATCAATAATTTATAAAGCAATTCATTAAAATAAAGTTTGTAGTCCATGCGCCACTTTTTGCTCATGCTCCAACAGCCACCGCTTGCGCCAAAGCCCGCCTGCGTAGCCTGTCAGGTCGCCATTAGAGCCAATTACGCGATGGCAGGGAACGATAATGCCTAACTGATTTTTGCCATTGGTCGTCCCAACGGCGCGTATGCTTTTTTCATCACCTATCTTGCGCGCCAGTTCCAAGTAAGAACACGTTTTCCCAAAAGGGATAGCGAGAAGTGCCGCCCACACTTTTTGCTGAAAATCTGTTCCTTTTTGGTGGATAGGAAAATCAAAAACTTGGCGTTTCCCTTCAAAATAATCGAGCAACTGCCTGACGCAATCTTGCATCAATAGAGGCAAATCATCAAAACCAACGTCCTGATTTTCAATGTTTTCTTTGAAATTGGCGGCATTAATTTCCTTTTCAGTCCCCACGATTTCCAGCCTGCCCAGAGGCGAAGGAATAGAAGTGATAAAAATTTCAGTCATCACCGTTTTGAGTTTTTTTAATTATCACTAAATTTAGTCCATTCGACCTTGCGCGTAAAAAACAAAGAAATAGAGTTTTCCATCGAAAGCACCTCATTTTTTTCAAATTCTATCATTCGGCGTATCTCCTCCACCAAGGGAATACTGTTGGTGCTTGTAACGACTTTGAAGCCCTGATTAACCAAATTACCAATAAAATTGCCGATAAGAACTTGATTATCGATACTTAATTCTTTTTCTGGCTCTCTGATAATCAACAAATCTTGTGGCTGTGCCAGATGGCGCAAATAAAAACTGAGAGAGTAAAAAGCAGGAGAAATCAGGTCTAATCTGTCTGCCAAATAAGCAAAAGAAGACGTTTTCTGCGCCAAATCTTGGATTTCTTGGTCAGAACCCAAGCTAAACTTTTGGTTTACCTGAAAAATCTGCGTTTGCAAGCCCAATATGCTGTGTACCATACAGATAAAAGTATTCATGGCTATAGCATTGGCTATGCGGTCGTGCGTAAACTGGTGGTGAGGTGTAATCTCAAAGGTAAGTACATGGGAATGAGTGGGTTTGCTGGCAGTTAAGAAATAGCCTTTTTGCATATTTCCGAAATGTGTTTCGTAGTTTGAAAGAGAAATTTGTCTTCTGATAAACTCGTCTTCTGCCAAAATACTAATTTCAGTATCGATAAAAGAGGCATTGAAATTGGCAAAAAACTCACGTATTTTTTCTCGTAGCTGGGTAGTAGTCGTTTTTAAAATTTGAGGTTTATAAGGCAGAAAATAAGCATCTACTCTTTCTAACAAATTGATTTCCAACTTATTATTTTTCAATAATTCATCTGCCATAGCCGTCATATCTTCTTGCTGTGTAAGTTTGGTAAGTTCTAAAAAAAAACTTGTATCGAAGCTAAACAAGTGATAAATGGTATAAGTCAGGTAAGTTTGCCACGTGTCATCTTCCCCACAAAGCAAAATGAGGTCTTTGCTGAGGTCTATTTCAGCCTGATTGATACTTCCTAAATTCTTGATTTTTAATAACATAACGTATTAATTTTGCAAATAAAAGTCAGTTTGTTATTCACGCATTGGAACAAAATGCGAAATTAATACTTAAAGTTTACATTTTTTTTAAAAAAGAATATTTTTCAGCAACCTTTGCTTTGTGGGCTTGTCTATCAATAGAGAAATGAAATCAAAAACAACAAATTTTGTTTCGAATCTTTACTTAAATTTACGCAAAATGCAAGCCGTTACCGATATACCCCGCGCGGCGGGACAAATCACTAAACCCTTGGAAACAAGCGATAACGATATTCAGAAGTATCTGATAGAGAGATGCTTGGCTAATGATAGCAAAGCGCAATATCAGCTCTATCGGCAGTATGCAGACGCGATGTATAATGTATGTATGCGTATGGTCAAAGACGCAGACGAGGCAAAAGATGTTTTGCAAGAGGCTTTTGTAGAGGCTTTTACAAAACTTTATAGCTTTCGCTTTGAGGCTTCTTTTGGCTCTTGGCTCAAGCGAATCGTCATCAATAAGTGCATTAACTTGTTGCAAAAGAAGAAGTTACTGACGGTGAGTGTCGAAGATAGCAAAACGGCGCGCCGCCTCACTGAGCATGAACAGGACGACAGCTACATAGATTATGAAGTAAAGCTCGTACAAAAAGCCATCACGCAGCTACCCGAAGGCTGTCGCGTGGTGCTAAATTTGTACCTTTTTGAGGGCTACGACCATGCAGAAATTGGCGAAATTCTCAAAGTTACTGAATCGACCTCGAAAGCACAATACAGCAAAGCTCGCAAAAAATTGCGTGAGATTATTACAGAGCAGAAAAAAAGTTTGAAAGTTTAAAAAAAGTTTGAAATTGTTTGAGTCTGTTTGAAATTGTTTGAATCAGTTTGAAAAAAGTAATTCAACTTAAAAAATACAAAGAATAGTTTAGTGCTGTTAGCAGTTCCACTGTGGGTACGACCGTTTTGTAGTTTGAAAAAAGAAGGGGACAAAAACAATTTGCCAACATAAAAATTTAATAAAAAAATGGATAAGTTCAAAAATTTTATAGATGAAAACCGCCATGAATTTGAAACGTTCAGCGCACCAGATTCACTTTGGGCGGGTATCAGCCAGGAGCTACAAAAGACGGAGGCAAAGGCGGAAAAACCTACAAAAACAGGTAAGGTGGTCAAAATGTACGCGTTTAGTCGCCCTATACTAATGCGTGTAGCGGCAAGTGTAGCATTACTTTTGGCACTGGGAATCGGCTGGGTTAGCTACAAAATGGACAAACTGGGTGATATAGCCCAAGTGAATCCTGCACTTTCTAAAACTGAGCAATATTATGATGATGTTTTCCAAGCAAAATTGGTGGAACTCAAACAGTATGAGCAAGATGACCTATATGACCCCGATTTACTTATTGATATTCAGGAATTAGAAAAAATTTATACTGACCTCCGCAATGACCTGAAAGAAGATGCCAATAACGAGCAGGTCATCGAGGCAATGATTCGCAATTATCGTATCCGTATCGAGCTGTTGGAGAGAATGTTAGATGAAATTAAGACAAAGAAAAATCCAAAACAAAATGAAAAAGAACCCAATGAACATCATATTTAAGGTCGCTTTGCCCTTATTCCTCTTTTTTGATTTGTTGGTATTTTTGCCCACCAAATTAGCGGCAAGAAACGAAGAAAAACCAATAGAAAAAGCAAGTAGGAAGGTACAGCACGACCTCAAAGTCGAGCGCGGCGTAGAGGTGCGCCTGACCAATAAGTACGGGAAAATCAATGTGTTAAGCTGGGAAAAGGACTCCATCAAGCTCACCATCGATATTTCTGCCGTAGCCAAAACCAAAGATGAAGCAGAGAAAATTCTCCAGCGCGTGAGTGTAGAGCCTGTGTTTGATGAAAAATATTTTATCTTGACCACTGAAATTTCAGAAAAACAAGGCGGAAATATGATTTCACAACTCATTGACGATTTGACAGATAAGGCAAAAAGTACGATTGACAAGACCAATGTGGAAATCAACTTGACGATTACCCTGCCCGAACGCGCCAAGCTCAATATTAATAATAAATATGGTGATGTAAGTTTTGAAAAAAATTTCAAAGGAAATTTACAGCTTACTTTGGCTTATGGCAACCTCAATGCAGGTGATTTGCCTCCCTTTGCCAATCTCAATTTGCAGTCAGGCAAGGCTTTTATCGGCACAGTCCAGAACGGGCGGATTGCACTCAAATATGGTGTGCTTAACCTGCGAAGTGCGGACAGATTGTACTTAGAGAGTAGCTCATCAGAGATTAACATTGACGAAATCAAGGATTTAGATGTAGATTCTCGCAATGACGATTTTGACATCATTACTGCCTACGCGCTGACAGGTAAAACTTCTTTGTCCAAAGTTTTTGTGCAGGAAATGCGTCAAAAAGCACGCTTAGAAATGCAAGGGGGCAGTTTTAAGGTACGTACTTTGAAGCCAAGTTTCGAGTGGATAGACATTCAGTCCAAGTCGACAGACATCAAGATTACACCAGAAGAAAACCTTGCTTATCAATTAGATATATCAGGAACGCCCAGCGAAGTGGTCAAAAGCGATAATGTAATAAATCAGGGCAAAACATCAGGAAATAGCAACAAAAATGATGTTTCCTCCTTGCTTGGTGAATTGCTGAACAATGGCTCAAAACCTAATCCTGTCAATAGTTATAGCCCACAGAATAATATAAATTCGACTACTTTTTCAGGAAATAATAGCAAAAAAGTAATTAAAATTAATGCAACTGGCGGGCAAATAATGGTGCGTTGAGATTGCAAATGCAGAAAAAGGAGTTGAATATTGCCGACAGGTTTGGGTGATATTCAACTCTTTTTGCGTTTTAAAACAAATAAAAATGTGGGACTTATTTGCAAATGAATAGCACCTATCCATAGCTTTGTGAAAAAACGCTTATGAAACTCGTTTACTTCAAACTCGTTGCTACTGTATTTTTTTGGGGTTCTAACTTTGCCATTAGCAAGATTGCGCTGGAAAGTTTTAGTCCTTCTATGGCGGCTTTGAGTCGTTTTGTATTTGGTACACTCTTTCTGATGGCGGCATACCTTCATGCCAATGGCTTCAAATTACCTGCTTTTACCTCGCGTCAATGGATTTTGGTGTTTTTATCTGCATTTTTTGGGGTATATTGTTATAATTTCTTCTTTTTTGGGGCAATGGGGAGTATTTCTGCTGTCAGGGCATCACTGCTCATTACCTCCTCTACCATTTTTATCATGCTGCTAAGTGCCATTTTTTTCAAAGAAAAAATCACAGGTATCAAGTGGATAGGTTTGCTCATCACGCTTGCGGGCGTGGCTGTGGTCATCGTGCGTGGCGATTTCACTAAGTTAGGAAACGACGCTTGGGGCATGGGGGAAACATTTATCATATTCACCTCCTTGAGTTGGACGATATACACCTTATTGGCAAAAGTGATTTTAAAAGAGATGAACGCGCTGGCAGTAAGTACCTTTTCAGCATTGATTGGGACGATTTTATTGGTTTTTCCTGTCCTCAGTGAGCAGCATATAGCTCAAATCCAAGCGGCTTCTTGGCAGTCGCTGTTGGCAGTCGCCTACATTGGCAGCACCGCCACCGCCTTGGGCTTTGTGTGGTACTATGAGGCAGTCATCAAAATAGGGGCAACTAACTCCGCGGTCATAGCCAATCTCACGCCCGTATTTGCGGTAGTCGTAGCCATCGCGCTGGGCGAAGAACTTACGTTGATGACTGCCATTGGTGGGTTGGTGGTTTTGTTTGGCATCTGGCTCACTAACAGAAAGCAAGGTGCTTAGTTGGACTTCTTGCAAAAATGCTTGTTTTTACCACCTCACCCTGCCCTCTCCTACTGAGAGGGGAAAAATGTCTATTTTTGCAAGAAATTTATTAAAAACTCAGCCTGCTATTTTCTCCAAAGAAATTGTCATTTTTTTTACGCGGTCTTCCAGCGATTCCGAACTGAGCAGGGCGCGTATCCTATCTACCAAAATCGGAAAGGCAAAAGGCGTGGGCTGTATTGGTTTTTTCAAGATAATTTCCTGATTTTTAATTTTTTCTAAGGCAGTTTGCAGGCGTTTCAAGTCCAAGGCAAAGTTCATTGCCTCTGTATGTGCCTGACCAATGAGCAGGTTTTCCGAATCATATTTTTGGAAAACATCAAAAAGCAAACCCGTAGAAGACTGCAAATGCTTTTTTGAAATGTATTTGCTGGGGTAGCCCTGAAAAATCAGTCCTGAAATTGCTGCAATATCGCGAAATTTGCGCTTTGCCATCTCAGTTTCGTTTACGCTTGCCATCACATCTTCCAGCAGGTTTTCAGTAGAAAAAAGTTCAGTTTCCAATGCTTTTTCTATCTTAATTTCTTGGTCAGAAAGCAACTCAAATCCGTAATCATTCATAGAAATACTGAATGTGATTGGCTTTAACTGACTGATTCTAAATGCAATGAGTGAAGCCAAAACTTCATGCACTCCTCGCCCCTCAAATGGATAAACAAATAAATGATGCCCTTCTTTGGTTTCTAATACCTCGATGAGAAGTTGGTGCTTGCGCGGAATGATAGACCATTTTTGCTGGAGGGCAAGAATCGGAGCTATCGTTTGGAGTTCGATAGGAAGACTCATCAGTGAGGGCGCAGGACTTGTCAGTGGGGACACAGACAAGGGCGCAGACACAGAAAAATCTAAGTAGTTTTCCAGTTTTTCTCGCACCAATTCCGCCAATTCACTCGATAACATCAACCTTCCGCCTGACCATCGCGGCAACATTCCTGCCTTTTTGTTGGTTTTTCTGACCAGTGCATTCATTTCTTTCATCATGGCAAACTCCAAATTCCGCCCTGCAAACCAAAAAATATCGCCTTCATTTAACCTCGAAATAAAAGATTCCTCCACCGTTCCTATGTAGCCACCAGTCAAATATTTGACCTTAATCATGGGGTCACTGACAATCGTACCTATCGAGAGTCGGTGCTGAAAGGCTATTTTTTTCTTTTTGATTTGATAAAAATTGCCTTCTTTTTCTGCCTTTTTGTAGTCATCATACTGCGAAAGGCTATTGCCACCTGTGGTAATAAAATCCAATGCCCATGCCCATTCTGCTTTGGTCAAATTTTGATAACAATTCGTTTTAATCACCTCATTATAAAGCAGTTCGGAATCAAATCCATCAGAAACTGCCAGCGTCAGCAGGTACTGCACCAGCACATCAATCGAGTGCATAATTGGCTCTCTTTTCTCAATAAGTCCTTGCTGCACTGCCTCTTTGAGTGCGGCGGCTTCGAGCAACTCAAAGGCGTGCGTGGGCAGAAAATAAATTTTGCTTACTGCATCTGGTCTATGCCCACTCCTGCCTGCGCGCTGGAGAAAACGCGCCACTCCCTTGGGGCTACCTACCTGAATCACTGTGTCCACAGGACGAAAATCTACGCCCAAATCCAAACTCGATGTGCAAACTACGATTTTTAGCTTGCCTTCGTGCAAGGCATTTTCTACCCAAGTCCGAATTTCGTTGTCCAGCGAGCCATGGTGCATCGCTATCAGCCCCGCCAGTTCAGGTGCTTTTTCCAAGAGTTTCTGATACCAAATCTCTGTTTGCGCCCGTGTATTGGTAAAAAGCAAGGTAGTTTGGCTCTGCTCAATGATAGGTAAAACCTTGTCAATCAGGTTTATACCCAAATGCCCCGACCAAGGGAAGCGTTCTACTACATCAGGCAAAATGGATGCTATCTCAATTTTTTTCGCTATCTTGGCTTTGATAATGACCGCTTCTTTACTATGGGTCAATACCGTACACGCCTCGTCCAAATTGCCAATGGTAGCTGAAATTCCCCAAATTTTTAGTGTAGGCTGGATAGCGACCAACCTCGAAATCGCCAACTCCATCTGCACACCACGCTTGGTACTCATCAGCTCGTGCCATTCATCTACAACCACCGTTTTTAGATTTTTAAACAAATCTTCATAACCTTTGCTGGCAAACAAAATATGCAAACTTTCAGGTGTAGTAAGCAGACATTCAGGCATTTGCTTCTTTTGTTTCTGTCGCTCTTTGCTTTCGGTGTCGCCCGTCCGCAAGCCTACTTGCCAGCCCAGCCCCATTTCATCACCTGCCGTTTGCATTGCCTTCTGCAAATCTTTGGACAGGGCGCGTAAGGGCGTAATCCAAAGAATTTGTAAAGTTGCCCCACCCCTGCCCCTGCCCAAAGGAGAGGGGTGGGTATTGGCTTCCACCAAACAGGGCAGCCAAAGCGCATACGTTTTCCCGCTGCCCGTAGGCGCGTTGAGTAAGCCGCTTTTGCCTGAAAGATAGGCAGTTGCACATTCTTCCTGAAAGGGTTTAATTTGCCAATTTCGCTGGGCAAACCAATGACGAATGAGGGCTAAACCTGTTTGGATTGGGTCTTGGTTGGGCATTTATCAAGCAATATTTTTACAAATATGACCTTCCATTAGCTATTATTCAATGATTTTTTTCATTTTTATTAAATGCTAACTATACTATGTAGATTTTTAGTTATCATATTAACAACTTTGTGCTAAATTTTTTTATATACTTATGGTTTCTCAAACATTAATCAAATTTGGTGAAATTCTGCGAAGAAAACGATTGGAAAAAAATCTTTCACAAGAGGATTTTGCAGAACTTGTTGGTGTGCATAGAACCTATATTGGTATGCTTGAGAGGGCTGAAAAAAATATCACCTTACTAAATATAGATAAAATAGCAAAGGCTCTTAATATTTCAATTGCAGAATTACTTAAAGAACTTTAACATGACCTCACCCTATAATAGTAAGCCCGTTGCTGAGTGGAAAGGCATTACTGAAGAATTATTAGCCCAAAATCCACTTGATAAGCAAGAGATAGTCCGCATTATTGTTGAGTCTTGGGAATGTATCTTTGAGTCAAAAATCTGTAATTTACAAATAGGCAAAGACATCTTTCCTAACCCACAAATGTTAGACTATTTTGTAGAAACTTTGACGGCAGCTAAATTGGTGAATCAATACCCCAAACTATGGAAACATGGCAAGGAAAAAACAGAGAAAGATATTGTTTGTTTGAGCAATGATGACTATTCTATAGAAGTCAAATCACCATCAAGTACCAAACAAATATTTGGGAATCGGAGTTATGCACAGGAACAATCTACTGCAACAAAAGACAAAAACGGTTTTTATCTTACTATAAATTTTGAAAAATTTAAAACATTTAGTGGCTTAGACAAGCCTGAGATACTACTTATCCGTTTTGGTTTTGTAGAGCATACAGATTGGCGAGGGCAGAAGTCAGACAAAGGGCAACAAGCAAATCTATCTCCAGATGTTTATAAAAATAAGTTTATCATACTTTACGAAAAAAATAGGGCGAATGAAAAATCTAAAACAGGCTAACAGGTGCACTTTTTAGCTTATTTTCAGCTTCTAAAATGCGGTTTTTTGCCATTTTACAATAAGTAGGATTAATCCCTAACTTCCCAAAATATTAGGGAATAGATTTAATTAAATAAAAAAAGTAGTTTTTTTTTGATTTTTTTAAACATTTTAGGTCTTATGATTGTTTACCTAATATTAGGTAACATATCCATTATTTTTATGGCACATCCTGACTGGGTTTTGGCTTTTCGTCAAAAAAATCAAGAGATTAAAAAAATACAAGACAAATATTATTTGTACGAAGTAAGCAGTTATTACGACAAAGAAAAAAAGAAAACTGTCAAAAAAAGTGGTCAATATTTAGG
>JAAFJS010000235.1 GCA_013298985.1 Cytophagales bacterium
GAATGCCAATAGGAATCTCAAACACAGACCATGCACGTCTGCTGACATTATTTTGTGTAATCCTTTGACCTATCACATGAATGGGCGTATGATTGATAGAATACCCCAAGCGAGCAATCGAAATGCCCGTTTCTAAGTTCCACTTGGGCGTAATCGCTTCTCTGAAACTAAGCCCTAACGCGTAAGAACGAAACGGTAAGTACCGTATAGAAGAATGGGCATAGTCCCCCCAGGCATCAAAGCTGGGATAGGAAATCAGGGGCTTGGCACTGAAGCCTATCTGAAAGCCCTGTGCATGGACAGCGCAGTGGCTAAAAATAAAGAAAAAGAAAAGAAAGGTGTTTTTTTTCATAGTAGTTTTTGGTTTTCTATCAATAGACATCTTGCAGATTAAAAACGCCGTTAGGTGTTTGATGTTGGTAGTAGTAAATAAATGATAGTCAATGTATTATGAACTCCGTAGGAGTTCAATCGCAGCGGCGAACCGTATTAAGCCTCTACGAGGCTTACAGGAACAAGGTAATACTTTTGTGTTACCGCAACGGCGGACCGTCAACATTTAAGCCCTAACGGGCTTACAAACTGCAATTATTTAAGCAAGTTATCTAATAAAAAGTTCTCCTTGCTTGCTATCAAAAAATAATCAAGGAGAACCAATGAATGAAATTACTCTATAAATAGCTTCCTTGACAGCGTTTTATCTTTTAAGATGAGTTTTAGAATATAGACATCTTTTGGATAGCCCGACAGGTCTATTTCTTGGCTGAATGTTTCATCTTTTTTGACTTCCTTGTAATTACCAAGTCATTTTGCAAGTAGTACAAACCCCTGATGTACATTTATAGCCAATCGTAACTGCCATACTTTTAATTTTCTCTTTTACGCACCCTGTCGTGCCAGATTCACACTTACAAGTTACATCAACAACGCCAGCCTCTTCCAGTTCATCAAATTCTTCTACCCTGGATTGTGGCAAACTCTTAAAATAGGTAGTAGGAATATAATAAATGGCAGGAGAGCCAAATAAGTCAATTAGGTATCCTTTTCTATCTTTATTTTCAACTGCTTGTGAAGGATTTTTAGTGCCATAATACTTTAAGTTGAGTGTTTCCAACGCATTTTGCACTGCTGGTAGCTTCGCTAATATTTCCCAACTTGGGGAAGCAAGAGTAGCCATTTTATTTTTATCTCCTTTTTTGATGAAAGTAATTTCAGTATTGGTGTCTATAAAGCCAGTAATATTCCCCACAGAGAGGCAACTTTTGCCTGTGCAAGTTTTTGGAGTTGAGTCATCACACTTGGAGCATCCAACGGCATCTCCTAATTTCACCACATCACACCCAGTTTGGCAATCACTGGTACATGAATAGCAATCATAATCTTCCAGTGAGAGAGAGTTGTCTGGTTTTTGAATGACTGCTTTGATGCCCTTCGGGAAAACAAATTTTGCGCCATTGGTATTTCCTACCTTTGTTTTGACAATGGTTGTATTTTCTGGGAGAGGCACACCTTGCCAAAGCAAGATGCTCCCTTTTTCAATAATTTCGGGTAATTTTATCAAACTTCTTGCATCTTGCAACTGAACACTCTCTTTTTGGCAGGCGACTGGGCTTAATAGTGCCAAACAGCAAATTAATACTAAAAAATGCCTTTTTTTAGTATTAATTTGAGCATTTGATTCTCTTTTTAAATGGTTTTTCATGTTAAATGATTGTTTTACGGTTTGGATTACATAAATTTATCATCAAATACTGCCAAACTTCGCCTGCCCCAAGGCGCGCAACTTGTAGCAATTCCAGCTTTTTCGTATTTGACCTTGCAAAGATAAAACAAAAAACCCAAATAAAAAAGAACTGAAATGCGTATTTATGAACTGTGAGTTCATTTGTAGTTAAATATTATTAAATAAAATCGGTGTTTAAAACAACTTTAAGCGTTAAAAAACAAATTTTTAGTTTTACTTTTTAGCAAATTACATTTTTGGTAAGATATAAAAATTTTGGGTGTGGTAAAAGCAACTAAAAAATTAAACTTGTCTTTTTTGGTCAAAATTACAAATTCGGACTAAGAAAGTATATTTTTTGCCTTTGTTGGCGTTAGCGAAGCACACCAACAAATTATTGCAGGTGCGCTTTGCCAACACCTGCAATGGGGGAAAAGCAAATCGTGGTAGGGAAATCCATTTCTACACATTAGTATTTTTGTTTTTTGAATCCATCACAAAAGTAGAGGTTGTAAAGGCAATCTCTACTTTTTTTATTTCAGATTCCAATAAATCACCAAATTATTGGTGGCTCGCCCTGAAGCAATAATGTCGAGCCTGCCATCGCCGTCTATATCAGCGATTTGCAGGTCTTCGCAAGCCATTTTGTTGTCATCTATGATTATCATTTGCCAATTCAGCCCAGCTTTGTCAGACACAAAAAGTTTGATGCCCACCTTATTTTCGCTGTTTGGGTTTCGCCAGCCCGCCACGATTTGGTCATAGCCTAACCCTAATAGGTCTGCACACGCCAGCGCATGACCCTGATTAAAATCTTTGTAAAGACTTTGCCTTTCCCCTTGATTATCATAAGGATAGACAGTTAGCTCGTTGCCGTGCATGGGTTCTATGCCAGTAATAAACTGTTTTTTATCTGCTTGTAGTCCCATTCTCAGCTCGCCAAAGCCACGTTCTTTGACTTGCCAACCTTCATTTTTCCATTTCCCATTTTTACAAGTCATTTTTTTGATGCCTTCTTTGCCGCCCAGCAGGATAGTCGTTTGTTGTTTCGTTTCCCAAACCTCAAAATTATGGGTGGCGTGCAGGCTTTCGTCCAGCAGTGTATATTTCCAAGTATCTTTTTGAGGATTTTTGGGGACTTCGTAAGCTAAAAATTTTGCACCTGCTTCTTTGGCACTTGCGTCGCGCATGGTGGGCGCAGCATTGACGGAGTTTCCCCTGCCATGCAAGGGAGCAACCAGTAGCGCAAATTTGTTTTTGCCTGTTCGTATCCACCTCATTCTGTGGGTAGTAACTTCGTGATGTAGGCGAATAGCTTTCCACTCTTGCGTGCTAATGTCTTGGGGGCGCATCAGGTAAAAAACTGCCCCAGACTTGGTATCATCTTTGGTTTCGGAGGGATTCCACTGCGCGCCAACGGCAATTTCTACCTTGCCATCACCGTCTATGTCGCGGGCGGCAATGCACACATTATCAGACTCAGTAAGATTTTCCGCAATGACAAATTTTTGCCATATTTCATTTCTTTTCGCTGGATTTTTGTACCAAACAAATTGCTTTTTATCTGCCAAAATAATGTCTGCTTTCCCATCACCATCTATATCTCCGATTGCCAATCCATAGCCAATAGCTACTTGGCTATCAATCGTTTGGGTTTCAAAATTTGCCTGTGAAAATGCAAACGAATAAATACACACTGTGTAAACAATAGTCAAAATTATTTTTCGTACTTTCATAATATTTAGATTACTTTTGTCGTTTTACAAAGATAGTTATTTCCATGAGAATTTTTCTGCCCAATCACCTACAATTCACTCTACATTTTTTACATAACTTGAATCCAGAATGTTATTACCTTATTCGTATTTTGACCCTATTTTTTTGCCACTTCAATCTAAAAAAGTTCATTTTTTACCAAATACGCATGGAAACGTGGGAGATGATTTGATAAATGATGCCACTTATCAGCTTTTTGCTCATTATCAAATTCCTCTTTTGGACTTCGAGCAAGCGGACACTATCGTTTTTGCAGGTGGAGGAAATTTTGGTATGAAATATTATTATATCAATCACAGGAAAGAATATTATGAAAAGATGAGGCGGGCATCAGACAAGAAAACAGCAATTATCCTTCCTCAATCTATGTACAAAAGCCTGTTTGACAGTAAAAAAGAAGCTGTCCCAGACTTAGTTAGTAAATTTTATGTACGGGACAAGAAAAGCCTTGAAATGTTACCTAACACAATTCTTGCGCCTGATTTAGTATTGGGATATAGGTATGAAGGCACAATAAAACCTCCAACAAAAGCAAAAGGTGTTTTTTTGCGAACAGACATTGAGGCTCGTTTTGCAGATAATTATATGAATGATGGAGACCCTGTCAAAATGATTCCTCAAAAAGTACAAGCCTACTTTGAATTAGCGATGGAATACGAGCATATCTGCACTGATAGACTTCACTTTGCAGTTACTTCACTTATTTTGGGTAGAAAAACGACTATTTTACCCAATGCGTACTTCAAAAATAGAATGATGTGGGAAACTTGGCTGAAAGATTTGGGGTGTGAATGGGCAGATTATCCGCCTACGCCTAAGCGGTATTGGATTAGTATTTCTCCAATTATCTATTTTTATGCCAGAAGGTTAGGCTACAAACTTAAATTGTAAGGAAATTATTGATTGCTAACGAGGCATTTTCAAATCTTTTCTCTCCTAATCCATCAATTTCTACAAAATTTTGTTTGCTAACTAATAACGTATTTTTGAAAATATCGTACAACTCATTACGCGCATGAGGGCGGTCGCGAAGTGGGTCATATTCCCATGCTATGTCATTGGCAAGCAATAGATAAAGGTCATAGTTGCGCTTTTGTATTACCTGTGGAAGCCAATCAGGGTGTTTTTTGAAATAATAATTGCTATAAATCAGGTTTGTCAATAAATTTGTATCACAAAAAAGAAATCGATTCGCCTGTGCCTCAAAGCTATCTTCCAGTGCCAGCTGACCTATTGCCATTGGCTCTATGTCCTCATAGACAGATACAATTTGCTGGCTTGCTCGGTTTTCAATCTGGTCTTTCATGGACAAATAAGTACGCGCAAACTCTGGACACCATAAAGTATTGTAATAAAGGGCAAGCTGTGCCGCTAAGGTAGTCTTACCTGTCGATTCAGTACCAAAAAGTACAATTTTAGTAGTAGTTTTTTTTTCTTGCATATTAATTCAATAAAAAGATATAGTTAAATTATTGCTATTCATTATCTTGCATCAAAATTGATAAATATATTTTATTAAAAGCAAAATTACCCCTTGGGCAACGCAAGAAAAAATAAATCGCTTTTTACAATCTAAAAACCTGATAACCAATATTTTAAATAAATAAAAAATATGCTACCCCTCGTTTCTATCGTCATTGCAGCCTATAATGCCGAAAAATATATAGCTGAATCTATTGAGAGCTGCTTAAATCAAACCTATAAAGATATAGAAGTCATCATCGTCAATGATGGCTCCACAGATACTACACTTTCTATTATCGAAAAATACGTGGCTTTGGATAGTCGAGTTTGCGTAGTGAGTCAAGAAAATAAGGGTGTGGGCGCGTCGCGCAATGTAGGGAATAATCTTGCCAAAGGAGATTTGATAGCGGTGCTTGATAGTGATGATATTATGATGAGTGATAGACTGATGGTACAGGTAGAGTATATGCAACAGCACCCAGAAATAGATGTACTCGGCTGCTGGATGGAGCATATCAACGAAAAAGGGGTATCTATAGGAACATATAAGCGTGTGAGCAACACAATAAATGTTTCCCAGTTCAAAGAATATCAAGTAAAAAATATTCCTGTTGCCCTGACGCACTCAGGCGTAATTTATCAGACAAAAAAGGTAAAAGAGGTAGGAGGTTATCGTGATTTAAGACCAGGACAAGATGCAGACTTATGGAATAGAATGGTGGAGAATGGTTGTATAATCGTGGTGCTACCTGTCATATTAGGAAAATATAGGATATATTTCAGCAATTTGAATACCTCAGTTACCATCAAAAGTTTTTATACCTTTTATTGGCTTTTATATAATTCCACACAGCGTAGGCAAAAATTGAATGAAATAAGTTTTGAGCAATATTTGGCATTACACCGCAAAAAACCATTCTTTGAAAGATTTAAACTTGACCGTCAAATTCATGTTGAGTATCATATACGATTATTCTCTCTTGCATTAGGTAATAAAAATTATTGGCAGGCAGTAAAAAGTATTTTTTTGGCTATTGTTAATAATCCATTTTTTGTCGTCAAAAAAATCAAGAATAAGATGAAATTTTATTTGACGAATAGATAAATTTTACCAGTCAATGGTTTATCTGAGTTATAGCAATGCTTTCAATATAAGTGTATTACAAAATGCTTTTGTAGGCTTCTTCTATTATTTCTTTCATAGCCAGAGGTGAAAATTCTTTTGCGATTGCCTCAGCAATCTGTGATTTTATGTGTGCTATACGAGGTCTGTCGTTCATAAATTCTACTATCTTTTGGGCGGATTGTTCAAAATCGTCATCTATGAGTAAGCCCAATCCATGTTTTACAAAAAAATCGGACATATACAAGTTTTTATTGACAATCACAGGCACGCCAAGCATCGCCGCCTCGAACATCGCCATACCAAATGCCTCCCAGCGCGAAGGCTGGATATAAGCAGTGGCTTTTCGCATAATTTCATCTTTTTCCTTTCCAAAAACGCCATCATGGATAGACACATTGCGTAGGTGAAGGGAAGCAACCATTTTCTCCAATTTTGCTTTGTCATTGCCTCTGCCATAGAGATTTAGCATGATATTATTATCAAGGGCTTCTATATATTTGAAGATATGCAATAGCTTGTCCAGCCCCTTGTGAAGCATATCGTACCGTCCTAAAAAAATAATGGTTTTAGTCAAATGGTCATTATATACAGTAGTTTCTGATTCAGTAGCAAGAGGAGGAGAGGTAATGATGTTTGGCACAACCCTTACAATGCCCTGATAGTCAAATATTTGGAGGTCTTCTTTTTCTCTTTCTGCTACACAAAAAATAGCTTTGGCACGCCGCACCATCTTTCTTTCAAAGAAATAATAGTAAAACATTTTTTTCAGCCAATGCCGTCTAAAAATATTATCATTATAGCCACCATGGGGCGAAAGTATGTAGCGATGACCTAAGCGATAGAGCGCAGAAGCAAAAGCAGTGTTAGGGGGATAAAACACGCTATGAAGATGAAAAATATCTATTTTGTCAGGATTGCGCGCTAAGAAATCAGCTAAGTCTGGGGAAAGTTGGAGAAAATTTTTTTTTGGAAACCCACGCCTGATAATGCCAGACTGTACGTCTGTTTGGGTGGAGGACTTATCCGAATTGAAATAAAAGAAAACCTGATGCCCTTGTGCGACCAATGCCTTGCCAAGTGCGTAAGAAACAACAGAAACGCCATCAACAGCATCAGGATAAAAGTTTCCAAAAAAAGCGATATTCATGAATGCGTACCATTTTGATAGTTCTCAAACCATGAGTAAATAAATAATGCCAATAAGCAAGCCCAAGAAACCACAAGCAAAAAAAGCAACTACTTTGATGGACAGAGAAACTCGCCCCAAGCCACGTTTGATGATACTATTTCTGTTACTCATCAATTTTTCTATTTGGCGTAGCCCCTGCCTGCCGTAATGAAGGTGAATATTGATTTCACCTACGGCGTGAGGCTGTGCAGTTCTTTTTTCGGATAAGTGATGAACAGCATACGCGATTTCGTCCAATATTGAATCAAAAACAAGCTCTACAACGTGGTAAATCACGCCAGGCAAATACGCAAAACGCCTATAAATCTCTTTTTCCATGAAAGACATACACACGATTTGGTTCATGCCGCGGATAACATCTTCGATGGGTGGAATCTCCCAGTACGGTTCTAAATCATCTTCGTCAGTAATGCTAATTTCCATCAAAACCATTTTGACTTGCAGCATTACCAGGTCATAAATCGCCCTTGCCTCGCCTGTGAACTGGCGAATAAAAAGCAAAATACCAAACAAGCCTCCACTCAAAATGGCTAAGGCACTTCCTAAAATGAGGAAAACAATAGCAAATCCATAGTGATTTAAAAGGCAGAAACCAATGATACCCGCCACCAAAACAGCAAGCAAAAGCACTATGGGGAATAAAATAGTCCGATAAGCATAATCAGGAAAGCGCACTAACGCTTGCATACGCAACTTTATTTCTTCTCTCTCGGACTGTAGGAGGCTTACGCCTGTAGTTTCTTGTAAAATTTTGTTTAATTTCAAAATGGCATCTTTTTTCATTAAGCAAATTGTTTCTTTCGAAAGCTAAATATATAAAAAATCTTTCAGAAAAAGAAAAAAATTATGCTTTTTGTATTTTAAATAAAACCTTTGTTTTGTCCCACTGCAAGTTCACGATTCCCCCTTCTAAGACGGTAATAGTAAAGCGTTCTGTAACTTCCTTCTCCTGAATTGGTTTTACCTTTATCCTGAGTGCATCTTCTGCTTGTTTGTACTCAAATGCTCCCCATTGGTTTGCTTTGGTACTAAAAATGATAATCCACTCCTTTTCGTTGGGGATAGAAAACAGAGAATACGAGCCTGCGACTAATTTTGTACCTTCTATCAGCACATCTTTGTCGAAAGTGATGATGGTGGCTTCATTTGCGCCTGTGCGCCACACCTCACCAAAAGGGATAGTTTCACCAAAAATGGTTCTTCCTTTTGTTGCGGGCTGGCTATAATCAATCGTAATAGTTACATCAGCAATTTTAGCCTCGACCTTTGCAGGTGGGCTTGGGCGTTTCGATTTGTCTTCTGGCATTTTTTCTTCTGCCTGTGATGTGGCTGGAGCAACCGCTACGGTATCAGTAGCCGCACTTTCACCTTGCTGAGAGGCATCATTACAAGAAAAACACAGGGCTGAAACTATCAGAAACGTGTATGAAAATGTAGTAAGGTGTTTCATTGGTTTTTATGTTTGAAAGTAATAGAACTATTTGCCTACAAAAATACGTAAAAAAATCATATTTTTTTTGATATTATTAGATTCAGGTTTCAAATAATTCAACTTATTTCGAATTTCGTTGTTTTACAAACTTATAAAAAAGAAGAAATATTCGCAACCAAAATAATAGGAGAAATAAAAATATTTTTGAGCAATGATTGCCTAATGATGGTATTTTTTAAAAATAAACAAGCAAAACGCATACACGCCCACC
This sequence comes from Cytophagales bacterium, assembly GCA_013298985.1. Classification (GTDB taxonomy): domain Bacteria; phylum Bacteroidota; class Bacteroidia; order Cytophagales; family Thermoflexibacteraceae; genus Thermoflexibacter. The sequence goes on from JAAFJS010000235.1 coordinate 8,982, forward strand.
CCCAAAGGCAGGGCAAAAAGTAGCCAAGCAAAGGTAGCATTGATGAAAAGCCAGCCAAGCGTTTGTAAGGCTGTCCAGAAATGGCGTTCAAATAACTGCTGAAGCTGGTCAAGGGAGCTAATCGTATTTTCTTTGCCAAAAATAAAAGCTCCAAATTGGAAATAAGGTACTAACAAAATCAACTGCAACGGGTAAGCTGCATAATTTACCAGTTGCATCGCGGCTACGTTTAAGCGGAGAGCCAGCGCAATGCCAAAACAAATCAAAGTAGTTAGCCCAAACAGAGGAGAAATGCCTACTACCACGCCTATGGCTATCGTCAGTGCCAATTTGGGTGGGCTGATGCCCTG
>JAAFJS010000236.1 GCA_013298985.1 Cytophagales bacterium
TCACGGTAATATTCCAAGAGCATTAAAATTTGGTCAGATGTACCTAAATTGCTCGGACGACCTTCCTTTAACTTGGTCTGAAGGTCGTATTCATCAACAATTAATACCATTACATCAAAAATATAGTGTTCCACGCCTGTATAGAAACGAAACTTGGTTTTAGACAGCTTGGACAATACATCAAATTTTGTTGCTTTCATCTCACAAATTTACTTTGTTTTTGTTCTAATTACTTTCGCAAGAAGTCTATTAATAGACCTTGACACTTCTGACGAAACTCGAATGTAGAGTGGTATTTTGACCCCTCACGTAATGTGATTTTTTCGCTTTCATTTAACTTGATGTATTTTTTCTTGCCTCCCATAATGCAAATATAATAAAAACTAACTAAATTTGACTAATTATTTAGCTTCCATTTCATCTAAAAACTCTTTAACTTTGTGGATTATACTCACAAATTAATTTGTTTTTAGTAAAAATTTTGTGCAAAATATAGCAAACTCAAAACTGATTTTATGTTACAGCTTTCGTTCATCAGGGAAAACAAAGAACTCACCATCAAGGGTTTAAGAAAAAAATTAGTCAAAAATCCTGAGCAAGTCGTTGATGATTTGCTGGCAGTGGATAGCAAACGCCGCGAAACACAGTCCTTGCTGGACGGTGCGCTGGCAAAGTCCAACGCGATTTCCAAAGAGGTGGGCAACTTGATGAAAGCAGGTAAAAAGGACGAGGCAGAAGCAGTGAGACTGGAAACTTTAGCCCTCAAAGGGGAAGCAAAAGACCTTACTGACCTGCTCGCTGACTATGAGGCGAAAATGCAGGAAATGCTTTATCAAATCCCCAATTTACCTCACGAAAGCGTACCCGAAGGCAGAACTCCCGAAGACAACCTGCTTGTGTTTGAGTCAGAGCGCGCCAAAAATCTGCCCGAACTTGGGGCAGACGCGTTGCCGCAGTGGGAACTCATCAAAAAATATGACATCATAGACTTTGACTTGGGCATCAAAATCGCGGGGGCTGGTTTCCCCGTTTACAAGGGCAAAGGTGCAAGGTTACAGCGTGCCTTGGTCAATTTTTTCTTGGACGAGGCACAAAAAGCAGGTTATACAGAAATCCAGCCGCCTATCCTCGTAAATGAAGCTTCGGGCTACGGCACAGGGCAACTCCCTGATAAAGAGGGGCAAATGTACTTGGTTGGCGAAGAAAAACTGTACTTAATCCCCACCGCCGAAGTGCCTATTACCAATCTTTATCGCGATGTAATTCTCAAAGCTGATGAACTGCCCATCAGAAACGTAGGCTTTACACCTTGCTTCCGTCGCGAGGCTGGCTCCTGGGGCGCGCACGTGAGAGGACTCAATCGCCTGCACCAGTTTGACAAAGTAGAAGTAGTACAGATTACAAAGCCCGAAGAATCCTACAAAACGCACCAAATCATGTGCGACTATGTAGCCTATTTGTTAGAAAAATTGGAATTACCTTTCAGAATATTGAGGCTTTGTGGTGGCGACATTAGCTTTGGCGCGGCACTTTGCAACGACTTCGAGGTGTATTCTGCGGCACAAAAAAGATGGCTCGAAGTAAGCTCTGTCAGCAATTTTGAGTCTTTTCAGACCAATCGTTTGAAGCTCAGGTACAAAGACGAAACAGGAAAAATGCAACTTTTGCATACACTAAACGGGAGCGCGCTTGCCCTGCCACGCATCTTGGCGGCTTTGCTGGAAAACAACCAAACGCCCACAGGAATCAATTTACCCAAAGCAATTTGGGAATATACAGGCTTTGAGAAGATTTGATTTTTTATCAATAGGAGTTTGTTTTAGCTAACTCATGCCAAAATAATCTCCTATTTTTGTTACCCACTTTTCAAAAAATTATAAATTACAAAGTGTTTTTTGGGGGAAATTTAAAACCATGTTTGGGAAGGACTGGCTGTTACTTTGTCTTCGGGAATAGCCAGTTTATAAGGCATACAGCGCGTGAGAGGGTCAGCATTGGCGATGTCAAGCATACCATAGCCCTCGTCTGCCACCTCGCCAAATCCACCATTAAAGATAAAATCATGTACTTTGGGGTGGGCATAAAGCGAAAAGGGGAAAGTGTAGCCTCTGACCTCAGCCTTGGGAACCTCGATGTCATAAAGGGTATAGATGCGTGCAAATTTTTTTGCCTCTTTCTTCAATTTTTCTATGTATTGCATATCAGGCAAGACTTGGAACTGGTAAAAAGAAGAAATCTCTTGTGCAGAAAATAGCCCAGAAAGTTCCATTCGGAGCATAGTAGATTCATAGAGAAAATCAGAAAATTGGTCAGAATCGGGCTGTATAAAATCTTTGGCAATTTCGTCACCATTGGGCTTCACTATTACCAAAGGAGAAATGCAAACATACTTGGTTGGGTTAGAAAAGGAAGGTTGGTGTTCCTCCTCGATGGCTTCGGGTGTAAGAATCAAATCACCTACTTCCAATAAATTATTTTTGAAAACCTGATGTAAGAAATAATTAATCATGCCCTTATCAAGCGAGGCAAAAACAAGCGTAACGCGAGTGGAATAATAGTGAAGACCACTTCTGCTAATACGAGTTTGACCTTTCAAACACGAAAAGTTATAAATGAGGTGCTTACTGTCATAACCAGCCAGCAGATTACCTATCAGCGTAGAGAGGATATGCTGATGGTGAAATGGAAGTGTAGCCCCCTTATTTCTTAGTTTAAAAATAACCCTGACTCTCAAGTTAAAAAAATTATAGGTTCATTATTGTTATAAAAAATGCCAGCACAACAAAAATTTTCAAGGAATGGAAAATTAAAAAAGTAGTGTGTTGTCAATCTGAATGTAAACTAAAATGGAAGCAAATTGTTTTAAGAAAGTTTTATGATTGTATGACATTTTTTGTGGACAGATGAGTTCTCCCCGCTAAAGCGAGGAGTTATATTTTTTAATATGCTGATTATCAGTCTATAACACCCTCTTTTAAGAGGGTGAACCAATCTCCATAAATGGGTTTCCACAAAAATTGTTTTAAGAAAGTTTTATTTTTTTGAAATATTTACAAAAAGTCATATAATCTATTTTTTAGCAAACATTACTTGTCATAAATTGATTAGCTTTGCAAAAACACAATCTGATAACCCCATGAAACGTTTTTCCTGCTTTGCTTTGGTCGTTTATTTTATTTGTTTGACTACTTGGGCATTTGGTTTTCAAGTAGATAAGAAACAACTGTACAAAAAAGCCCAAAAAATAGACGAATATTTAGTCAAATCTTTGAAAGCCAATAACTTCCGAGAAGCGGTCAAGTTTGCCAAGCAAAATGGCGAAATTTACGTCAGCTTAGAAAAGCCAAGTATCGCTGAGAAATACTACAAAAATGCGATTGCTTATGCCCTCAAAGCCGAGGATAAAAAATTAATTGCCTACGCTTATGAGCTGGAAGGAGACTTTTTTTCGCCCCAATCTGCTTTCAAGAAAAAGATAAAAGACTACGAAACCGCAGAAAAGTTTTATCGCGAAGCAGGCAGCATAGAAGGCGTTGCCTCTATCAAAAAGAAAATCGCAAAGTATGCTTTCGAACAAAAACAATACGAACTCAGTGCGACCAATAGCAAATTATTGTTAGACAGTGCAGGCGCGTTTGGCATCAATGATTTTGAAAAGCTAAATCACTGCAAGGCTCTTATTGTGGCATTTAGCAAGCTGAACAAGCCGCAAGAATTAAAAAAATACATGGACATTCTGGGTGGCATCAATAACCAGTCAGCCACCCAAAGCAAGCACAATGAAGAAACAGATTTTGATGAGGCTATTTTGAAGGAAGAATTTACAGGTGTGATGGCAAATGCTACGATAGAACTCCAGCAAATTGTGCAGAAACAGCAAGATTCGCTGACCTCAACCTCGACCGAATTGGCACTGAAAAGAGAAGAATCTGCAATGCAACAGGACAAATTGGAGGCGCAGGATTCGCTTTCTAAGACACAGCGGCAAATTATAGCCCAGCAGCAGGAATTGGTGCGGCTACAAGAGGTGGAAAGTCAGCGACTTTACTTGGCAATTATTGGCAGCTTTGTCATCATCGCGCTAACAGTTATTGCGCTGATTGGCAGGCAGATGGCAAACCGAAAGCTGACAAAACAAAAGAGAGAAATAGAAGAACAGAAAAAATTGATTGAGATAGAAAGAAAGAAATCAGAAGAACTGTTACTCAATATTTTACCTCACGAGATAGCTACCGAACTTAAAAACAAAGGCGCAGCAAGCCCTCGTTCCTACAATATGGCTACGGTCTTATTTACTGATTTTAAGGGGTTTACATCAATTTCTGAAAGGCTTTCCCCTGAGCAGATTGTAGATAAGCTCAATTTCTTTTTTCAAAAATTTGATGAAATAGCAGAAAAACATAATTTAGAAAAAATCAAGACGTTAGGTGACGGGTATATGTGTGCAGGCGGGATTCCTATAGAAAATAATACAAACCCAATCAACGCGGTCAGGGCTGGGCTGGAAATGCAAGTCTTTATGAACCAGTGGAATAACGAGCAAGAGAAAAAAGGATTTCCTACTTTTGGGCTAAGGCTTGGTATCAATACTGGTCCCTTGGTGGCGGGCGTGATTGGCAAAAACAAATTTGCGTATGATGTTTGGGGAGATACCGTAAACCTTGCTAGCCGTATGGAATCAAGTGGCGAAGTGGGCAAGGTAAATATCTCTGGCATCACGCATACGTGGGTAAAGCACCATTTTGAGTGCGTATATCGCGGCAAAATAGAGGCAAAAAACAAAGGACAGGTAGATATGTACTTTGTGGAAAAAGAAATAGTAAGGTGAGGGAACAAGCATCTATTGGTAAAATTAGGGCTGAGGCGTAATGTTTCCGTTGAATAATTAGATTTTAAAAGAATTATTTAGCCATAATTTTTTGATAATCAATTAATTACCAAAATAAAAGTATATTTGCTTTATTGACGACATTCAAGAATAAGTCGTTCTTGGATTTTGAATGTTCCCACCGTTAAAACGGTGAGTTATATTTAACCTTCCGTTTTAATGCCGCAGTGGAACTGGTAGGAACTCAAAGAACGAGTATTTTATGAAAACCAATTAGGCGAATAATTTGATTATGAATTACTTACTTCGCCTAAAGGCAAAGTTACATTTGTCTAATTACTTATTAATTTTTTCAAAATTCAACTATTAAAATAGTATTTTGCCATTTTAACAGTTGAACCAAGAAAAAAACATTTTTATTTTACGCTTTTGACCACGCCAATACTGAGTTCTTTTAACTGCTCTTCAGAAATTTCTGAGGGCGAATCAATCATTACGTCGCGTCCTGCGTTATTTTTGGGGAAAGCAATGAAATCGCGGATAGACTCTGCGCCACCAAAAAGAGAACATAGGCGGTCAAACCCAAAGGCAATTCCACCATGTGGCGGCGCGCCAAACTCAAAAGCGTCCATCAAAAAGCCAAATTGTGCTTTTGCCTGCTCATCAGTAAAGCCCAGCAAACGGAACATTGTCGCCTGCAAAGCCCTATCATGGATACGAATCGAGCCTCCGCCAACTTCTACTCCATTGATAACCATGTCGTAAGCATTGGCGCGAACTTCGCTGGGGTGCGAGTGTAGCTTGCCTATGTCTTCGGGCTTGGGCGAGGTAAACGGGTGGTGCATGGCATGGTAACGTTGCATTTCCTCGTTCCACTCCAAAAGAGGGAAATCAAGTACCCAAAGCGGTTTATATACGTTTTTGTCGCGCAAACCTAAGCGATTCCCCATTTCTAACCTCAACTCACTCAGTTGTTTACGTGTTTTTTCTGTTTCTCCCGAAAGAATCAATACCAAATCTCCTTTTTCTGCACCAAATAGCTCTAACCACTCTGTAAGCTGTTCTGGAGAGAAAAATTTATCGACAGACGACTTTACGCCTTCGTTTCCATGCTTGACATAGACCAAGCCTTTTGCTCCAATTTGTGGTTTCTTTACAAATTCGGTCAGTTCATCTATCTGTTTGCGGGTGTACTCGGCGCAACCTTTGGCACAAACGCCCACCACGATTTCCGAATCATCAAATACCTTGAAGCCCTTGCCTTTTGCCAAGTCTGTGATTTCGACAAATTGCATATCAAAACGCGTATCGGGCTTGTCTGCACCGTAGTATTTCATCGCGTCTGCGTAGGTCATGCGTGGGAATTTTGCAAATTCAAGCCCTTTAAGACTTTTGAAAAGATGCTTTACCAATCCTTCAAACATATTCAAAATGTCTTCTTGGGTGATAAAAGACATCTCACAATCTATTTGGGTAAACTCTGGCTGGCGGTCAGCGCGCAAATCTTCATCGCGGAAACACTTGACAATCTGAAAGTAACGGTCAAATCCTGACACCATCAACAACTGCTTAAAAGTCTGTGGAGATTGCGGTAAGGCATAAAACTCACCCGCATTGAGGCGCGAAGGCACTACAAAATCGCGCGCACCTTCGGGCGTGGACTTGATGAGGACAGGCGTTTCTACCTCCAAAAATCCATTACCGTCCATATAGTCGCGCGTAGCTTTTGCCATGCGGTGGCGCAGTTCGAGATTTTTGCGGACAATACCACGACGCAAGTCTAAATACCGATATTTCATACGCAAGTCATCGCCGCCGTCTGTTTCGTCCTCGATAATAAACGGAGGAACTTTTGCTGAGTTAAGAATTTCTATCTCAGTAACTTTGATTTCGATATCGCCCGTATCCATTTTGCTATTTTTAGACATACGCTCGATAACCATTCCCGTAGCCTTGACGACAAACTCGCGCCCAAGCTGGCGCGCAGTGAGCAATGCCTGTGCTTCGCTGGAATTTTCTTCTAAGAGGAGCTGGGTGAGTCCGTAGCGGTCGCGAAGGTCAATCCAAAGGAGGCTACCTTTATCCCTGACTTTTTGCACCCAGCCGCAGAGAATAACCGTTTTATTGATGTCCTGTAAGCGAAGTTCGCCGCAAGTATGCGTTCTTAACATAGCTATTTTGTTTTTATTTTTTATGTACGATTGACCACACAAATCGCATAGATGAAAGCGGACTAAATCCATCACTCTTTTCAAGTAGCTTTCTACGCAAAATTTGTGTGCTATTGATAATTACTGCAAATTTGCAAAATAATTCTATTTTCTCATTTTTGTTTCATGCAATTATTTTTCAAAGAAAATATCAAAGTAAAAGGAACTGATTTTTTGGACGAGGAAGAGTCTAAGCACATCGTCAAGGTATTGCGCTTGGGCAAAGGCGATTTTTTCCACCTCACCAATGGCAGAGGCGCGCTTGTCAAAGTACAGATAACCAACGCCAATATGAAAAAATGTGAAATAGAAACGATTGATTTTCAACAAATTGAAAGAAAAAAAGATTTTTATATTCACTTGGTCATCGCGCCTACTAAAAATGCAGACAGAATGGAATGGCTGATGGAAAAATGCGTGGAGATTGGCATTGACGAAATTTCTTTTGTCATCACCAAGCACACTGAAAGAAGTTATTTTAATACAGAACGCATTGAAAAAAAGGCAGTTACAGCACTCAAACAATCCTTACAAACTTATCTGCCCAAGATAAATGCCCCTCAAAATTTTGAGGATTTGATACACCAAATTCCTCAGCCTCAGAAGTTCATTGCCTATGTAGATGGTGAAAATACAGCCACACTTTTCAGGACAGCACACGCAGCGCAGTCTTGCTGTATATTGATAGGTCCCGAAGGAGATTTTAGCAAGGAAGAATTGCAAACTGCACTAACTATTGGTTTTCAGAAGGTTAGCTTAGGTGATAATCGCCTTCGCACCGAAACGGCGGGCTTGGTGGCTTGCTGTACGCTGAACTTGCTCAATGAAAAATAAGTATGCGTTGGTGATTTTGTTTAGATTCAGTTATACCTTCGAAGCCAACTCGCGCACGTGTGCGGCATCATCTTGGGCTTTCAATGATAATATTTCTTTGTCCAAACTGGTGATGATGGTTTCTAAGTTTTTGACGCGCTCATTTAATTGGTTATTTTGCGCGATATTTTCCTTCAATAATTTAATGTCTTCGGGTCTGACTCCCTCGCCAATCCCCAACCTGAGTTTTTGTGATTTTAAATAATAATGTCCTATGATGATACTCAAAGGAATCAGAAATATCAAGACTTCTGGCTGAAAAATGGCTCTAAATAACTCTACCATGACGTTTTATTTTTGTTTTTATACTTTGTATTACCCACTACTAATAAAACAAATTTATAAAAATGTTTTATGAAATCTCCAAATTTTATGTTTATTTTTATGTTTCTCCTCCAAATATAGTAGCTTACGCGTGCGTGTTTTGATTTTGATACTTTAATATTTACTAAACTATAAAATTAACAGAAAATACAATATGAAACTGAATATCATAGGTTTAGCATTACTGCTGATGTTTGCCCACAGTGGTTTTGCTCAAAAGAAAGCAGATAAACAGGAATGGGTAAAACTGTTTAATGGCAAGAATCTGAAAGGTTGGGACATTAAAATAGCAGGACAGCCCCTCAATGACAACTACAAAAACACCTTTCGAGTAAAAAAAGGAGTGTTGAGAATCGTGTATGATATGTACGAAAATTTTGATGAAAAATATGGTCATTTGTATTTTCAAACTCCGTATTCTTATTATATTCTCAAATTTCAATACCGTTTTGTGGGTGAACAAACTAAGGGTGGGGCATTGTGGAATGTTCGCAATAGTGGCGTGATGTTTCACTCCCAGTCGGCACAAAGTCTATCCATGAACCAGGGTTTTCCTGTGTCTTTGGAGATGCAACTTTTGGGCGGATTGGGCAAGGGAACTCGGCATACAGGCAACCTGTGTACGCCAGGCACGCAGGTATTTATGAAGGGTGAACTCAATGATAATCACTGCATTGACTCTGATTCCAAAACGTATGATGGCGACCAATGGGTCAGTGCAAGTGCCATCGTATTGGGCGACTCGATAGTGCATCATCTCATCAATGGAGATACGGTACTGACCTACCAAAACCCGCGCATTGGTGGAGGATTTGTAAACGAGGGGCTTACCTGGGCTACGGGCGGTATAGAGGCTACTGCCGCAGACTCGTGGGTCAAAAAAGACGGAAAACTTCTCTCTGAGGGGTATATCGCCCTCCAAGCGGAAAGCCACCCTATTGAGTTTAGAAATATAGAACTCTTAAATCTGAAAGGCTGTACCGACCCTAAGTCGCTGACTTACAAGGCTTACCATCTCAAATCCGACAATTCGCAATGTGTGTATAGAAAATGAAGG